>NZ_CP054139.1:2115433-2417638 GCF_013283875.1 Mucilaginibacter mali
CAGTCTATTGCAGAACATACTCATGTCTCTGGAAACTTTGGTGGCGTAAGTCTGTCAGTACCTTAAAAAAACAGCTTAGTGGTGAGCAAATGAAATTCTGAACAAACGCATATATTGAATTATAAATCAATAGGTTGCGTGTTCAATTTTTGTTCAAAAAACAAGGATTTTTGTTCATTTTTTTTATTCCACTGAAACATTTTTGCGCTGAAAGTGCACATGCTATAGCCCGTAGAAGGAAACCTTACGATGCCTTCCGCTTATTCAACTCATCCCTGATCTTGGCTGCTTTTTCGTAAGCTTCATCGGCAAGGGCTTCCTGCAGCATGGTTTTTAACTCATCCTCACTTACCGATTTGTAATTGCCGGCGGGGGAGGCTGGGTTCTTTTCTTCGGCGGGTTGCTCGTTCAGGTTTTCGAGGTATACAAAATCGTTGCCTTCGATAACGATGCCGGCGGTTGAGAGAATAAACTCGTAGGTATGGATAGGGCAGTCGAAACGGACGGCCATGGCAATGGCATCGGATGTACGGGCATCTACTTCAACAGTCTTTTTACCGTCCGAGCAGATGAGTTTGGCGTAGAAGATGCCATCTACCAGGTTGTAGATAATGATCTCCTGGATCTGGATATTATAAGCCTGGGCAAAGCTTTTAAACAGGTCGTGCGTTAGGGGGCGGCTCGGGGTCATCTTCTCTATCTCGATGGCGATAGCCTGCGCCTCGAAGCTGCCGATAATGATCGGCAGGCGGCGGCGTCCATTCACCTCGCCCAAAACCAACGCGTACGCACCGGATTGTGTTTGGCTGTATGACAGGCCAACAATATCCAGCTCTATTTTCTTCATGTTATTACCCATAACCCGGCTCAATCCATGTTATGCGGTAGCCTTGTAGGCCTTAACCGCTTCAATTAATTTAGGGACAACCTCAAAAGCATCGCCAACTATACCGTAATCGGCCACTTTAAAAAATGGCGCTTCGGGATCCTTGTTGATAACCACAATAACCTTTGAACGGCTAATGCCCGCCAAATGTTGGATAGCCCCCGAAATACCGATGGCAATATACAAATTTGGGCTGACAGCTATACCGGTTTGTCCCACGTGTTCGCTATGCGGGCGCCATCCCGCGTCGGATACCGGCTTAGAGCAGGCCGTAGCAGCACCCAGCAGGTTGGCCAGTTCTTCTACCATACCCCAGTTCTCCGGGCCCTTCAGGCCACGGCCGCCGGATACTACAATATCGGCATCGGGCAGGGAGATCTTATCGGTAGAGCGAACGATCTCCTTTAGCATCGCCTTAAAGTCCGATTCCTTTACATCAACGCTAAAGTCTTCCACCTTAGCCGATGTACCCTTATCAACAACCTGGTACGAGTTTGGTGTTAAGGCAATCACTTTTTTAGCCGATGTCAGTTCTACCACAGCAAAAGCTTTGCCCGAGAACGCAGTTTTTTTGATGCTGAATTTACCGCCGCTTAGTTCGGGCAGGGAAACCGCGCCATCAGCCACACCGGCATCCAGCTTGGCGCCAACGCGCGGTGCCAGTCCGCGACCTGAGAACGAGTTGGATAATACTACAATATCGGCACCCTCGCTTTTGGCGGCTTCGGCAATTACCGAGGCGTAGGCCTGGTTAACAAAGTTTTTCAGCTTATCGGCCGATACATTCAGCACCTTATCGGCGCCGTATTTACCTAACAAGGCAAGGTCATCGGCACTAACATCGCCGATAGATATAGCGGTAAGGGTAGTGCTTTGCGCATCGGCAATAGCCTTAGCGTAGGAAACTACTTCGAATATCGATTTTTTGAATTTGCCCCCGGCATTTTCGGTATATACTAAAACTGGCATTGTTTTATTCAGATTTTAGACGTGAGATATGAGATTTGAGACCAATTGATTAACCGGTGATGCGAGGGTCTCATATCTCACATCCCGGTTCTCATATCTCTCTTAAATAACTTTGGCTTCGGTGTGTAACAGGTCAACCAGCTTAGCAGTTTCATCGGCGCTTACCAATTTTACCTGGCCGCGAGGGGCAGGGGTTTCGTAGGCGGTTACCTCCAGGTTCAGGGCCACATCCACCGGTTCTATCACCTGTAAAGGCTTGGTACGTGCCGACATGATGCCGCGCATGTTCGGGATCTTCGGTTCGGCAACGCCCTCGGCAGTACCGGCTATAAACGGCAACGGGATGCTCAGGATCTCCTTGCCGCCCTCAATCTCGCGTTCAACCGTAGCATGGCTGCCGCTGATATCCAGCTTTTTAATGATGGATACCGATGGGATATCCAGCAGTTCGCCAACCATGGCAGCCACTTTTGATCCGTTATAATCGATGGACTCGCGGCCGGTCAGGATCAAATCAAAAGCATTTGCTTTGGCGTATTCAGCAATTTGTTTGGCCACAAACCAGGCATCGTGTGCTACGGCGTTCACACGTACGGCATCTGTTGCGCCAATGGCCAGGGCTTTGCGAATGGTTGGTTCGGTGCCTACATCGCCAACATTAATAACGGTTACTGTGCCGTTGCCGCCGTCGGTTAGTTCGATGGCGCGGGCCAGGGCAATTTCATCATAAGGGTTCAGGATAAATTGAACACCGGCAGCATTAAATTGCGTGTTATTGCTGGTAAAAGTTATTTTTGTCGTGGTGTCGGGCACGTTGCTTATGCACACTAAGATCTTCATCATGCAGAGGTTTTTGCAAATTTAGTAAAAAAAGAGAGCGTTTAAAATGCAGGTTAACCGATTAGAGAAATTACTGGAGTTTTTAAAGAACGAACCCGACGACGAGTTTTTATTATATGCCCTCGCCACCGAATATCTGCGTTTAAATCAAACAGATATGGCCCTTAGCTACTACGAAAAGCTGGTGAACGAACACCCCGGTTATGTGGGTACCTACTATCATTTAGGTAAGCTGTACGAAGCACTTAACCGTAATGATGACGCCCTGAAAACCTATCAAACCGGTATGCAAACCGCCCGTGCGGCCCGCGATAACCATGCATTATCGGAGTTGCAATCGGTTTATAACCAGTTGAACGGTTTTGGGGATGATGACGATGATGATTATTGAGTAAGTTCATGGTTCATAGATAATGGTTCATAGTAGTAAAGCTCCTAACCATGAACTATGAACCATCAACCATGAACCATAGATGAACAAACGGCAACTCCTATTTCTGCGCGATGTATTGGTGTATACCTTTACCTCTTTTGGCGGGCCACAGGCCCATCTTGCCATGTTGCTGCGCGATTTTGTAGAGAAGCGCCGATACGTTAGCGAAGAGGAGTTAATGGAACTGAACGCGCTTGCTCAGGTGCTGCCAGGGCCGTCGTCAACCCAAACCGTTGTTGGCATAGCGTGGAAGGTAGGAGGGTTGCCGCTTGCTATTGCCACTTTTTTAGTCTGGATATTGCCATCAGCAGCTATAATGGGCGCCGCAGCCATATTTTATAAAACCTTTGCCGGCCGTAACCAAATTGCTGAAGTGCTAAAATATATCCGGCCAATGGCGGTAGGCATAGTGGCTTACGCTACTTACACATTTGCCGTTAGATGCCTGAAAACGCAGGCGAGTGTGATGCTGGCCATCGGGTCGCTGATCGCTACGCTGATATTGCAAAACGCTTATGCCTTCCCGATTTTGATCATGATGGGGGGCATCATCTCATCGGCATGGGAAACACAACCGCAGGAAACGGAACTACGGGTAAAATTATTTGCCAACGTAAACCGCCGTAAGGTAAGCTACTTTATCGGTATCCTGTTATTATTTGCCGCCATGGGTGCGCTGATCAACCGGACATCACCAT
The DNA here is from genome assembly GCF_013283875.1 of Mucilaginibacter mali. Lineage (NCBI taxonomy): Bacteria > Pseudomonadati > Bacteroidota > Sphingobacteriia > Sphingobacteriales > Sphingobacteriaceae > Mucilaginibacter > Mucilaginibacter mali. The sequence goes on from NZ_CP054139.1 coordinate 2,119,260, forward strand.
TTAGCTTACCTGTGCGTTTGTTCGAGAATTTTTATCGTAACGGTATTATGATATTTGGGGGAGGGCAGGTACTGGTGCCACTGATGTATACCGAATTTGTGGAGGTGAAGCACTATCTCAGTAATACCGAATTCCTTTCAGGCTATGCCTTGCAGCAAGCTTTACCCGGGCCGACGTTCGCTTTTACTTCATTTGTTGGTGGCATAACTTTAGGTAATCAAGGGTATGGCCTTGCTGGGCAGGTAGTTGGCGCCATAGTAGCCGTTATTGGCATTAATCTGCCCGGGCTGATATTGATACTATTTATCGTCCCCTTTTGGGAGGACCTGAAAAAGATCACCCGTATAAAGAACTCCTTAAGCGGCATCAACTCGGTAGCCGTTGGTTTTATGGCTACGGCTTTTATATTGCTTACCAAACCGTTTTTAGGCGATTGGATGGCTTATGGATTGATGATCGGGACGTTTGCGTTGCTTTATTTTACTAAGATCAAAACGCCGGTGATTATTATCATCGGGGTGTTGCTGGGGTTGATATTTTGAGAACTCCAAGGTTATAAGAATTACATATTAACATGGAAAGAAACCTAACACTGGAATTTAAGGCAATTGTAAAGAATACAATTGCGCCGATATTAAAAAGTATTGATTTCAAAAAGAACGGCCTGAATTTTACTTGTATTAGTAATGATTTAATACAGTGTGTAAATATTCAACTCAACAGATTTAATCATAGCGAAAGAGTCGAGTTTACTGTTAATCTGGGCTTTTTTAACACAAAACTATATCAAGTTTCCACAAATAGAGAAATTCCCACGTCTGTCAAGAGTGATGACTGTTATGTAAGAGTGAGAGTAGGCCGTTTGATACATTCAAGAGACAAGTGGTACTTACTCGACCCAACTACCTCGGATGTAATTTTAGCCAGCGAAATTGAAAATGATTTTAAACAATATGTTATACCATTGTTTAAGAAATTGAAAAATCCTGTTTCTTTATTAAATGTATTACGCGATGAGGATAATCCTTATCATTTAAAATGCGATCCCAATGCTATTGCGATAATGGAATTGGAATATGGTGCCCCCGAAACAGGTAAAAGACTTTTATTGAATAGTTATCGCGAAGCAATTATACCAAAGTCAATTAAAAATACAAGTATTTATCCCGATGGGCGCAAGGAATTAAAATGGTCAGAACCTTTTATTAACCAAGACTATATAAACAATTTAATTCGAATGGCCGATATATACGATATTATGCTGTGAGCAATATAAATCATATAATTGAGTAAAAACTAATCAATCGCCATTATCAATTCTGTTTCCAGTTTAGTTTCATCCTCTGTCCAGTGCCCGTATATCTCAATATAAGGCAGGCGGGAGTGTAGCCCTAATTTTTGTATCTCGGCCCGCATGTTATCGCTCGATTGCCCGAGCAGGCTGTAAGGGCCGATGTGTTTGTAGTAAGCATACTTTTTAAGCACTATAGTTTTAAGTTCCAGTCCTGTATCTTTCGTGGAAGGATCCTGCAATCCAACCCCGGGAAAAAACATGATGATTGTCTTCGTATATTCAAATATTCAGGCCTTTATGTTTTAATCCCTGCGATTTTACAATCGGTCAGTCCGAAAGCCGTGGCACCATAGTTCTTATTGGAGGCTAAACCCGAAAAACCAGAAACTTCCAGTTTTAGTTCGTTATTAATGATTTCTATCGGCATATTGCTTAATTTATTGGATATCAGAAACTAACATTCATTAAAAATAGAATTGCGAAATGAATAAACGAAATAAAATAAGCGACTTAAAAATGGGGCAGGAACGTTCCGTTAAGAGCTGCTTTAACAAGTAATGCCGCATAAGCGTTATCCACTTCGGCCAACGTATGGAAATCGATGTCGCCACGCCAGTAATCCGGGGCTTCGGCATGAATGCCGGTAAGGATAACAAATCCTTTTCCGCATTTGCCCTCAGCTACAGCGGGCGTGTTATCGGGATATTTGGCTACCACTGTACCCCAGCCCGAAAGTTGCGGGCCATCTTCCCAATACTGATCGAGTGTTGGCGCACCGGGACGGCTTATTGCCACAGATGCTTTACGTATCCCCTTATTTTCAGCACTATAAAAGCCGAATGTTATGCCCGATGCAAGATTGAAGCTATTATAATATTTCGAACTGCCCGCAAGAAAAGCTCCCGCGCATATACCGTGGTAGTTTAAGCCATGTTGTACCGCATAGCGAATGTTTGCAGATGTTGCGATAGTTAGACTCTTTCCCATAGCGATAAAATCGCCACCCGGCATAATAAGTAAACGATAGGTCATGATCTGTGACCGGTTCATACCGTTTAATTCCGAAGAGCTGACTGTAGCGTAATCAAGATGCTCATGGTCAAGAATGGCAATAATGGCTTTAACATCGTTGGACGAGGCTCCGGTTCCGTTAAACAGGAGTATCAGCGCTGGTTTATCAATGCGGCTACAGGCAGTAAAAGTAATTATGATTAATAAGAAAAATACCTGTTTAAATACTATCATTCACAGCATTTTGATAGTATTGAAGGTAAGTAAATTTGGCCGATATTCGGAAATAAGGGCTTATCGTGTTTTTGTCCAATAATTTTGTGCCCATCTGCCAACAAATGCGAAGCACATGCCACTGATTATCGCCGCTATCATCACTATGCCCGGGGCCAGTTCATCAGCAGGTGAGGTACGGTCGAGGATGATAATCTTAAAAAGAAATAGGAAAGCGGTCATGCCAGTTATAAAGCCCAATATCATACCGGCTTTTGATCTCAGGAAGTTTACAGATGTGTTTTGCTTTGTCATTATGAACTTGTTTAAACTTATCGATATAAAGATAAATAAAAGTACTTTGTATTTCAAAGTTTAATTGTAAAAATAAAATAGGTACATAGAAGTTGCTTTAAAAAGATGGAGGCACATGATATCTGTCAATACCATTAAAACAAAAAAAGCGCCCCGGTATTCCCGGAACGCTTTCTTATCATCTGCATATCTGCACATTAAAACGGCGCCTCATCATCCATATCATCCATGCGCGATGGCCGGATGATCACATTGCTTGGCCTGTCGAAATTGGTTGAGGGGGTTAATCCGCCAAACGGACTTTCCATGCCACCGCCGCCGCCGCCAAAGTCCATGGTGTCAAGGTCGGTGAATTTAACGTATTTACCAACGAATTTCAATCGTACTGTACCCGTTTCACCATTACGGTGCTTAGCTATAATTACCTCACCCACACCTTGTGTTGGGTTGTTATCTTCATCAACAGTTAAACCGTAATATTCCGGACGATAGAGGAACAATACCATATCCGCGTCCTGCTCGATAGAGCCCGACTCACGTAAGTCCGAAAGCATTGGCTTTTTAGAACCACCCGGTCGACTTTCTACGGCGCGACTTAACTGCGACAGGGCAATCACCGGCACATTCAATTCCTTAGCAACCGATTTCAGCGCGCGGGAGATACTACCGATCTCCTGCTCACGGTTACCACCCTTACCATCAGCCTTGCCATGCATCAGCTGCAAGTAGTCAATGATGATTAGCTGGATATCGTGCTGCGATTTCAAACGGCGACATTTAGCGCGGAACTCGAAGATGTTCAGCGCCGGGGTATCGTCAATAATTAATGGGGCTTGCTCCAGGCGACCAACCTTGCTGTGGATCTGCTGCCATTCCCATTCTTCCAGTGTGCCCTTACGTATCTTTTCCTGCTCAATTTGCGCCTCGCCCGATATCAGACGGTTAACTAACTGAACCGAGGACATTTCTAACGAGAACACCACAACCGGTTTGGCAAAATCGACAGCAGCGTTACGGGCACAGCTTAATACGAATGCCGTTTTACCCATCGCCGGACGCGCCGCGATGATCACCAGGTCGGATTTTTGCCAGCCTGAGGTCATACGGTCTAAGTCGGTAAAGCCTGAAGGGATACCGGTCAGGCCGTCCTTTTTATCTTTTAACGCCTCAATATCACGCAGGGCTTCCTGAACCAGGTCGTCCATCTTGCGCGAATCGCGCCGCAGGTTATTTTGGGCAATCTCGAACAGGTTTTTTTCGGCTTTATCCAGCAAGTCCAGCACATCCGACGTATCGTCATAAGCGTTGCTGATCGTTTCGGTAGAGATACGGATCAATTCGCGCTGGATATATTTTTGGATGATGATACGGGCGTGGTACTCGATATTGGCTGCAGACGCCACACGATTGGTCAGTTCAGTGATATAATAAGCGCCCCCGATCATCTCCAATTCACCCTGTTGACGTAACTGGGCGGTTACGGTAAGGATATCGACAGGAGAGGTGCGTTCGAACAATACACGTATGGCTTCGAAGATCTTTTGGTTGCGTTCTTCGTAAAAAACCTCGGGCTTAATGATGTCAATTACCGAAGAAAGGGCATCCTTCTCCAACATTAGGGCGCCCAACACGGCCTGTTCCAGGTCGAGCGCTTGTGGTGGTAATTTACCTAAACCGCTGCTTACAGGGTTGTTACGTGTAAAATTTCGCCGGTCGCTATTTTTAAAATTGGATCTGCTTTGTTGGTCGTTATCTGAAATCATAAGGACAACAAAAATATACTAAAATTTGTCGGTTTTAGTAAGGGTTTAAATCTTTTTTGAAGAAAAAATTAAATGCCTTTAACCATAAAAAAACGCAACATTTTTTTAATATATTGTTAACAATGTTGTGTTGGTAACTATTATTAATTATCTGTTTTACAGGTGTATATGATAGTTGTTAGTAAAATAATTTTGCTATTTACTTAAAAAATAGTGATTAAAAACTGCCATGTGTTTTATATCTGCCTTATTTAATTAATATGGCTATTTTTGACCCTCAATTCAATACGGTATGGCATTCAATAATAATCGGGATAACTACAGGGATAACAGGGAAAAGCGCGAAAGCAATCAAATGGTGTTTGGCATCCGTGCCGTAATGGAAGCCATTACGGCCGGCAAGGAGATCGAGGCACTGTATATACAACGCGGCCTGTCAGGCGGCTTATGGCACGAGTTGCGCGAGTTGCTGACCGAATACCATATCACAGCGCAACAGGTACCTATTGAAAAGCTGAACCGCCTTACCATGAAGAACCACCAGGGCGCCGTAGCTTTTATATCGCCTATCACTTATCAAAAAATAGAGGACATTATCCCCCAGATATTTGAAAAAGGGGAGGTGCCGCTGGTTTTGGTGCTTGACGGTATTACCGATGTGCGCAATATGGGTGCCATAGCCCGCACGGCCGAATGTGCAGGTGTACACGCTATTGTGATACCATCAAAAGGTTCGGCACAGATCAATCCCGATGCGATTAAAACATCGGCCGGAGCATTATATAAAATCCCGGTTTGCCGACAGGATAACCTGGTGCAATCGGCCAAATTTTTACAGGAGAGCGGCCTGCAACTGGTGTGCTGTACCGAAAAAACCAACGATTATATCTACAAGCCCGATTATACTATGCCAACGGCTATCGTGATGGGCTCGGAAGATGGGGGTATCCGAAATGAACTGATCCGCATATCCGACCATTTGGCCAAAATACCTATGCACGGCGAGATTGAATCGCTGAACGTATCTGTATCCGCAGGTGTCATTATTTATGAGGCGATAAGGCAGCGCGCTGTCGCGCAGTGATTAGAGATTAGTTAGAAGTTACGAAAAACTTAAGTTGTCCTTCTGTAGATAGTGGCAAAGTTTGTTGCGAAAGCAGAATGTACGACCTTTTGCCACCAATCGCCTGGGATGCCCGGAAACTTTTTTTCTAATTGATCAGTAAATTCATCCCAACCTTCAGTTTCTTCCGTGATTCTAAGTACCCGATCATTGTAGATTATCTCCATAACGATATCATCGGTCGTCATTATGTCGGCCTTATGCACGTTGATTTCCGAGATGTTATCCCAAAATATTTCTAATGTTCTATCGCTCAGCTTTATTACAAAGCTGGTTTCCCGAAATTCGAATATTCCAAATGTGCCTAACATGGTACCAACAAAAATAGCGATGAATTTGAAGATTCATCGCTATTTTAGAATGATTAGAACCTAATCTCTAATCAACCAATCACTAATCTCTAACATTATATATACTTCGTACCAAACTGCTGCTTCACATCGGCAACAATTTGTTTAACGCCTTGCTCTTCCGAGCGTGGGCTGATCAGTAGGGTATTGTTCGATTCAACCACGATAAAATCGTGCAGGCCTTTAATAATCACCAGTTTACCCTCGGGTACATTCACCATACAGTTTGATGAATCGTACATGATCACCTTGTCCGACGGGATCACGGCGTTACCTACGTAATCTTTCTCGGCCAGATCATAAATTGATGCCCAGGTACCCAGGTCGCTCCAGCCAAACTCTGATGGTAATACGTATACGTTCGAGGCTTTTTCCATAATACCGTAATCAATAGAGATGTTGGTGCAACGCTGGTAGGCGGTGTGGATATACGGCCTTTCATCGTCGGTGTTATAAACCGAGCGGGCATCGGCAAAAATGTCGTTCATATCGGGCAGGTGCTGGCCAAAAGCATCCACTATAGCTTTGGCCGACCACACGAAGATGCCCGCGTTCCATAGGAAATCGCCGCTTTGTAAAAAGGTTTTGGCAATTTCCAGGGTAGGCTTCTCGGTAAAGGTTTTTACTTTATGGAAATCGCCATTGATGGTTTTATCGGTGAATTGAATATAGCCATAGCCGGTATCGGGGCGAGATGGCTTAATGCCCAGGGTAATAAGGCAATCGTTTTGCGATGCCGTCTCCAGCGAACGTTCGATAGTAGCTATAAAACCCGGCTCATCCAGTATCAGGTGGTCGGAAGGGGCAACCACAATGGCCGCATCGGGGTTAATGCTTTCTATCTTAAAACAACCATAGGCCACGCAAGGCGCGGTATTGCGCATTACGGGTTCAGTCAGTATCTGCTGATCGCCAATGCCCTGCAATTGCTCCTTAACCAGGTCGCTGTAAATTTCGTTGGTTACAATGTAGATATTTTCCTGCGGGCAGATCTTCAGAAAACGATCGTAGGTTTGCTGTATAAGGGTTTTACCGGTGCCTAAAATATCGATAAATTGTTTGGGATGCGATGTGCGGCTGATGGGCCAAAAACGGCTGCCGATGCCGCCGGCCATGATAATGGCGTAGTTGTTTTTATTCATTTGATGTAACTATCAGTGAGTTGACGTTTTTTTATATAAAAAGCAAATATTGTTGTACCAATTAATGTAAAAGATACGTTTAATAAGCGCTTTACTTACGAGCATAAAAATGAATAAAAAATTGAATTGTTTGTACCGATTATCATTTTTATTTAAAAAAACGGTTGGTATGTATGGTTTATATGGAAAATTTTGTTATTTTGAACTTTTAATACACGAGTAAATATTTATAAATGATAGAGACAAAAAAATCGCTCTTTGACAACCTGCAAAACTTTTTCGGTTTTGATAATTTTAAAGGTGAGCAGGAAGCGATCATAACCAATATCTTGTCGGGCAATGATACTTTTGTGATCATGCCTACGGGTGGTGGTAAGTCTATGTGCTATCAACTGCCCGCTTTAATGAGCGATGGTACGGCGATAGTAATTTCCCCACTAATTGCATTAATGAAGAACCAGGTCGATCAGCTTCGTGCGTTCGGTGGTTCAGATAGTATCGCGCACTTTTTAAATTCATCCTTAACCAAGTCGGAAATAGCACGTGTTAAAGAGGATGTGCTGGGCGGCAAAACCAAACTTTTGTACGTTGCCCCCGAATCGCTGACCAAGCAGGATAATATCGATTTTTTACGCCTCAACCATGTATCGTTCGTTGCGGTTGACGAGGCGCACTGTATATCAGAATGGGGACACGATTTCCGCCCCGAATACCGCAAGATCAGGCAGGTGATCAGTAACATTGGCGAGAACATCCCGATCATTGCCCTTACCGCTACCGCTACGCCAAAGGTACAGCAGGATATCCAAAAGAACCTGCAGATGAACAATGCCACGGTATTCAAATCATCCTTTAACCGTACCAATTTGTTTTACGAGGTTCGCCCTAAGCAAAATGTGCTAAAGGAGATCGTTAAGTTTGTGAAGCAGCAACCGGGTAAATCGGGTATCATTTATTGCCTCAGCCGTAAAAAGGTAGAGGAGGTGGCCCAGGCGCTTACATTAAATGGCGTTAACGCTTTGCCATATCACGCCGGTCTTGATGCCAAAGTGCGTGCCGATACACAGGATAAGTTCCTGATGGAAGACTGTGAAGTGATCGTGGCGACCATCGCCTTTGGTATGGGTATTGATAAACCCGATGTACGTTACGTAATACACCACGATATGCCAAAAAGTATGGAAGGTTATTACCAGGAAACTGGTCGTAGCGGCCGTGATGGTGGCGAGGGTGTTTGTGTGGCTTTTTACTCGGAAAAGGATATTGATAAGCTGCAGAAGTTTATGAAGGATAAGCCGGTTTCTGAACGCGAGATCGGTACACAGATACTGAAAGAAGTTATCGACTACGCCGAATCGTCGGTTTGCCGTCGTAAGCAGATACTGCATTATTTTGGCGAAAACTTTAACGAGGCGGGCTGTAACAATATGTGCGATAATTGCTGCGCCCACAAACAGCACTTTGATGGCGAAGAGCATTTGCACAGGGTTTTAAGCCTGATTAGGGACCTGGGCGAGAAGTTTGATGATCACCATGTCATCAGTGTATTAATGGGCGAGGATATCCCGCAGGTACATCATTACGAACACCATTTGCTGGATACGTTTGGATCTGGAAAAGACGCAGGCGAACTGGTTTGGAAATCGCTGCTACGCCAGGCCATGCTGGATAATTATGTATCGAAAGATATTGATTATTATGGTTTGCTGAAGCTTACGCAAAAAGGGCACGACTTTTTAGAGAACCCGCATAGCATACGTTTTATTATGAACAGGCCGATAGGTGCTACCGATGACGATGATTCGGAAGATAGCCCTAAAACCGGCGGCGGCGCATTGGATACCGAACTGCTGCAAATGCTGAAGGACCTGCGTAAAAAGATAGCCAAGCAAAAGAACCTGCCGCCATTTGTGATCTTCCAGGATCCATCGCTGGAGGAGATGTGTACGCATTATCCGATCACTACCGATGAATTGAAGCAGATCTCGGGCGTTGGTGCCGGCAAGGCCCTGAAATTTGGCGCACCGTTTACCGAATTGATTAAAAAGTATGTTGAGGATAACGATATCGACCGGCCGATAGACATGGTGATCAAAAGCGCCGCCAACAAATCGGCACTTAAGGTTTATATCATCCAGAACATCGACAGGCATTTAAACCTGGAGGATATTGCCGCTTCAAAAGGTATTACTTACGAGGATATCCTGAAAGAGGTGGAAACCATTGTAAACTCAGGTACCAAGCTTAACCTTAACTATTATATAGATGAGGTGATAGATGAGGACAAGCAGGAAGAAGTATTTGATTATTTCCGTTCAGCAGAGATTGACTCCATCGATAATGCCCTGGTTGAGTTAGGCGCTGATGACTATACCCGCGAAGAGGTGCAGCTAATGCGCATCAAATTCATGTCGGAATTAGGGAACTAAGCTGAAAGGCGAAAGCACAAAGCCAAAAGCGGTTATGAAGCGTTATGCTGATAGCTGCTTTTTTTTGACCAAAGGCTAAGGACTTTAATCTTTTTGCTTTCGGGTTTTAAGCTTACTTCGCGATGATCTTAAATTCTGTCCGGCGGTTTTTAGCGCGGTCTTCATCGGTGGTATTAGGCGCTATGGGCTGCGTTTTTCCGTAACCTTTAAATACCATCCGAGTTTGATTGATGCCATGATCGCCAAGAAACTGGTATACGGATTTAGCCCTATTTTCTGATAGGGTTTGATTGGCAATATCGTTACCCACATTATCAGTATGGCCGGATAATTCAATCCTTACGGATGGGTTTAGGTTTAAGAACGCTATTATTTTTTTCAATTCCGCCATCGATTCCGGTTTCAGGTCGAAACGGTTCGTATCAAAGAATATGTTTTTCAGGATCACCTTATTGCCGATGTCTATTGGCTCGAGCGAGACCGAGATGTTAAAGGGCTTTTTCGGTTCATGGTCTTTCAGCGAAAAATTCTCGGAGTAGAACATATACCCATTTTTTGATATGTTGAGGCCGTAGTTTTTACCCGATGTTAGCGTAGCCAGGAAATCGCCACCCGTTGCCGAACTGTAATCCTGGTACACGGGGATATCCTTTTCAAGGTCGATGATCTCGACAGCAGCCTCAAGCGGTTGCTTTTTTGCAGCGTCGGTAATAACGCCTTTAACATAAGTTACCATATGTGGCCGCACAGTTGATGGTAACTCGAAGGTGTAAATATCGTACCCGCCATATCCGTTCAGGTTGTTTGAGGCGAAAAAGGCATATGCGCCATTGGCAGTAATGGTAAGGCCGTTCTCATCGCCGCTGGAATTGATTGGGTAGCCCAGGTTTTCGGGTTTTTGCCATTCGCCGTTTTTGCCAAGTCTGCTGATAAAAAGATCTTTATTGCCCATTCCCGGCCAGCCGTTCGAACAAAAATACAAGGTGCTATCATCGGGATGGATAAACGGCGATTGCTCATCGAAGCTGGTATTGATATTAGGCCCAAGGTTTACCGGTTCGCCCCAGCCTTTTTCTGTCAATGTCGATTTCCAGATATCATATCCGCCATAACCACCTTTGCGGTTACTTACAAAGTACAAGGTACGCCCATCAGCGCTGATAGATGGTTGTGATTCCCAGCCCGCAGTATTAATAGGCGGACTCAGGTCAAAGGGCTTAGACCAATCGTTACCTCTTTTTTGCGAGATATAAATATCGCACCGGCCCAAACCATCTGGGCGGTTGCAGCCGGTAAAAAATAAAAACCGGCCATCCTGCGATATAGATTGCGCCCCCTCGTTGTAATTTGGTGTATTAATAACGCTGCTAAGCGGGGAAGATAGCTGCCATTTGCCATCCAGTTTGGTGCTTTTATAAAAATCCTCGTTGTTGGCTATCTTACGGGTAAATACCAGCATGCTTTCATCGGCTGTGGCTACCGGCAAGTATTCGTCGGCAGCGGTATTTATCTCAGGCCCCATGTTAACAGGTTTAAACGGCACAGGATGCTGCATGGCATTAATGCTGAAGTCGCAGTCGGCTATTAATTTTCGGGCTAAAAAGCGGTTTGCTTCGGTAATGTAGGGTGCGGCCAGGTATTTTTCCAGGTCGGGTTTGGCTGCTGCGTATTCCGCGTTGTATACTTCAGCTTCACCCAATTTAAGGTAGATAGCACGGTTATAATCGGGCCTGAGTTTTACTACCGCCCTTAACTGTGTGATGGCGTCCTTATAATTGCGTTTTAAGCGCAGCAGGTCGCCCAGTTGCGAATGCGCCTCTACAAAATTATCGTCCTTTTGTACCGCTTTATAAAGGTATTGTATGGCCAGGTCGTAATCGTTCTCATCTATAGCCTGGTTAGCCCGGGTATAAAAACCGGCCGCCTCCTTATCAGTAGTAGAATATTGTCGAACCTGGGCAAATGTCAGTACCGGGAGGGAAAACAGCAATATGAGTATGATAGAAATCCTCATGCAGAATTATAGCGGTATATAATTCTAAGTTACACTTTTTAAGGAATATTCAAATATTTATGTGTCTGCAACGAAATTTCCCATTGCGGGTTGTGCATTACATAATCAACAATCAGCGGGATCATTTCCTTCGACTTTGACCATTCGGGTTGCAGGTATAGCTTGCATGCGGGGCCAACCATCTTTGCATGCTCCTCGGCCCATAAAAAGTCCGATTTGTTAAAAACGATCACTTTCAGTTCGTGCGCCATTTCGGCCACATGTTTTACCGGTGCCTTAAATTTTTTAGGCGACAGGCAGATCCAATCCCACGAGCCCGAAAGGGGGTAGGCGCCTGAGGTCTCGATAAAAGTCCGGATACCTTTTTGTTGTAGCTGGCCGGTCAGGTAATCAAGGTTGTAGATCAGCGGTTCGCCGCCAGTTACTACTACGGCTTTGGCGGGGTGCTGCGCGGCGTGTTCTACAATCGTATCAGCCGCGGTCAGCGCGTGTAGTTCGGCATCCCAGCTTTCCTTTACATCGCACCAGTGGCAGCCCACATCGCAACCGCCAAGGCGTATAAAGTACGCGGCCTTCCCGGTATTATACCCTTCGCCCTGTATCGTGTAAAACTCCTCCATCAATGGAAGCAATGTGCCGTCTTCCGGAATTACGTGTGCCATAATAATTTGCAAAGGTACTTTTTTGGGCTGAAAGCCGAAAGCTTAGGGGCAAAGGTGATATTATGGTGATAATATCTTTAGCGTACCAACGATTATTTTAGTTTTCGCTTGCATTGTATTTAATTAATATTCAGTAATATTACTTAATTATTGCGGCAGCATGAAAAAGCTTTACTTCCCCGTCATCCTGGTGCTTATCTTTTGCCTCTCGTCCTGCGTGGATATCGAGGAGCATTACGATTTTAAGGCCGATGGATCATGCGCTGTAGTGTACGACTTTGACATGAGTAAGGCCGTGTCCGTTTTGATGAACCTGATGAGCGACTCCGTCCGCTCGACACCCGAATTTGGGATGGTGAAAGATACCACGCTTAACTTTTATACCGCGTTGCCGGATACCACTATCGACAAAATGACGCCGGATGAGATCACCATGGCTAACTCAAGCAGGTTAAAAGTAAAAATGAACCTGAAAAACAACCTGATGAAGGTGAGTTTAACCCATGATGCTAAAAACATCAACGACCTTAAATATTACCTGGCGCACATATCTAAATTAAGCAGCATTGGCGGTGTTAACGCACTGACAAAGAATAATAAGAAGAGCAACTCGTTCGATCCGCAGCAATTGATAGCGGGCGAGGATTACTATATCTACGAGATCACCGAGAAGAAATTTTACCGCATTATCGATCTTTCCAAGTTCAACGCCTTTCTTAAACGCACCTCGTCAACCTTTGCCATGGCCAAAGCTATGTTGATTGAAACACCCTATAAGGTAGTGCTTAATTTTGCCAAGCCGGTAAAAAAGATAGATAACCCCAAGGCTATCCTATCTGCCGACAGGCGGCGTGTAACCCTGCAAACCAGTATGGATGATATCATCAAAAATCCAGCATCGATGAACCTGAAAATTGATTTCTAAACAATAATGAAATGGTATAATACCGGGCTGCCCTATACCGATAGGCCTTTTATAAAAAAGATATCACCCGGTGGGCGTATCGTTTGTTTGGTTGGTTACGAAGGAAAAGTATTCGCCGTATCGTCTAAATGCCCGCATGCCGGCGAAGATCTTTCGGGCGGATGGTGCAGCGACGAATCTAAACTGGTTTGCCCGTATCACCGTTACTCGTACGATTTGGAGACAGGCAAGGGCAGCCCGGGACAAAACGATTATATTAACACCTATGCCGTTAAAATAGAAGAGGGGATGATTTGGGTTGGGTTTAACACCTTTAAAGAAAAACTTAAACAACTGTTTCAGTAAATGGACACCTTATCAATAGACAAGCTAACCACCGGTTTTTACTATACCATTAGCTTCGATCACCCCTCCGAGTTTGACATCACCTCGCTGAAAAACTTTTTTTATGGCGAAGGTATCCTCATCAATAACTCGTTTGGCAAACCGGTTGCGCTTACGGCCGATGCCTACGCCAATAAGCTAAAGGCCCAGGTGGCCGATCATACACTTAAGCACTATTTTCAGCGCGAGATATTTGCTAAAACCGAAGTGTTTGGCAAGATAGCCCAGCGTGTAAGTACCTACGAATATACTTTTGCCGATAACCGCGCCATAAACATGCCCCGTGGTGTTAACTATATTCAATATTTAAAGGTTGATGGTAAATGGAAGATCACATCGATGGTGTGGCAGGATGAGAACGAGCATCACCAGATACCGGCGGAGTATTTGTAATTAAAGAACTTGTATAATTGCGAATAGTTCGGCTAAAGCCAATAGTGCCGAAAATATATCCCGTTGGCTGAAGCCAACGGCAATGAATGTTTTTGAAATTTATTGCCCCCCATTTATGGGACGGGGTAATAAATAAGATGAAATGGCTTTAGCCTAAACATATGCGCAAATGCAGCTTGGCTATGTTTTTTGCACTACTTATTAATGCTATAATTTTTGTTTCAGAATAATAAAATTCCTGCAACTTGCATATAAAACATCAGGAACGACTGGTATTGAAGCAAATAAAGGATTTTGACTGGTGATGTCTATGTTAGCAGTTGATCATTCAGGATTATTTCAGGCATGCCGCTGTTTAATTATAATCGGTGAAATCAATTCTGAAATCGGTGAAATCTTAAGAATAAACCTCCTTATTAGCCGAAGCCAAAGTATTCTTCAACAAACCGATAATGGTCATCAAGCCAACACCGCCCGGAACCGGAGTTATCCACGATGCCTTTTGCGAAACGCCCTCAAAATCAACGTCGCCATAAAGCTTAAAGCCCGATTTGGTAAGGGTTGATGTTTCGCGGTTCATGCCTACGTCAATCACTACCACGCCGTCTTTTACCATATCGGCGGTAACAAAATTCTTTTTACCGATGGCTACGATCAATATATCAGCATCAAGCGTAAATTTCTTTATATCTGGGGTACGACTGTGGCAAATGGTTACCGTACAATTACCCGGTTGGGTGTTGCGGGCCATCAGGATGCTCATGGGTGAGCCGACTATGTTGCTGCGGCCAATCACCACACAATGCTTGCCGGCGGTTTCTATGCCGTATTCCTTCAGCATCAGGGTGATGCCATAAGGTGTAGCAGGGATAAATGATGGCAAATTACGCTGCATGCGGCCCAGGTTAATAGGGTGGAAACCGTCTACATCCTTGCGATGATCGATGCGTTCGGTTACCTTTTCCGGGTCGATATGTTTGGGTAGGGGAAGTTGTACGATGATGCCGTCTATATCCTCATCGGCATTTAGTTCAGCTACCTTTATCAGTAGTTCCTCTTCGGTAACGGTATCCTCGTAACGCACCAGGCTCGATTTAAAACCTACAGCTTCGCAATTCTTCATTTTGCTGGCCACGTAAGTTTCACTGCCGCCATCGTGCCCAACCAGTACCGCCACCAAATGGGGCTTGCGGCCGGTGCGCGCTAAAATTTCGGCAGCCTGTACGGCTATTTCACCTTTAAGTTTTTCTGATACGTATTTTCCGTCGAGTAGTTGCATTAGTATTTTTATTTTAATCAATAAAAGTCCAAGTTATCCTTTTGGGTTTAGGGTTTGCATGTGGGAACGATGGGTCAAATATTGATTCTTTTACAAAAAAAATTTTTTCATTATCTAATAAAGCCTTAAAAAAATTCTGTTTTGGAACGTAGTAATGATCATCTGGTGTCCCAATTGTATATTTTTGCTCTTCAAATTCTTTTAAAAAAGGAATGTCAGAAATCGATTTATATTGAGGCGTACCTGGTACCGGTAAGTATTTAAAATGAGAATTAATCATTGGACCTATGTTAGCTCGATATTTAATAAGCTTTATGCAGTTGGGTCCAGGATAGTAATAATAAACATCTGCAGCAAAAGTTCCAGGAAATATGGATTTATTATAAATAGGAGGCGAACAAAGTTTGTAAAACCCTAATCTAAGAGATCTTAAACCTTTTTTGAGAAACTCACTATAAGGTCCGTCTTCATCTAATCCAAAAAAATGATTAAGTTCTGGTGTTTGTTTTGCGTGTCCTATACTTATGGGTGAATAGGCATCTAAATCAAGTGCATTTTGATGTTCCTTGGGATTATTAATGGCTTCTTTTAACCCATTAAGATACTCTGAAGCTTCTTGATTGGTCATAAATTGATATTAATCCAATTTCAAAACCGCCATAAACGCGCTTTGCGGTATCTCTACGTTACCTACCTGGCGCATGCGCTTTTTACCGGCTTTTTGTTTTTCCAACAGTTTACGCTTACGTGAGATATCACCGCCGTAACACTTGGCGGTTACGTCTTTACGCATAGCCTTTACAGTTTCGCGGGCGATGATCTTGGCGCCGATGGAGGCCTGTATAATGATCTCGAATTGCTGGCGTGGTAAAAGTTCCTTCAGCTTTTCGCAGATCTTTTTACCAAAATCGTACGAGTTGCTGCGGTGGATCAGTGATGATAAAGCATCTACCGGTTCACCATTCAGGCGAATATCCAGTTTTACCAGGTCACTTTGGCGGTAGCCAATCTGGTGGTAATCGAACGAAGCATAACCTTTTGAAATGGTTTTCAGCTTATCGTAAAAGTCGAATACGATCTCGCCCATCGGCATCTCAAATATCAGCTCCACACGGTCGGAGGTAAGGTACGATTGGTTAGTGATCATACCGCGTTTTTGGATACAAAGCGACATCACCGGCCCAACAAACTCAGATTTGGTAATGATGGTGGCCTTAATGAAAGGTTCCTCTACATACTCCAGCTTGCTCGGGTCGGGCAGGTCACTTGGGTTGTTCACCAGCAGGTCTTCGCCTTTGGTGGTGTAAGCAATGTACGACACGTTGGGTACCGTAGTGATCACCGTCATATCAAACTCGCGCTCTAAACGTTCCTGGATGATCTCCATGTGCAGCATCCCCAGGAACCCGCAACGAAAGCCAAAGCCCAAAGCCGCCGACGATTCAGGTTCGAAAACCAAAGAGGCGTCGTTCAGATGCAGTTTAGCCATGCTTTCGCGCAGCTCTTCATAATCTTCGGTATCAACAGGATATATACCCGCAAATACCATTGGTTTTACCTCTTCAAAACCCTGAATACCTTCGGCGCAAGGGCGGTCTACCGTGGTGATGGTATCACCAACTTTTACCTCTTTTGCTTCCTTAATACCTGATATGATATAACCAACGTCACCGGTTTTGATCGAGTCCTTAGGTAACTGGTTCAGTTTTAATGTACCCACTTCATCGGCAATGTACTGACGCTCGGTTGCCACAAATTTTACCTTGTCGCCTTTGCGGATCTCGCCGTTCACCACCTTAAAATAAGCGATGATACCGCGGAACGAGTTAAACACCGAATCGAAGATCAATGCCTGCAGCGGCGCTTCCGGATCGCCAACGGGAGCGGGGACGCGGTCAACAATGGCCTTTAAGATATCGTGCACACCCATACCTGTTTTGCCCGAAGCGGCAAGGATCTCCTCGCGCTTGCAGCCAATCAGGTCTACTATCTGGTCCTTTACCTCCTCGGGCATAGCGCCGGGCAGGTCCATTTTATTTAAAACCGGGATGATCTCCAGGTCGTTCTCTAAAGCTAAATACAGGTTAGATATGGTTTGCGCCTGAATGCCCTGCGATGCGTCTACGATTAGCAGCGCACCCTCGCAGGCAGCTATCGAACGGGAAACTTCGTAGCTAAAATCCACGTGTCCCGGGGTGTCAATCAGGTTCAGCACATATTTCTGGCCGTCAAGCTCATAATCCATTTGGATGGCATGGCTTTTAATGGTGATCCCGCGTTCGCGTTCAAGGTCCATATCGTCAAGCAATTGGGCCTGTGCCTCGCGCTTGCTGATGGTGTTGGTATATTCTAACAACCGGTCGGCAAGGGTACTTTTGCCGTGGTCGATGTGTGCTATGATACAAAAATTACGTATGTGCTTCATTCAACCGCAAAAATAGCTTTTTGCGGCGATAAATTCGTATCAATTAAAGGATTTGCCTAACTTGGTATCAGAATTATACCTACACTATGAAAAAGATATTGCTAACAGCGGCGCTTTTTGTACCGCTTTTTGCGCTCGCGCAGGACATTAAAGAATACAAAGCCACCAACGGGGTTACTTATCATATTAATGATACCGTTCATTTGGGCAAGGGTTCAAATTCAAACGGATCGTTCATGTTTGTGCAGGACAGAGGCCTTGGTTTTACCTTACCCGGCCCTCCGGGACGTACCGCTGGTGGACGTGGTTTACCCAAAGATCTGGCCAATGGCGGCGTGATCATCCGAAGCATTAAAAAAACTACCGAGAACAACCTGGAGAAATACGTATTTATGGTTTATGCCGGTGGCCCGCTGCGCTTTACCCTGTTTATTGATGATGCTATTTCTGTATGCGAAGTTACGCCGTGCAAGCAATCAAGTGCCGGATCACCTGTTCCTGTAGCTTCCGTTGCCGACGAGATCAAAAAACTGAAGCAGTTGATGGATTCGGGCGCCATCACTAAAGAAGAATACGAATCAAGAAAAAAGAAGCTACTGGATCAGTAGCTTCTTCAAAACATATCTTTTAAACTTATTGAACCTGTCCGCCTGCTTCTACAAATACCGGCGTTTCGGTTACGGTAACTTTTAATTTGCCAGCCGCGGCCGCGCTTGTAGTTTTGGTCATCGCGTCGGCGCCTGCTGTTGGGGTGTAAATGGTAGCGCTCGAAACGCCGCGGCCCAGATCTAAAGTATAAGTACCGGTGCGCCCTTTTTGGTCGGGGATGGTTAGTACATACATTGTTTTTTTACCGCTTACATAAACATCCACTAAAGGGTCGGCATTGATGGTTTGGCTATAGGTGTAACTGCCCATCAATTTGGTTGTCTGCAAGATATAATCGGCGGCAGGGCGGCGTTTAATACCTTCGGCCAGGCCCGATGTAGCGTATTGCGTCGGGTTATCAGCGGTTACATCAAACAACTGATAAAAATACAAGCTTTGCACATTATGGCGCATGTACAGCAGGCAGGTGCGTAATATCCAGTCGGCTTGTGTAATTAAGGCCGATTTTGAACCGATGGCGATAGCGCGCTGGTAACTGCCCGCGTTAATATCGTAACCGGCCTCGGTAACCCAAACGGGCAGATTATATTGTTTGCCCACCTTCACAAAACCATCGGCAATGCTACCCGCGGCCGATAGTTCGGGCGCTATACCTGTAGTGGCCTGCTTATGCGTACGCACATCGCCATCGTTTGAATAGTAATGATAATTGATAACATCAAAACACAGGTTAACCGCTCCATTGGCTTTATAACCACGGTTGATTTTACACCACTCGATAATGCGGGTAACGTAGGTTGGGTCGCAGGTGGCTATACCGCCCATCACCACTATCATGTTCGGGTCGGCGGTTTTAATACCGGCATTAGGGCCTAATTTGCCTTTATCGCCATCGTAAAAAGCCGAAAGGTTAGCGGCGTATTGTTCTGGCGTTTGAGTGGTCAGCGGGCCTTTCCACCAGCGGTCGGGTTCGTTATTACATTCGATGTATTTGATCAGGTTCATACCGATCTTTACTTCGTTGATATGGTCGTTAGTCCAGCGCGGGCGCGAATCAACAGTTACCAAACCAGGGTTAACAGCAGCGTTAGAACCATACCTCGCCGCGAACTGGAAGCCAACGCGTGCCTGCTGCACATAGCTGGCTGGTTTGCTTAGGTCGGCGCCGTAAGGTGCCGGCACATTCTCGTCATCTTGTTGAGCAGATGGATATCCTGCCACCATCCAGCGGGGGCAATTCTTCAGGTCGGCCAATACCGTAATGCCTTCTGCCTTGCAACGGGTGTAGATCAGGTCGTAATCCCAGCTGCCATCGTTGGTAGGGTTGTAGGTATAATTGCCCTCGGTATTTTCAAGCTTGTTCCAGTTCATGTAATGACGCACCGCGCTGAACGACTTGATGAGCGACATGTTATCTTCGTAAATGGTATATTTTACATTCGGTTGGTTAGGGTTTTGCAGGAAATCCCATTCGTACGAATTGATACCGAACATATTCTTTAAGGGGGTATTGTTGGCGGGGGTAGCAGTGCCCGTTTTCGACATCATTTCGATCGGCATGCTGTCTTTTACCGACTGGGTGGGCTGCAACGGCTTTACAACGCATCGCGACATTAATAGTACTAATAACACCAGGGCCTGATACATGGGTAATTTTTGGGTAAAGAATAGTTTCATAACAAAGATAATTAGGGTTGGGCACTTATGTAAACAATTGTATTAAAAACCCTAATGAGGGGTCAGTAATACAACTGTTTGATTTTACACTTGTACGTTGTACACCAAAAACTTGTTGTGATTTTCTGAAAACAATTTAACCTGAAGTTGAGGAAGGCGAGAGGTTAGGCTTTATAGTCCAGCTCGCTCAGATCCTTTACCGAGCCAAAGCCTATCACATCCTTAATTACCTGTCCGTCGGTCATTTCTACAGCCCGTATCAGTTTGTCCGATCCAAACTTATCCTTAATGGCATGCATGGTTTTAAAGGCCGTTTCTTTCTGATCCATATCTTCGAACAGGCTGTACAGCATATTATCGGCATTTACAAAATTGGTGACCGATACCCGCATTTGGGTAATATCGTTATTAAAGATGGGGCCGCAGTTCATCATGTCCATAAACTTTTCGGTGCGCAGGCGTATGCCACGCATCAGGCTGATGGCATCCTGGATAGGGGTGGTGAGGGCAAAGGCGTCGTCCCAGCGGGTGCCATCCTCGTAACGTGCCGTAAAACCTACCGCTTTGCAGCGAAACTTATGCTTTACCATCCGTTTTTCAAGCGTTAGGCAAAGGGTCATAAACAGCTGATCGATGTACTCCATGCTTTTTCGCTTCTCGGCCGAGATCTGCCGCATGGCCTGCATACCCCGGTATTCGTGCGATACGATATTGGTTTCGATAAAATTCAACCGGTAATGCCAGAATACGCCCTCAATGCCCTTAAATATGGCTTTCAGCTTTTGAGGGCCGGCGTAGCGCATATCCAGCGGGGTCATTACGCCGGCCCGCTCCAGCCGGTACGACATGTTACCGCCGATACCCGGCAAATCGCCCAGGCGCAGGGGGCGCAGGATATCATCTATATTATCATGGGTGATCATCAGCAGGCCATCCTGCTTTTTGCCCCGTACCGATGCCAGTTTAGCCAGGAAGGCATTCGGCGCGATGCCAACCGAACAGGTAAGCCAGTCGCCAACACGCTCCAGGATCTCACGTTTTATTTTTTTGGCGATGGTTAACGGATCAGTATTTTCATGATGCGTTAGGTTGATGATGGCCTCGTCGATACTTTTGGGCACCACATCCATGCAGTGCTCTTTCAATACATTAATGATCTTGGTATGATAACCCCGGTAACGGGCAGGATTACTTTCTACCGGCACCAGGTCGGGACAAACCAGCATGGCATCATTAAGGCGCATGCCAGCCTTCAGGCCACGCTCTTTGGCTTCGGTTGAAAGGGAAATAACGCAACCATACTTGCCGGTATACACACAAACGCCCACCGGGCGACCGCGCAACCAGTAATTTACCTGCTGCTCACAGCGGGCAAAAAAACTGTTCATATCCACAAACAGCACCCGCGAATCCTTCTTTACCGCTACCGAATTCTGATTCATGATATCAAAATTGCTAATAATATTAGTAACATGCAATATTTATTTTAGATATTTTTGATTGTATTAATGTTGTCGTCGGCTATAGTTCGTCAGATTCAGGGCCGCAGGTGATATCCCAATATAGCGCTGGGTTTCAAACCCATCGCTACTGATGAGCCAAAGTGTTACAAAGGAAAATCTGAAAAAAGGAAATCTTACCCTTAATCTCACCCGCAAAATAACCTAATTAAGCCCAACCTGTTCATAACCGAAATGTGAATAACCACGTACATAAACGCTGTGCAAGCCATTAAAAAGCAGGTATTTATCATTGCAAAAGTGTTGATAAGCACCCGCAGTTGGTTAATAAGCTGTTTATAAATACATTAAGATTTTGCTTGACATGGGTGCTTAATGCAACTATCTTAGAATCAACAAGAACAACGTACTTTGACAGTCCCGCTTAAAACAGGAGCCGACCGGGTGAAACCTTTGGGCCAGGCGGTTTTAAAAGATTACCCAAAATGCCAGCCGGCCGAAAGGTCCGATCAGCTCACCGGGATAGTTTAGGGGCATACACTGGTTGCCGGCGCCACGGCGTAACGCAATACAGGTAACGGACATTAACCATATTCAAAGTTTGCACAAACCTGGATAGTTTAACCGGTCAAAACTACAAAAGAACTTGGGCGCCGGGTGTGCAGCTATGGCTGGGCATCAGGTCAGAAAACGGAAGTCGAATCGCAAGAGGAGGCTTCCGTTTTCGTTTTTTGTAGTGATTTGGTTGGGGACGAATTAACCACAAAGTGGCACAAGGATTTTCTTACCTCATATTTAGCTCAAAAGCCTTTGTATTCTTTGTGCTAATCTTTGTGCCTTTGTGGTTAAATCACCGGGCGATTTTCTTAATCTGCCAATAATTCCCTAATTTGGCACTATGACTAAAGAGGGCAGGAATAAGCCACCGGCTAAAAAGAAAATATTCGTTTTAGATACATCCGTTATCCTTTACGATCATAACGCTTTCGAGAATTTCCAGGAGCACGACGTGGCCATTCCAATACAGGTGCTGGAAGAACTGGATAACATGAAGACCGGGAATGATACCCGCAACTTCGAAGCGCGGGGTTTTATCCGCCTGATGGACAACCTGTCGCGCAAGCGCCTGCTTAACCAGTGGCAACCTTTAAACGGGCAAAACAAGGGCAACTTCAAGGTAATTATGGATAACAAAAACCTGGGTGTTGATGCCGAGGAGGTTTTTGGCGATGATAAGATAGATCATCGTATCCTAAATGCCGCCCTGTCATTACAACAGGAAAATCCCGATAAGCGGGTGGTGCTGGTATCAAAAGATATCTGCCTGCGCCTGAAAGCCAAATCACTTAATCTTAATGCCGAGGACTACGAAACCGGCAAGATCAAAAACCTTGATGAGTTATACACCGGCACTACCATTAATAAGGCTACCGATAAGCTGATCAACCAGTTAAATAAGGAGGACGTGCTTACCGCTGCCGATTTGGATATTCAGCCGGGTCGTGGCAACCACTTTTATTTGTTAAACGGCAAGCGCTCGTCGCTATCTGCGTTTTACAGCGCGCAGATAGATCATTTGGAGAAGGTTAAGGAAGAACCCGTGTTTAACATATCGCCCAAAAACCCGGAGCAGGCCTGTGCCTTACACGCACTGCTTAATACCGATATTAAACTGGTAACCATACAGGGTAACGCGGGTACGGGCAAAACCCTGCTGGCATTGGCCGCGGCTTTGGAGCAACGCAAGTATTACCGGCAGATCTATGTCACCCGTCCGATCGTCCCCCTCAGTAATAAGGAGATCGGCTTTTTGCCGGGCGATGCCAAATCAAAAGTAGACCCTTATATGGCACCCATTTGGGATAACCTGAAATTTATCCGCGAGCAATTTGCCGACGACGAAAAGATGCAGCAAAAGATAGATGAACTGGTCACTAACGATAAGATCTCCATCGCGCCGCTGGCCTTTATCCGCGGGCGTACGCTTACTAAGATCTTCTTTATTGTGGACGAGGCCCAAAACCTGACCCCGCACGAAGTGAAGACTATCATATCCCGTGCGGGCGAACACAGCAAATTTGTATTCACCGGCGATATTTACCAGATAGATACCCCATACCTGGATGCCGAAAGTAACGGCTTATCGTACCTGATAGACAAGGCCAAAGGCCACCCGCTTTACGCGCACATTACCCTGCAAAAAGGCGAACGCAGCGAACTGGCCAATTTGGCTAATGACCTGCTGTAGGCAAGTGAGAAATATTTAAATTTAGGTGACGATTAAATTGATAATCGCCTATATTGCAATACTTTATAAAACGAAATATAAACTTAATAATGATCTTAAAAAACATCCTGTACACCGTAGCGCTGGTGATGCTAAGCTGCACGGCTTCGTTAGCGCAAAAAGTTAAATTTAAACCCAACCCGCAACTATTAAAAACCATCAGTGCCGATTATAAGGACGGTGTTAATCAATATAAATTAATGATGAAGGGCCTTGAGCCCGGAAAATTCCCTAAAAGCTATTACCCGAAAACAGGCAAGTTCGAGACCAGTAACTCGGGCTGGTGGTGCAGTGGCTTTTATCCGGGTACTTTGCTATACCTGTATAAAGCTACCGGCGATAAAGCCATGCTAACTGAAGCCAACCGCATACTGGATGTGCTGGCAAAAGAACAGTATAACAAAACCACGCACGATCTGGGCTTTATGATGTATTGCAGCTTCGGTAACGCGGAAAAGTTGGAACCGTCTGCGGCTTACAAGCAGATCCTGATCAACAGCGCTAAATCGCTTTGTACCCGTTTCGACCCCAAAATTGGTTGTATCAAATCCTGGGATTCTAACAAACCGGAATATTTGGTGATCATTGATAACATGATGAACCTTGAACTGCTGTTTTGGGCCACCCGCGCCACCGGCGATTCCAGCTTTTATAAGATTGCCGTTACCCATGCCAATACTACCATGCGTAACCATTTCAGGCCTGATTATAGTTCGTACCATGTGATCAACTATAACCCGCAAACCGGCGAGGTGCAGCAAAAACGTACCGCGCAGGGCTTTGCCGATGAATCGGCATGGGCGAGGGGGCAAACCTGGGGCCTGTACGGCTATACGGTGATGTACCGCGAAACAAAAGATAAAAAGTATTTGGCGCAAGCTAACCATATCGCGCACTTCATCCTGAATCACCCCAATCTGCCAAAGGATAAGATCCCTTACTGGGATTTCAACGCGCCGAATATCCCGGATGCTTTGCGCGATGCTTCGGCAGGGGCCATCATGGCATCGGCTTTACTGGAACTGTGCCGTTATACTGATAAAAAAGATAGCCAAACTTACTTCACCACCGCCGAAACTATTATCCGCAATCTGTCCAAAGCGCCGTATTTAGCCGAGTCCGGTACAAACGGGGGCTTTATTTTACAGCATTGCGTTGGCCATTTCCCGGCCGGTACCGAGGTTGATGTGCCTTTAACTTATGCTGATTACTATTTTATTGAGGCTTTGGGCAGGTATAAAAACATCGGCAAATAATGGTTACGATAAAAAAAGCATTGACTTTGCTGATAGCCGTTGCGGCATCGGCACCATTAATGGCGCAGGAAAAAGATACGCTTAACGCACCCGCGCCGGTATTGCCGGGTGTATATGCTGATCCGAACATCACTGCGTTTGGCAAAAAGTTTTACATCTATCCAACTACCGATGGTACCACCGGCTGGCTATCAACCTCGTTCACCTGCTGGTCATCAGATAATTTGGTGGATTGGAAGAACGAGGGCGTGATCCTTGATCTGCCGCGGGATCTGACATGGGCCAAGGAGCGTGCCTGGGCGCCGACCATCGCCTTTAAAAACAATAAATACTATTACTACTATTCGGCCAATACCAATATCGGCGTGGCAGTAAGCGATAAACCTACCGGTCCGTTTAAAGACCCGATAGGCAAGCCGCTGATAGCCAAAGGCACTAAGCGTGGCCAAATGATAGACCCGATGGCCTTTATTGATGATGATGGGCAGGCCTACCTGTATTGGGGGCAAGGCCAATGCAACATCGTAAAGCTGAATGCTGATATGATATCCTGCGATACTTCGAAAATTACCTCCATTAAGCCGCAGGGATATAACGAAGGACCTTTTATGATCAAGCGCAAAGGTGTTTACTACCTGATGTGGTCGGAGTATGATACGCGTGATCCACGTTATTCCATCGCTTATGCTACATCAAACTCGCCATTAGGGCCGTTTACCAAAGCTGTGGGACATCCCGTACTAAAAGGAAAAGGCGTTGTAAAGGGAGCGGGACACCATTCTGTTGTACAAGTGCCGGGTAAGGACGAGTGGTATATCGCCTATCATCGCTTTAAAATCCCGGATGGCAACGGCTACAACCGCGAAACCTGTATATCGCCCATGCGTTTCGATACCGATGGCAACATCCTGCCGGTAGATGTTTTTGAAAAGCTGAAACCTGTTAAAATAAAGAAATAACCTTTTAAACCTTGATCGTAAAATGAAGCGAAGATATCTATCCATGCTATTAAGTTTAACTGTTGTTATGACAGTAAACTTTAAGGCGCTGGCCCAGTTACAGGGCATGCACCTGCTGAACGAACCCATAGATATCAGCACCGATTTTAAGGATTTTAAAAACACGTATTACCTGGCCGATAGCCTGGCCAACTTCGACCCGGTAACCGCAACAGGCAAGATCGTTTACAAACGCTATATGTACAAAACGCCCCTCGCGTTCAATAATATGATGGGTGCGCTTACGGCTGTACCGGCTAACGAATTTCCATCAACCGAATATGAAATAGCGCCAACCTTGCCGTTCTCTATCCAATTTGTATCAGCGCGCACGGTACGCATCAGGGCCTTATCGGGGCCGCAATTTAAGCCAGAGCAAGAGTCGCTGATGCTGGTGAACGGCAAAGCGCCGGTAGATACCAAAAGCTGGAAGTACAGCCCGGTTAAGGGTGGTTACCAGTATACCAGCGCTTATGGTTCGGTTACAATATTGACCAAGCCATGGCATGTGGAGTTTAGGGACGCTACTGGCAAGCTACTGACCAAAACCATACATGATAAGGATAATGCCGGGGTTGACTTTACACCGGTAATGCCGTTCTCGTACGTGCGGCGCGCATCCGATTATTCGCGCAGTATGAACGCAGTATTTTCGTTATCTCCCGGCGAGAAGATCTTTGGTTGCGGTGAATCATTTACCGGCTTAGATAAACGTGGCCAAAAAGTAGTACTATGGGCCGACGATGCCAACGGCGTGCAAAACGAAACCATGTACAAGCCTATCCCTTTTTTCATGAGCAACCGGGGGTATGGTATGTTTATGCATACGTCAACCCCCATCACCTGCGATTTTGGCAAATATTTTGGCGGCGTAAACAGTCTGATGATTGGTGATGATGAACTGGACTTGTTCGTTTTCCTTGGCGAACCTAAAGATATACTAGACGAATACACCAACCTGACCGGCAAAGCTTCGATGCCGCCGCTATGGTCATTTGGGTTTTGGATGAGCCGGATCACTTACTTGTCTGAAAAGGACGGCCGCGATATAGCCGCCAAATTGCGCGAGAACCGCATCCCGGCCGATGTGATCCATTACGATACGGGCTGGTTCAGCACCGACTGGCGGGTGGATTATAAATTCGCGCCCGATCGCTTTACCGATCCCGCCAAACTAATGAGCGACCTGAAAAAGGATGGCTTCCACGTGTCGCTGTGGCAACTGCCTTACTTCACACCAAAAAATATTTATTTTAACGATTTGGTGAAGAACGATTTGGTAGTAAAAGATGGCAAGGGCAACCTGCCTTACGAAGATGCCGTGCTCGATTTTAGTAATCCGGCCACTGTTACCTGGTACCAGGATAAAATTGCCGGGCTGTTAAAGTTGGGGGTGGGCGCTATCAAGGTAGATTTTGGTGAGGCAGCGCCAAATAACGGCCTGTACCACTCGGGAAGAACCGGATTCTATGAGCATAACCTATACCCGCTGCGCTACAACAAAACCGTGGCCGATATTACCAAAAAGGTTACGGGCGATAACATCATCTGGGCGCGCAGCGCCTGGGCCGGCAGCCAGCGTTACCCGCTGCATTGGGGCGGAGACGCGGCCAACACCAACACCGCCATGGCCGCCGAATTACGCGGCGGTCTCTCGTTCGGCCTGTCAGGCTTTTCATTCTGGAGCCATGATATTGGTGGCTTTGTGCGTAAATCACCCGAAAATTTGTATGCGCGCTGGGCTGCATTCGGTATGTTGACCTCACACAGCCGCGCTCACGGCGCACCGCCAAAGGAGCCATGGGCTTATAGCCCGGAGTTCCTGAATACTTTTCGCCTGACTGACGAGATGCGCTACAAGCTAATGCCATACATTTACGCGCAAGCCAAAGATTGCACCGAACGTGGCCTGCCGATGGTACGTGCGCTGTTTGTAGAATATCCGAGAGATCCCGGCGCATGGCTAACAGACGATGAATACCTGTTTGGATCGGACATGTTGGTAGCGCCGCTGTTTGAAGAAGTAAAGGAACGCGAAGTTTACCTGCCAACCGGCAACTGGATAGATTATCAAACCGGCAAAACTTACAAAAGCGGCTGGCATACTATTGCCGCCGGATCTGTTCAAGCTGTAATACTGGTACGCGAAGGCGCGGTGATCCCACATATCAAGCTGGCGCAATCAACCTTGCAGATGGATTGGTCGAATATTCAGTTGGTGGGCTATACCACAAAAGGCCAAAAGGGTAGTGGGTTGATTTGTTTGCCATCGGATAATGTGTTGCATCGGATAAATACCTCGGGCAGTAGCATTGTTAATGATCCTTATGCGGGAAAAGTGAAATGGCAGATCAAGTCATATCAAAATAAATAACGCATATATACCGCCCGATCAAGCGTGGACGCTTGACCGGGCGGTTGGGTTAAACAAAAATGGTTATGCCGCTATGGCATAACCATTTTTATAAAGAGGATATCGAAAATTAATATCCTGGATTTTGCTTCAATGCCGGTGCCTTGTTCAACTCCACCTGCGCTATCGGGAACAGGTAGTTTTTAGCCGTAAACACACGGTTCTCTACTGTAAACGGCGAGTAGGTGAACACACCGGGTGATGTTTGGGTGATGTTCATGCCGCGTGCTGGCAGGCTAAATGTAGTTTCGGCTTCTTTCCAGCGGCGCACATCGTAAAAGCGGTGTTCTTCAAAGCAAAGCTCTACCTGGCGCTCTAAGTGGATGCGCTTGCGCAGTTCGGCCTGGGTGGGCGCTACATAGCCGTTGCCTGCCGCGTTGGTGGTTTGCAGGGCAGGCATGGCCACACCGCCGCGCGCACGGATCAGGTTCAGGCTTTTCAGTACTTCGGCCATGCCGGCGGTGCCTTGCGCTTCATTAATAGCTTCGGCATAGTTCAGCAATACTTCAGCATAGCGGTACAAAACCCAAGGCTTGCGCACGCTGGTGTTTGATGAAGTGTTCCAAACGGCGGCTTCGGCCAAAAACTTGCGCATATAATAACCGGTTTTGGTGGCATTTACGTTTACACCAATGGCATCCTTACCACCCGCGTAAATATCAACCGTTTTACTTTGAAAGGTTGATCCATTCAACATTACGGAAAAGCCAAGGCGCGGGTCGCGATTGGTGTACGGCGCGTTGGCGTTATAGCCGCTTAACGGATCGGTTATTACCCTGCCGGTAGTCTTCATTTCAAAGGCGTCAACCAGATTTTGGGTAGGGTCGGTGCGGCCATTAGCGCCGTTATAGCTTATTGGCGCATTGTTGGTCTCCACAGTGGCATCATTAGCTGTTTGCGTAGCAAAGATCACCTCGGTATTATACGGCGCGCCAGATATATTCCACAGGAAGATATTGGGATAAGACGTATACAAGCCTGCCTTGCCGCCATCGATAATTACCTTGGCAGCGGTAGCGGCGGTCTGCCACTTGGTTAAATCGTTTGACGGATTATACTGCGGACTGGCGGCGTATAACAACAACCGTGCCTTAAGCGCTTGTGCTGCTATTTTGGTGGCGCGGCCACGGTTATTGGTAGCCCAGGCGGCGGCGTTATCCGGCAGGCGGTCGGCAGCCGAATCACAATCGGCCACGATCTGCTTTACGCAATCATCGAAACTGTTACGGGGCAAATCCAGGTTCTCGTCACTGTTCAGTACACGGGTAACCAGCACCATGCTGCCGTATCGCTTCACCAGTTCAAATTCAAAGAATGCGCGCAGGTAGAATGCCTGGCCACGTAAGCGGGCAATTTGCGCATCGTAAGTAATGTCAGCCGCATTTGATGTTACCAGCTCCTGCGCCGGGATCACCGCGCTGCCATACGCTTTGGCCAAAAAGATATTGGCCTTTCGGATGCCGCTGTACATGTTGCTGTAAACATCGTCAATGGTTCGCACCGGGCTCCATGTACCGTTGTTAAAGATATTGATGGACGAGTTAAGATTTGAATTAACTGCCTCATCGCTGCCCGAGGCCAGCATAGAGCCGTCGCCATCTAAATTATAGCGCGATTGCAGCGAGGCGTACACATTGTTCAGGTAGTTACGGGCAAAATCGGGGTTGGCCCATTCCTGCGCTTCGGTAATAGCGCCATCGGGCGGGATAGACCCGTCCTGCAAAAAGGTATCCTTTTTACAACCCGCGGTGTACAAGCCGGCAAGGGCCAGCAGCAGGTATATTATATTTCTTTTCATTGTTTTCATCGTTACGGTCGTTAATTAAAATTTCATATTTAAACCGAAGGAATAGATCTTCATGTACGGATATGAACTGTTATACCCGGCCTCAGGCAGTTCAGGGTCGATAGGCAGGTTACCCAACTTGTCGAATGTGATCAGGTTCAGGCCGCTTACATAAAACCTTAATTGCGATAGCTTCAGCTTTTTGGTGAAGCGTGAAGGGATGGTATAACCAAACTCGGCATTCTTCAGGCGGATGTAATCGCCCGAACGCAGCCAAAAATCGGAGTTTTGGGTGTTGTTACCACGGTCGCTGATCATCAGGCGCGGGTATGCTGCATCGGGAGTGGCCGCAGTCCAGCGGTCAACACTAAACTGGTTAAGGTAGCCGTTGTTGGCATTGCCTGAGTTGATGATGTTCTGGATGCTGATGGTACGGCCGCTCACGCCCTGGAAGAACAAGGACAGATCGAAATTATGCGCAGCCACCTTTGTGCCGAAGCCGAAGAACGATTTCGGTACGAAGTTGTAATCGGTGGTCACAAAGTCAAGGTTATCGATCACACCATCGCCGTTGATATCCTTGTATTTGATATCGCCCGGTTTAACCGTACGCGAGAAGCGCTGCACCGGCGAGGCATCAATCTGCGCCTGGTTTTGGAAGATCCCATCCGATTGCAGGAAGTTACGCACGTAGCTGCCGGCATTGGTCAGCATTACGCTGGTAATGGGGTGGCCTAATTGCTTTTGATAATCGGGCAAACCGGCACCCTCGTTGATAGCCAGGATCTTGCTGGTGCTGTAGGTATAGTTACCGAACAGGCTCAAATCAACCTTGCCGATCTTTTTGTTGAAGGTCAAGTTTGCCTCGAAACCGGTATATGTAGCTTCGCCCTCGTTAACCTGTACCAGCGACTGGCCGATGATACTTGGCAGCAGCGAGTTGGTCAGCAGGTTTTTGCGGTCCTCATGAAAATAGTCACCGCTGATATTGATCAGTTTATTAAATAAGGTAGCATCAAAGCCAACGCTGGTTTTATAGGCGCGCTCCCAGGTTAGATTAGGATTGCCCAGCGGGTTTTCTGAAGTACCACCGACACCGGTATAGCTGGTACCAAAGTTATAACCACCGGCACTGCTGTTATAGGTGGTCAAAAACGAGAAGCGGCGGGCCAGCGATGTCAAAGCATCATTACCAACCAAACCGTAAGAACCTCTTAATTTAAGGAAGTTAAGGAATTTGGTATCCTTCAGAAAGTTCTCGTCAGAGATGATCCAGCCGGCTGAGGCGGCAGGGAAGAAGCCTACGCGCTTGCCCGGCATAAAGTTTTCTGAACCGGAGAAGGTACCGGTTACATCAACAAAATAGCGTTGCTTGTAATTGTACGATAAGCGGTTGGAGATCCCGTCGCGGCGGCTGTCCAAAGCACCGAAGGTAGCATAAACCGCCCTTGATATACGGGTGCTGAAGTTAATGCCGTGATCGCCAAAGGTATGGTCGTAATCTAAACCGCCCCAAAGCTCGGTTTTGCGGATGTTGCCCGAAAATGTGTTTTGCGAGTAGTTAGGAATAGTTGCCGTGCCGTAACGGGTATAACCACCGGTACCGTTAGCTTCATAAACCTCGTAATCCTGGCTATAGCCTGACCGGTACAGACCATAAACATCGTAAGCGTAAAAGATATTAGCGCTTAATCCCGGTAAAATACCGTCCATTTTTTGCTTAGCGCTGATAGTGGCCATCATATTACGGCTAAGGTCGGTAGCCACGCCCGATGCAGACATTTGCGCCAGCGGGTTACTTTTTTGGTATAGCGAAGTACCGCCATACGAACCATCAGGGTTTAGCAGCGGGAACGCGTTTGCAGGGGTATTATAAACCGTGTTCAGGAAGGTACCGGTACCAATGATAGGGAAGCGCAGGTTGGTGATCCTGCCGCCGATATCGAGGGCCACATCCAAATTCTTGCTCACCTTCATGTCAAGATTGGTGCGCAGGTTGTATTTGTTAAAGTTGGTATTGGCATCGTACAAAGGATTGGTGCCGCCCTTGTAAAAGCCCCCCTGGTTGTAATAGCTTAACAGGGTAAAGAATTTAACATACGAGTTACCGCCGCTTACGGTAGCTACATAGCGTTGGGTGGGGGCAACTGTCTTAAAGAAATCGCGTACGAAGTCATTGTTGGGATATTTGTACGGATCGGAACCGGTTTGATAGGCCGTTAAAGCTGTTGCTGAATAGGTAGGTGTGATACCGCTGTTGGTTTGCGCCTCGTTATATAACGACGCGTAGGTATAAGAGTTTAATGGCTGCGTGATCTCTAATGGAGACGATACACCGTATTGCCCATCAAACGTTACCTTGGTGCTGGTGGCGCTGCCACGCTTGGTGCGCACATAAATTACACCGTTGGCTGCGTACATGCCATACCAGGCCAGTGTAGCCGCATCTTTTAATACGCTTACGCTTTCAATTTCGGCCAGATCCATCGATTTAAAATCGCGTTCCACGCCATCAACCAAAACCAGTGGATCCTGGTTGTTGTTGTATGATGAACGGCCACGGATGGTAAAGTTAGATACATCATAACCCGGCTGCTGCGAACTGTTCGGCGTGATCAATAAGCCCGATAAGCGGCCGGTGAACACGTTATTAAGCGACGAAGAGGGGATAGACGGCAGGTCATCGCCATTTATACTGCTGATGGTGGCTGTTAACTGGCGCTTTTTACGCACGCCGAAGGGAATGTAAACATCATCATCGTCGCCAGCCTGGAATAAAGCTTTGGTGAGCATAATGGTATTTTTGTACTTTATTTCGGGTACGCCTTTGGTAACGGTAAGGTAGCCATCAAACTTAAATACAAACACATCGCTGGTGGTACAGGTGGCAGAAAAGCTGCCATCGGCGCCGGTAACCATGCCCTTATCATTCTTCGACTCCTGTTTGTAAACCAATACACCCGGCATGGGTTTATTGTCGGCGTCTACCACTTTGCCGTTCACAGTGGTCTGCTCATCGGGCTTTTGCGCGTAAACGCTTTGCGCGCACAGCCACAGGAAGGGCAGGCACAGCAGGTATTTTATCTTAAATAATTTCATACTCTAAAATTCTTTATGCATTAAAAAATGAATACATCCAATTAATTCCACCCGGGGTTTTGCACCAGTACACCCTTGCTTTTGTAGATCTCGCTGCGTGGGATAGGGTAGCGGTGCTGCTGCTCGGTATAAGTTTTTTGGAAAGTAGCGCCCAAAAGAGTAGGCGTGTAAGTGAATGAGCCATTGGTGTTTTTGATCACCTTCATACCGTAAATAGGCACGTTGATAGTGGCCGGGCCATTATGCCAGCGCATAATATCGTACCAACGGTGGTCTTCAAAAGCCAACTCAATAGCGCGCTCATGGCGGATGGCCACACGCATCTGATCCTTACTTAAACCAGCGGGGAGAACCGGCATATTCACAGCCGGGCGCTGGCGAATGGCGTTGATAGCCGCGTAAACAGAGGCATCAGGCGCGTCCAGGTATTCATTTTGTGCTTCGGCGTAGTTCAACAACACTTCAGCATAACGGAAATAGATATAGTTTAACAGCGTAGTACCACCGCCAACACGGTTGTAGGTCTCCGGCCAGTATTTTTTGCAATAGTAGCTGGTGGCGGTGTAGGTAATAGCGCTTGGGTCGATATCCTTACCCTTGGCGGTAACCTTGCCGGTGCCGTCTGTCTGGATCCATGTATCCATGGTTTTACCCTGCCAGGTTTGGCCGTTATACAGGATATTGGCGTAAAAGCGCGGATCGCGGCCTGCGTAAGGATTTTGAGGGTCGTAGCCTGATGTCGGGTCGGTGATATCCTTACCGGTAGCCTGCATCTGGTACATATCCACGTGGTTTTGTGTAGGGTCCATTTGTCCCTGCGCGCCGCCCGAGCTTGGCGACATCGAGAAGTCGGCAAACATACCGTCGATAGCGCGCGGGCCACGTACCTTATACATGATATACTCCTTCTTAGCCAGATCGGGGGTTGGTGTAAAGTTCAGCATATCGGCATAGGTATCCTGCAAGGCATACTGGTTCAGATCCATTACAGCCTTGGCAGCATCGGCGGCGGCCTTCCATTTAGTTTTATCGTTGGTTGTGTTGTTAAGCGGACTTGCGGCGTATAATAAGGTGCGGGCCTTTAAAGCCAGCGCGGCACCCTTTGTGGCACGGCCATAGTTCGACGCAGTGTAATCGGCATCATTACCCAATAGGGTAAATGCCTTATCCGCATCGGCTACTATTTGTGTGATACAGGCATCATACGATGCACGTGGCAGGTTAACATCATCGTTTACACCATAAGGTTTAACCAGTAATGGCACACCGCCAAAACGCTTCACCAACTCGAAGTAGAAGAACGCGCGCAGGAAGTGCATCTCGCCTTCAACACGCTGCGCCGGGAAGATGGTAGCTGCCGGAACGCCGCCTATCTTATCCAACATTTTGTTGGTTACGGCAATGCCTGCATACATGTTTGCCCAAACGTCGCCGATATCATTTAAGTAAGCTGCGGTCGAGTGGTCGAAGTAAAGGCCACGGTTAAGCGTGGTAACGGTGTACTCGGAGTTACCCGAAACAGCTTCGTCCGATGCCTGCGAGGTGCAGCCACGGTGATCGTTAAAACGAACGTAATCGTTGATCAGGTAGTTATAGGCATTGTCGGCAAAGCGTGCCGCCTGAACCGGATCGGAGAAAACCTTGTCCTCGTCAAGCGCTATGCCGGGTGTCCTGTCGAGGTATTTTTTGCACGATGTGCAGGCCAGCGACAGGAAAATGATCAGTGAATATATCTTGTAATTTTTCATCTTCTTAAAAACTAATGTTCATACCAAAATTGAATACCCTCGACGATGGATACAGCGACTGTAGCGGGAATGCCTGGTTAACCACGTTCAGGTTTTCAGGATCTACATACATCTTGAATGGTGTCCAGGTGATGAGGTTTTGGCCGTTCAGGTACACACGTACGCCTTGCAGCTTCACTTTATCTGTCCAGGATTTTGGCAGGGTATAAGCCAGTTCAACGGTACGCAGCTTCAGGTAACGGGCGTTTTGCAGGTTAAAGCTGTTCAGCGCGTTGTTTAAACCGGTATAACCACGCGAGTGCAGTGCAGGCCAGGTAGCGGTAGCGGCAGTTTCCGGTGTCCAGGCGTTTAGCATGAAAGGATACATTTGCTGTCCGTTGTTCTGGTCGTTCAATATCAGGTTAGAGCTTACGTGTCCCACGCCCTGGAACATCACGTTCAGTGAAAGGCCCTTGTAGGCAATACGCGGGGTAAAGCTGTAAATGTATTCGGGGCGATTAGTGTAGCCAATAGCCTGACGGTCCTGGTCGGTAATAACACCATCGCCATTCAAATCCTTAAACTTTAAGTCGCCGGGAATAGGGGTAATGCCCTGTGGTTTTACAGAAGCAGCCACATCGGCAGCATCTTTGTAGAAGCCTTCGGCTACGTAACCGATAAACTGGCCAACACTTTTTCCCTCCAGTTTCAGGCCGTCAGGAATACCGAGTGGTTCATCTGCCGAGCGGATCACGTTTTTGGCGTAGCTTAACTGCGCGTTGATACCATAAGAGAAGTTGCCCTTCTGCCCGCCGTAATCCAGTTCAATTTCGTAACCTTTGTTGTACACTTCGCCCACGTTAAGTGCCGGATACGAGTGGCCAAAGGTGAGCAGACCGCTCTGACGGTTGGTCAGAATGTCCTTACGGGTCTCATCAAATACATCAATATCCAACCTTAATTTATCATGGAAGAAGCGCGTCTCTAAACCAATATCGCGTTTGGTACCTGTTTCCCAGGTAATGGCAGGGTTGCCCAACGCGTTATCGCCAATAAAAATTGTTGGGTAGTTGGTAATTGAGTTTGCCGAACCAAAGCCTACGCTTGAATTGGCGCTATAGCTGGTAAGGAACAGGAAGCGGCTATCCAGCTTATCGTTACCCACCTTACCATAGCTACCACGCAGTTTAGCGTAGGTTAACACATCGGTTTTAGGGAAGAACGACTCGTTGGTCATTGTCCATGCTGCAGAAAATGCTGGGAAGAAACCATACTGATGACTTTTTCCATCACCGCCAACAAAATTTGACGGCGCGAAGTTTTCAGAACCATTATACGAACCGTTAAACTCGAACAGGTAACGGCTATCGTAATTGTAAGTAAGACGATTAACAAGGCCCTGCGAAGCACGCGGCGGCGCGGTGAACACGCTACCGTCCGATCCGGCTTGTATCAGCTGGCGGGTGCCCATTAACAGGCCCGAAACGGTGTGCCTGCCAAAGCTGCGGTTATAATAAAAGCCCGATTGCAAAGAGGTGTTGGTGTTACCGGAGATCACCGCGTTGATACCGCCCAGAGGTACGTCGCGGTTACGGGTATCAGTTGAAAGGCTGATGGCGCCGGTTTGCCTGTCCCAAACATAAGCGGCCCAGTTGGCATTACGGCGTTGCACGTTGCTATAATAAGAGTCGTAACCGAAATTGGTTTTGAACGATAAGCCCTTGGTGATAAAGCCCAGCTTGTATTCTAAATTAAAGGTGCTTTCGATAGTGTTATTGTCATCGTTACGGGTACCGAAGCGGGTAAGCACCGCGTAAGGGTTCCATAAGTTGGTACCTACCCCTGGGTTTTGCGCTATGCGGCCATCGGGCAGGAAAACAGGGTAAGCGAACGACGGCACTTGCAGGATACGCGAGATCATACCCTCGATGGTATCGTACGAGAATGCCGACGATGATAACAGACCGGCTGGCTGGTACCTGTCTGAATAACGACCGCCCAGTTTAATGCCCACGGTAAAGTCCTTGTTTAGTGTCAGGTCTACGTTTGAACGGAAATTGTAGCGGGTAAAGCTTGGTGTAGTTTCGATACCATAAGGCGAATCGAAGTGTTTAAAGATACCATCCTGGTAAGCATAACCGGCTGATACAAAGTATTTAGCCACTTTAGAGCCGCCGCTTACATTGAAGTTATGCTGCGTTTGGCCATAGTACTTTTTAGTAAGGTATTTAAACCATTGAACATCAGGATAGCCATAAGGGTCGGAACCATCCTTAAACTTCTGCAACTCAGCATCAGACCATGGAGCGGCCTTCGCATCGTTCAGGTATGCCTGGTTCAGCAAGCGGGCGTTATCGTACGATCCTAAGGCTAATGGCAGGCCGGTATAAGTTTGTAAGCTGTAGTTGCCGGTATAACTGATACGTGCTTTGCCTATTTTGCCTTGTTTGGTGGTAATTACAATTACACCATTAGCACCTTTGATACCGTAGATGGCGGTTGATGCTGCATCCTTTAAAACCGAGATGGTCTCGATCTCGTTCGGGTCAACATCGCCAAAGCTTGGTCGTTCGATACCATCCACCACTACAATTGCCGAGGCATTGTTATAGGTAGCGATACCACGAATGAATATGGAAGATGCATCGGCACCCGGCTGACCGCTGGTTTGCACAGCTAACAAGCCGGTTAGTTTACCGATCAGCGTGTTAGTGGCATTTGGTGTTGGCGACCGCATGATCTCCTGCGAGCCGATCTGTGAGATCGCGCCCGTTACGGTAGATTTCTTCTGCTCGCCGTAACCTACCACCACCACCTCATTCAGGTTTTGATTGTCTTCTTCAAGTGTTACATTGATGGTTGTTTTGTTGGCCGTAAACTCCTTTGAGGTGTAGCCGATACTGGAGAAGGAGATCTTAGCTGTGGGACTCACGTTTTTAAGCGTGTATTTACCTTCGGCATCGGTAAGTACGCCGTTGGTAGTACCTATTATCTTGACGGTTACGCCGGGTATCGAAGCCCCCTTGATATCGCGCACTACGCCCGATACATTGTTGGTTTGGGCGAACGCCCCAAACGAAAACAGGCTAAAAACCAATATCCCCAGCAGGGTTATGGCTTTTAGTGGCCTTCGTTGTTTAAATGAACGGGACGAAGCCCTTTTTTGCTTGTAAATTTTATCCATAATTGATTGGTATTTAGGATTTTGAATTAATTGGCATTAAGTAACCCACCACATTGTGTGATGTGATACCTTGTTGGTTTTTGTTTACAAAAGGGCATAGCACAGCCACCCCCATATTTGGGGACGTTTTTTTTGAATGAAGTTTATCGGGGATTATTTGCCGGGCTTCATGGCGGCGGGTTTAATTGCCGCGCTCAATAATGCTAACCACTTCGTTGGTGTACTTAGGGCGGTTCCATTTTGTTTGTTAAGTCGTTCTCTCGCATGTTATTGGTTTTGGTATAGTATTTAGTTTGTCTTCTTTTTACTGCCCAGCCATAGCAGGGTGTTTACGATCAGCTTTTCCTCCATCTCGCTGCCGAAGGTGCTCGAAAGGGTTTTATTGGTGTTATCATACTTGTGCTCATAGTCCATATCGTTATGGCCCATGTTAAAATAAACCATGTTATACTTTTTGTTGGCCCATACTACAGGGTAGTGGCCACTGTGCCATATCTCATGCTGTTTTGGCCCTGTACCCAGCGGGAAGCTGGTCGAGTCGATAGCGCAGATAATGGAGATATCAGGGTTTTTGGTCAGATCCTTTTCCCAACGATACCATTCGTTTGGCGATGCTTTAAAGGTTGCCGGCATGCCTTTGGCTACCGGGTGTTTTTTATCCTCGATACGCAGGATGGCAGATGTTGGTCGCCAGGTATTGCTCACATATTGGCCCGAACCTAAAAACTCGTTATGGTACCAATCCCAGTTTTGTTGCACAGCCGACGGTGTTAAGGCAAATGCCGCGAAGTGGAAGCCTGCCCACGAGCCGCCGCTTTTCATAAAGGCTTCAAAGGCGGCGCGTTGTTCTGGTTTTTCGGGGCGGGTATCTAAAAACAGGATCACCTGGTATTGCGCCAGATACTTGGCGTTCATGTTATCCCAGTTATTGGTAGAGTCGTAGCTGAAATTGTATTTGGCAGCCAGCTCAGGGAAGCGCTTGTTGGCCTCGTGAACAAAGCTGATATGCGCCAAATCTGCTTTGCCGGTGTAAAATGCAATTACCCTAAACTTAGGCTTTTGCGCGTAAACACCGCAGCAAATGCCCAACAGTAGCATAAGCGACAGGAGTTTAAGCAAATTGTGTTTTGTAAAAGTTTTCTTCATATTTATGGTTTATGGGTTTATGGGCTTGGGTTTTATTTTGAACGATGCGTTGATCTGGTCGAGCAGGTAATCCTTCGGGTCAGAATCGTACTCCCAAAACATTACGCCCCCCATATGATGATCCAATACGTATTTGCATTTGTTGTCAACCGACCATTCATCGTCATATGTGATAAATTGCCGGGTTTCGCTGTTGAACAGATAGGGGGCTTTGGCCATGGTGTCCCGGTACATCGCGTATCCCTTTTTATTCACCAGGCTATCCTTTATAAAGTAATAATCGGCCTGGCGCAAGTGCTGCGTAGTGCTATCGCCAATGCCTTTGGACGCAGTGCTATTTAACTGAAATACACGGCCATAAAAAGCTACGCCCATCACCAGTTTATTAGCCGGCACACCTGCATTTATAAAAGCCTTGACTGCCTTATCAGCATTATCGTTCCTGTCCTTATCAGATGAGGCGAACAAATTGGTATGATGCACCGCCACTTTGTTACCGAAGTAATCGTAGGTCATCAGGTTGATATAGTTGATGTACTGCACGGCCACGCCCATTTCGGTATGATCCAAAAAAGCCTTAAAGCCACCAACGGCGGTGGTTAGCAATAACTTCTTCCCTGATTGATTTCCGGCCATATCAAGTTGCCGGCGCAATTCGGCGAACATCAGTGTATAATTCTGTTTATCCTCCTTGCGATGAACGTTTCCGGCGCCATTCATATCGGGGTATTCCCAGTCGATATCGATGCCATCCAGATCAAAGCGCTTTAATATCGCTACAGCGCTTTGGGCAAAGGCCTGGCGCGATGTATCGGATAGTACCGCGTCAGAGAAATTGCCGCTCCAACTCCAGCCACCTATGGATATTAATAGTTTGATATCAGGGTTTTTCTTTTTCAGCAAGCTTAAATTCTTCAGGTTAACGGTATCCGTGCGCTCGCGCGATAATACAGCGCGGTTGTGTTGCACATTTACAAAGGCGTAGTTAACATGGGTAAGCTTAGCAGCAGAGATCAGGTCCATATTGATCACTTTGCCACGATAACCGCCTACATAACCAATAATTACCGGCTTGCTGTTGCTTTGGGCATAAACATCTGGCATAAAAAAACAAATAACCAGCAAGGCGGTTAGGCTTGTAAGTTTTTTAATGGTTTTAAAATACGAACGCATGTGCTAAAAGGTTTATAAACTGTTTGCATAACAATGCCACTTGCGCGGCTTGCTATCCGGTGTTTTTTATATAAAGCGTAAAAATTGGTAACTGGTTAAACCGGAAAAAGAGACGTGTATAGTGCCATTTTCGCCTGCTGTTTTCCTTTATTGTATGGTAAAATTAGCTCTAATAATGGCATTCGCAAGTGTGTTTAGTACACTCATTTTTTACGATGATTTTTATTGATACGCTTAAGAAGCAATCCTAAAAAAAGTCTTAAATCAGGCTAAATGGGCCATATTTGATTTGTGATTACGCCTTTCCCGATTTTTTATTTGCGTTTAAATCACAAAAAAATATTTTCATTTTTTTTGTTTTTCCGCCACTACAAAAGCCCCTCAAAAACATGTAGGGCAAAAGCGGGGTATTACTACATGGCTATTGGTTTGTAGGGATGCTTTGCATTTATTGGTACTACATGCATAACCGATAGTACGTTTACAACTAATCACCCTAAAAGATAGGATAGGAGCTGGAGAGTAAGGTACAAACAGGATGATGAGGCAGGTTAATTGGTTACCTCCAGCAGGAAGTTATACAGATTAACTTCGGTAGATAATTGTAGCTTTTTACGCACCCTGTACCTGCTGATCTCCACGCCTTTGAGCGATATATTAAGTAACTGGGCAATTTCCTTTGACGTAAGGTTTAATCGCAGGTAGGCGCACAGTTTCAGGTCGGTGGGACTTAAAGACGGGTACTTCGCTTTCATTACCGAAAGGAAGTTGTTATGTACCTGGTCAAAGTAAATGGCGAAGTTGTTCCAGTCATCGTCCTTTTTATCAATATCGCTCAAAAGTTTAAATACACTCCTAAACTCGTGCGCCAGCGAAGGCATATTCTGCTTTTTGATCAGGCTTGTTAATTCCTCCCTGATATTCAGCATAGTGCGGCCACGATCTACCAGATGCATGGTAATCGTAGCCAACTCCTTGTTCTTGTAGTTCAGTTCAGTTTCCAGCTTATCATTCTTCAGCGTCATAATTTCCTTGTCGTTCCTGTCCAGTTCAAGGCTGTGCAGATAACTCTGGCGTTGCTGCTCTTTCTCATGTATAGCCCTATGGTGATCAATGCGCCGGCGCAGGTATTGGATCACCGCGTAAACGCCGAATATTAACAGCAATAAGTAAAACATCCAGGCCCAAACCGTTTGATACCAGGCCGGTTGAACGATAAAAGTATAGTTGACCGCCTGCGATGCCGCCCCTAAATTATTGCGTGCCTTTACCGAAAAGGTATACCTACCGTAGGGAAGGTTAGTATAATCCTTCTCCGTTTTAGCCGACCATACCGACCAATCCTTATCAAAACCAATCAACTTGTGACTAAACTCCTGGTTGCTTTTTTGCGCATACAGCGTTGTAGAATATTCAAAATGGAATGAATCCCAATGATTGGATAATTCGGGTATTGCCTGTTTACCGGGGCCGAAATATCCGCCAAAGATCAAACTGTCCTTTTCGGCAATGGCTTTTACTGTGGTAAGCAGTACGTTGAATTTGGTGCCGGTACTGGCGTATTGCCTGTAGTTTAAATGAAAGATGCCGTTGTTCGACCCGATAAGTACGTTTTCGGCATTGTAGGGGTAAATATATTCCCAACCCTTAACGGTTTGCCCCGCCAGTTCAGAAAAATAGGTGACCGTATAATTATTCTTCCCCGATGGTTTATGAAAGTCGATCACCCCGACGCGTTGATTACTAATAAACCAAATGTTATGCTGAGCATCTTCGGTAAGATATTCTACCGACGCGTTGTCAAATACATGCTGGTAAAATGCGGA
Source organism: Mucilaginibacter mali (assembly GCF_013283875.1). Classification (NCBI taxonomy): domain Bacteria; kingdom Pseudomonadati; phylum Bacteroidota; class Sphingobacteriia; order Sphingobacteriales; family Sphingobacteriaceae; genus Mucilaginibacter; species Mucilaginibacter mali. The sequence goes on from NZ_CP054139.1 coordinate 2,161,623, forward strand.
GGTTACAAAGCGATTATTATCCTTATCGTATTCATAAACGCCTTTTTGTGTAGCCGCAACCAGTTTATCCTTAATAAAATAAACCCGGTTGTTGAGGATTGACGGCAGCCCATTCTTTTCGGTATAAGTGGTATTGCGGATAATCCGCTTCCTGTCGGCCGATACCTGTAGCCTGAAAATACCACGATAGGGGTGGCTGGCCCAAATTACATTATCTCTGTCAAGCGCGATGTTCGTCAGCGATTCGTAAATGCCGTTAACCATGCCCTGGTTAGTGAAATTGCCCTCGGCGTATTTCAACAACTGCAAGCCTACATAGGTGCCTACTATCAAATCGCCGGTATTTGGTATAAGCTTGATCTGGCAGGCGCCCTGACCCGTCGAGATAGATGTTGCCGAATTGTTATTGATAACAAAAGGTCCATCCTGGTGTCCCATCAGCAGGTGGCCATTAATTTCATCTAAACTCCACACCAGCCCCTTCGTGCCGGGCACTTCCGTAAAAGCGCCGGTGTTGTTGCTGATATTGCTTTGCCGCATATCTAAAGGCACACTGTATAAACCGTTTGACGTACCGATATAAAGCCGTTGATTAAAGATGTGAATGGCGTTGCTTTTTAAGGGATTGGTTTTATCTGGATAGATGTGCTTTACCGGCGTATTGTAATTTACCAGGTCAAGCCCGTTCTCCAGCCCAAGCCATAGGTTGCGGTCCCTGTCAAGCAATACGCTACGGATATTATTGTTTTGCAAACCCTCGCCGCTGGTAAAATGTTCTGTAAGTTTGCCCTGTCCATTAATAATAAACAAACCCTGGGCAGTTGTACCGATGGCATAGCTATCGTTACCAAGGCTACGGAGGCAATTGACACGTTCCCTGCTTAAAACAGCGTCGATAGCAGTTGGCTTTTTGATCACCTCATCGCCGGCAATCAAAAAGATGCCATTCTTAACAGAGGCGGCCATTAACGTATCGCCGTGATAACCGATAATTCCGGCTATATTGATATTCTTCGCCGATAACTGCTTATTGAGTTGCTGCCAACGGCCATTATTAAACCACATTAAACCCATCTCGCGGTCGTCGGCAAATAGCCGTCCCCCGGCAAGGCTCATCATTCGCCAGCCACCGTAGGTATCGTAGGTCTTCATGCTTTTGTAATCGTACTGAAAAATACACTCCACAGTACGAAAGAAAACCTCGTTTTTGCCGACAATGATGGTCAGGATGTCGGCAAACTGTCGTGCCACCTGCGGCAGCAGGTTTTTAATAGTGTGGAATTTCAGGATGCCGTTATCATCGGGGAAAAAGTAACCGATCTCGTCCTGTCCGCCCACAAAAATGCGGCCTGCCGGATCGATAGCCAGCGCCCTTACCGCGCCTTTATTAGGTAAGGGGTAGGTTTTCCAGTAGCTACCATCAAAGGTGAGCAGACCATCCTGGTTACCAAAGTACAGGATGCCGTTCTTATCCTGGTTGGCATCCCAAATTTGGGTGCTGGCGTTATAATCGGTAGGGGTATAATTTTTTATAGCTGGTATGCCGATGGTGGTTTGGGCCAATGCCATACGCAATAAGGCCTGGCACACTACAAATGCTATAAGTAACTTCTTCATTCTGCCGGTAACGCGATTGGGTTTAAAGCAGGAAAGTTAATAATGATTTTACGATGTAGTGCTAAGCATTAATACACCTGAACATAATTTACGCCTTATTTGATCATTTTGTAGGGTTTTGCAAATGGTTTGTAGTGTTGATGTAGTGTGCCGCTAACAGGGTGCCTTATTTGCCGACTGCCCAAAACAAGGCGTTGCGAACCATATTGGTGTAAATCGGATCGCTCAACAGTTCAGTGTAGTGGCCCATGGCAATGTAGATGTTACGGGCTTTTACATGCTGGTTTGTCCATACCACCGGGTGGTCACCCATTTTTACCTTGACGGTGGACGGATAGGTGTTTTCGTCGATAGAGGCCAGCACATGTACATGGCCGCGCGGACTTTTATTGTAAGTGTACCATTGGTCGCGGGTTGCAAAGGAGTAGGGCAGTCCCTGCATGGCCGGGTGCGATGCATCCTCTACGTTTAGTGTTGCTGTAGCACCGCCGGGAATGTAGTTTTCAAACTGAATATGCCCCATAAACCGCGAATACCAGCGCCACATCGGGTAGCCATCAAACACGCCTAACAATGTGGGGTGATGAAAGCCTATCCAGCCACCTTTTCCCTTTTTGATATAATCCTTAAAGGCCTGTTGTGCCTCGTTGCCCCAGGGATAAGGAGGGTAATCTAACTGGATGAACAATTGGTATTGGCTTAAATAAGCCTTGGTGATGGGTTTGGTATCGGTGATATAATCGATGGTAAAATTGCTGTCGATAGCCAATTTATTGAGCCATATTTTGGCCACGGAATCAAATTTAGCATGGCCTCCGCCGGTTTCTGCAATGGCCAGGGCTTTGAAGCGGGGCTTATGTTGCGCCGTGGCGATGGCGCACAACAAGGCAAAAAATAAGGTGAGTATAGTTAAGGTTCTCATTAAAAAATATAGGTAGTGGTAAAGTAGGGCGATGTAAAAAGATGTTTATCAAAGGGGATGATCATATTTGGATCAGTAAAATTTTTCGGCCCGTACATCTTCTTTTCATATACTGTATGGCCTAAATTTTGGTTTATTATAAATTGGTAGCCGGGGAGTGTAATAACTCTCCGGCTTTTTTGTGTCAGATCTTCAGTCGCAAATGGCGCTTCTCCATTAAGCCAACTAACCAGATGATGATGAGCGATGTAACTGCCGAGCGTAATAACCCTAATCCGCCGGTATTAATGAAGTGAGCATACCTGATATGGCATAACTTAAAAATGAAGTATTGCAGATACGGGATCAGGTAGCAGGTAAGCGTATTTGTACCCGCCGGACTAATAAATTTAAACCAATCTTTTTTGCCCTTGATATCTACCACGTAGACCAGCACTGCGAAGCTTAGGATAGTGATGCCGCTGCAAATAAGCACCCATGATGGTGTGGAATGAATTTTAGAGATACCACCCGTGTAAGGCCGTATAATAAACCCGGAAACAAGCGCAATCACACCCGAAATATACAAGAACCACCATACACGGTTTGTTTGGCCGTGTTCCAGCAGCATCCCGAAAACTTCGGTAACCACCACGCCACCCATTACCAATGCCGCCGCCGATGCATCGCCAATAACCGGGAACCAGCCATGCATAATATGAGCATGCAGTGCGATATTTATACCCAATAAAGCGGCAAAAACGATGATCAAAACCACAATCCGGCCTTTTGATAACAGGTAAACCAGCGCGCAAACTAAATAGGCCCAGCCGATAATGCCTAAGATACCCCACCACGAGGCTTCCATGCCGTGTAGGTCGTCGCCCTCGCCGCCTTTGAAAATGACAGCGAGAAAGATCAGCGTAGCGATACCTGTGCCAACAAGCGTATATTGCTTGGCCTTACTTAAAGTTTCGGGATAATCCAGCCAGATCATGAAAAAGGCCAGGTTAGAAAGGATGGCCCAAACCGGCTTCGACATGATGGCGGCCCGGCTGTTATAATCATCAAGATTTACGTGGAAGAAGCCCATGATGAGCAGCGCCGCGCCACGGGTAAGGATGTAGATCAGGATGCTAAAAAACGATTTGCCGCTTTTTATTCTGTTTTTAATAGCGAATGGCAGCGACAAGCCTACGATAAACAGGAACGCCGGGAAGATGATATCGGCAAAACCAAGCGCGTCCGGATAGTTATCAGCGTGCCCGATCCAGCCCGGGATGTTTCGGATACCGTCCGCATCATTGACAAATATCATCAACATCATGGTGATAGCACGCAGCACATCGATAGATAGCAGTCTTTTAGGTAATTGCCGCATGGTGAGCAGGTTTAATTGTTTGGCTGCAAATCTATTGGGATAGGTGTAAGCTGTGATATTTACCGTTCCCTACATCGCCACTACCTTGCCTGATTTGTTTTCTGATCATTGGATGAATAGTCGCCAAATTGTTACCACTGAAATCGATTGTTTAATAGCTAATCCATTAAATTTACCAAATTGTTATAACCTTAATTTTGTATGAAATACCTTAAATACCCCTCTGGTAGTAGTGCTTTTGTAGTTGTTGCAATAATTGTCATTACTACATGTTTTGTTTCCTTAACCTACGCGCAGGACGTTGCGGCCAATTATAAATATACCCGTGTAGATCCGGCGCCATTTGCCGATAATGCCGGGCACTGGTATGCCATATTCGATAAGAATAACATGATCAACGCGCGCCCGGGACGACCTAAGTACGACCCGACCGAGATCACCAGGATTGCCGATAATATACTGCTGTTTCAAAAAAGCAACGGCGGCTGGCCGAAGAACTACGATATCTTCGCTGTACTGACCGATGATCAAAAGGATAGCGTATCTGCTGCCCGTAACGAGTTACACACCACCTACGATAACGGCAGCACTTATACCCAAATAGCCGTATTGGCCAGCGTGTACACCGTAACCAAGGTAGAGAAGTACAAAACAGCGGCTTTGAAGGGTTTCGATTTTATCCTGAAATCACAATACAAAAATGGTGGCTGGCCACAATATTACCCGCTGGAAAATAATTATAGCCGTTGTATCACCTTTAATGACGGCGTTTTTGAGGGCATCGTGGAGTTGTTAAAGGATGTGCAGGATAATGAACCGCAGTACGCTTTTATCGATGCTAAAACCCGGGCAAAATTGGCCGAAGCATATGATAAAGGGATTCAATGTGTTTTAAAAGCACAGATAGTGGATAACGGCAAGCCCACCGCCTGGTGCCAGCAGCATGATGAAGTTAGCCTGCAACCCGCCTGGGCCCGCAAGTTTGAACCGCCAAGCATTTGCAATAAGGAAAGCGCCGACCTGGTGCTGTTCCTGATGAATATTGACCATCCGAAAAAGGAGGTAGTGGACGCCATACAAAACGCGGTAGCCTGGTTTAACGAATCGAAGATCTTGAATACAAGGGTGAATACCATCGCTGCCCCCCGGATGGTTACACCATTCCGCGTATCTGTAAGCGACAGGGTAGTGGTGACCGATAACACTGCACCTCCAATATGGACACGCTATTATGAGTTAAAAACGCATCGCCCATTGTTTTGTAATCGCGACAGCAAGGTGGTGTATTCGCTTGCCGAAGTTGATCGTGAGCGCAGGGATGGCTATGGCTGGTATACCTATTCGCCGCAACAGGTGCTGAATAAATACCCGCAATGGCAACAGAAGTGGGCTGCCGGGGTGGATGTGTTGAAGAAGTAACTCGAGTGTTGTTGGGTTGAAGTTGAGCTTGAACCCCAATTAGCGCTTTTTACAAAATCAACCCGCTATTCTAACGCGAGCGAAGAACTGCCTCTTGAATGAAACGAAAAATCCCGGGCTATGCATTACCGCTTTGCTAATCGGGGATGTTTCGCTATGCTCAACATGACGGAGTTAATTGATTAAGCGCTGACGCGAATAATAGCCAGGAATTTTTTTATAAAAATACTCTATAACTAAATGAACATTCATTTATATTTGTAACGAAATATGCGTACAAGAGATACAGAAAAGGAAGAACTGGTAAAGGAAAAGGCCATTGAGTGCATTGTAAAAGATGGGCTGGAGGGCTTTAGTATGAATAAACTGGCCCGGATGTGTGGGATATCGGTAGCCACTTTGTACATCTATTACAAGGATAAGGATGACCTTATACTGAAAATAGCCCTGGAAGAAGGCGACAGAATGGGGGATGCCATGATCCGCGACCTGGATCCGGAACTCTCGTTTGAAGAGGGCTTGCGTATACAATGGCGCAACCGTTACGAGCACATGATGGCGCGCCCCAACATGAGCACGTTTTTTGACCAGGTGCGCTCATCAAGTTACCAGGAAAAATTTGTTGAGCAGTTTTTGTCCAAGTTTAAGGTTATCGTTGGTCAGTTTATGGATAATGCGGTAGCACGCGGCGAGATAAACGAAATGCCTTTCGAGGTCTATTGGTCGGTGGCTTTTGCGCCATTGTACGCATTGATACGCTTTCACATGGAGGGGCAAAGCATTGGCGGAAAACCATTTACTATGACCGACGATATACTTTGGCAAACTTTCGATCTGGTTGTTAAAGGCTTAAAGAATTAACAATTTTTTTATGCCTGATTAATGAATGAACATTTATTTACTAATTGTATGGAAAACTTTGATCACATACACATATTCAAGACCAACATTTGCACCGATGTTGACAGGCAAACCATCCATGAGTTGCTGGACGGCGATGTTGCCATAGAAGGGTGGACCCTCGACACCGAAGACGAGGACAAGGTGCTGCGCGTGGTGAGTTGCACACTGCAGCAACAACAAATTATCGACCGTATCAATTCTAAGGGCTATATCTGCTGTGAATTGATCTAAAAAAATTAAAACACAAATGAAACAACAACAAACAGAACCTATACCATTTACCGGCTATCAAAAGCTGGTGTTATTTTTATTGGCCATCACCCAGTTTACGGTGATATTGGACTTTATGGTGATGTCGCCACTGGGCGATATGCTGATGAAATCTATGGACCTGAAGCCATCTGCCTTTGGTGTGGCCGTATCGGCTTATGCCATTAGCGCTGGTATCTCGGGGTTACTTACAGCCGGCTTCGCCGATAAATTCGATCGTAAAAAGCTGCTGTTATTCTTTTACACCGGATTTATTGCCGGTAGTATATTCTGCGGTCTATCGCATTCCTTTGTCCAACTGGTGGCCGCGCGTATTGTTACAGGCTTATTCGGTGGGGTTATTGGCTCTATATCCATGGCCATCGTTACCGACTTGTTCGCTATTCAGCAGCGTGGGCGTGTGATGGGTTACCTGCAAATGGGCTTTGGCGCCAGCCAGGTATTAGGTATCCCGATCGGCTTATACCTGGCCAACCTTTGGGGCTGGGAAATGCCGTTCTTTATGGTGGGCGGCCTGGCTATTTTAGTAGCGCTGGTAATTATGCTGAAGATGCAGCCCGTTGATAAGCACCTGGCCCTGCAGCACGATAAATCGGTATTAACTCACCTTTGGCATACGCTTGCCCGTCGCGAGTACCGCGTGGGCTTTATGGCTACCGCTCTGTTAAGCATCGGCGGCTTTATGATGATGCCATTCGGCAGCGCCTTTGCAATCAACAACCTGGGCGTAACCAATGCGCAATTACCCTTATTGTTTATGATATCGGGCATCAGTTCCCTTATTGTGATGCCGCTGGTTGGCCGACTGAGTGATAAGATCAGCCGCATAAAATTATACCTTATCGCATCGGTATGGACGATGATCATGTGTGTGGTTTATACCAATCTTACCTTAACCCCATTTTGGCTGGTAGTTGTACTGAACGTATTGATGATGGCCGGTGTGTTAACCCGTATGATCCCGTCATCAGCGCTCATCAGTTCGGTGCCCGATATGGAAGACCGTGGCGCCTTTATGAGCGTTAATTCATCGTTACAGCAAATTGCGGGAGGTATTGCAGCCACCGTTGCCGGGATGATCGTGTTGCAACCCACCAAGTTCAGTCCGCTGCAAAATTATAATGTGGTGGGGTATGTTATTGTGGTGATATCCATCATCAGCATTCTACTGCTGTACCGGGTGAGTAAAATGGTGGATAAAAAGACAGGCACTAACCCGCCAGTTGTGGTAGAGGATGAGGTAGTGGTGAGCGAGGGGTATTAAGCATTATTTCCAAACCGTCATTCTTAGCTATTGTTGATGACGCACCGTTTATAAGCCTTACGAAGTTTTGAAAACATCGTAAGGCTTTTTTGATATAGCCACCGACGTGATCACTTTTAACTTTATACTATGGGCAACTATAACCAAACGCAAACCGTAATAACTAAAAGTAATAGGCAATATAGTTATCATTGTTTTGAAGGTAGTTTTATCCCGGCTATTTAGTATACTCACCAAAACGGAGCGGAGGCAATTATTTGCAATGGCCGGCCTCGACCTGCTGATGAGTTTGGCCGATGTGGCCTTTTTAGCCGCGTTGCTGTTTATCATCCGTGTTTATACCGGTGGCAATACGGTGGGAAGTAGCTTTGCGAATTATGCGGAGCTTATCATCCAAAAACCAGTAATGCTAACCGGCGCCTTTCTTGTGCTGTACACGTTTAAAAACATTGCAGGGGTATGGATATTAAAATGCCAGCATAATTACGTGTTTAGGGTATCGTCAAGGTTATCTGAAAAAAATATAAATAACTATTTTAATGGCAGTTATGCAGATTATGTGCATACGGATTCCTCCATCCGCGCAAGGCATATCAGCAATGTGCCAATAGAGTTTAGTAGCTATGTTTTAACTAACCTGCAGCAGATCATCGCGCAGGGGATGCTCATTATTTTTACCGTTTCGGCCATCTTATTATATCACCCGGTGCTGTTTGTATTATTGCTGCTATTGTTATTGCCACCTGTAATTTTATTAGGCTGGTTTAGTCGCGGACAGCTTAAAAAGGTACGTGTACAGATCAAGCAAAGCAGCGCAAAGGCGTTGCAATACCTGCACGAATCACTGGCTGGTTATGTAGAGGGGAATGTTTATCATGCATCAGGCTTCTTCATCAAACGCTATCTTCAGCATCAGCAACAGCTTAATCAAAACATCGCTACCCAGCAAACTTTGCAGGGTTCATCGTCGCGGTTTATAGAAGTGTTTGCCCTTCTGGGCTTTTTTATCCTGGTGGTGATCAACAGTTATTTTAGCGGAAGGGATACTATTGATGTACTAACCATCGGTGTGTTTATGGCTGCGGCTTACAAGATCATCCCCGGTGCGGTGCGCATACTGAACAGCGTTACACAGATGAAAACGTATAGCTTCATTTTGGATGACCTTGCAAATGAAGCTTTACCAAAGGAAAATGTAACGACATCAGGGAGGAGTTCCGGAATAAACAATATCCGCTTTGATAATATTAGCTTTAAATTTAAGGACCATAATGTGGTGGATAACCTAAGCTTCGGGTTGCAACCCGGCGATATTGCCGGGATATCTGGTGTATCCGGTCGCGGTAAAACAACTATTATTAATTTATTGCTGGGATTTTTGCAGCAGGATAGTGGTTTGATATTTATAAATAACGAAATTAGTGATATCGCGTATCGTAAAACCTACTGGCAAAGGATAGCGTATGTAAAGCAACAAGCTTTTTTTATTAATGATACCATCCTGAAGAACATTACTTTAACAGAAGATGGTTTTGATAAAGCAAGGCTGGATAAGGCTTTGCAGATAAGTGGTTTGGATGTGCTTTTAAATACATTCCCTGAGGGAATAGATAAATTAATAAAAGAGCACGGTAAGAACATCAGCGGGGGACAACGACAGCGGGTTGCACTGGCACGTGCGCTGTACCATGATCACGATCTGCTGATACTTGACGAGCCATTTAGCGAACTGGACGAGGATGCTGAGCGGGAAATATTGACCCGTTTAGGCAGCGATAATACTAAGGGTATAATGGTGCTTTTAATAACGCATAACAAAGCAAGTTTGTGCTTTTGCAATAAAATTATTTTAGCCTGATGAACGCTAAACCTAAAACATTGGTAATATTAAGTCCGGGGTTCCCTAAGGATGAGGGGGATACCACGTGCCTGCCATTACAACAGGTCTTGCTGAAAACCATCAAGCAAAACCACCCCGAACTGGAATTGCTGATCATCGCCTTTCAATACCCTTTTAAAAAGCGAAATTATAGCTGGCACGGCATCCCGGTGATGGCATTTGGCGGCAGGGGCAGGGGCAATGTGTTACGTGCTTATAATTGGGCTAAGATTTGGGCGGCGCTGACTGGTATCAATAAAAAAAGAAATATACAGGGAATCCTGAGTTTTTGGCTGGGCGAATGTGCCTTTATTGGCGAACGCTTTGCACAAACACATCATCTGAAACATTATTGCTGGATATTGGGCCAGGATGCCAAACCAACTAACCGTTATTATCAACTAGCCCGCCTGCATGGCGAATCGATGCTGGCCTTATCTGACTTTATAGCCTCAAGCATATACATTAACTATGGGATGATGCCGAAGCATATTGTCCCCGGTGGACTGGATACCACTATGTTTGCTAACGGAAATTCAGAACGCGATATCGATATTTTAGCAGCAGGATCGCTGATCACGCTGAAGCAATACCATTTGTTTATAGAAGTGGTTTGCCGTTTAAGGCGGCAGAACCCCAATATTAAAGCTGTTTTATGCGGCGAGGGGCCGGATAGAACGCGCTTGACAAGCATGATCAAACGGTTAAAAATGGACGAGCACATTACGCTTGCAGGCGAATTGCCGCATGCAGATGTGCTCAAACAAATGCAGCGTTCGAAGATTTTCCTGCATACTTCAAGTTACGAGGGATTGGGCATGGTTTGCCTGGAAGCATTGTATGCAGGTGCGAAGGTGATCAGCTTCGTGAAACCGATGGACGCTGAAATTGCCAACTGGCACATCGCCGATAGTACTTTAACCATGGCCAATATAGCCCATGATATACTAAAGGATACCAGTACCATTTATTCGCCTATGCTTGTTTATGATATTAACGATATCGCCAGGCGGATAGCCGACCTTTATGCGGTTAGTCCTTCTACTATCGCTTTAAAGCGCGTTGTAATGGCTTTAAATGAAAGTGTGGCGTTGTAATGAGTTAAAACCTCGGCCCGCTTTTGTTGCACATCTATTTGCCTGCTTTTTTGCAGGGCGCAGAACAACGCATCCTCCTTACCGGCTTCATACAATATCCCGCAGTTTCCATTATCGGTTATCATCCTGAAAGATGGAATATCGGTTATTACAGGGATGCATCCACATGACATGGCCTCGCAAACCGCCGCGCCGCCGCTTTCGTAATGTGAAGTGGAGATAATAAAATCGGCGCTGTTGAACCAGTATAATAATTCGTTGTGAGGTACTTTACCTATCAGTATGATGTTTTTCCTACAGTGCAGAGCGGCATCAAGCAGTTGCTTAATGGCAGGCAACAGATTATTGGTTTGGTAGATAAGGTACAATTTAGCCGCAGGGTGTATCTCCAGATAGCGTAAAAATGATTTGATGGCCATTAAGGGATCTTTATTGCTATCGAGGTTACCTATCCACAAATACGAGGGTTGCCCGTTTACTCCTGTTTTTGATAGAGCCGCCTGCCGGTTAACCGGCGCGAATACTGACGAAACCGGCATTAATTCGTGAATTTTATCAGCCCGGCTGATATTGCCGCTGCTCTGCCACTCATCGCCCATTTGTTTCGATGCGAACAGGTAGGCATTTATGCTTTTGTCGGATACCCTGTTGATATATTTTTTTATTCCGTTGCCCGGCCGTTCGGCACGATGTTGTATGATGATCCTTACTTTTTTTCCCAATATCAGTCGCAGTTGCATAATTTCCAGCGGATGCTGCAAACCGTTGATGATAACAACATCGGGCTTTAGCTTTTTTACATATTTGTGTATCCGGTAGGGGAAATGGGTTTTCTCGCGGTTGAGGTTTACAAAACGGTAATTTACGTCCTTGTGAACGTATTCGCCAACATAATCAATTTGCTTAATGTAATAAACAGTATCGGTCTCGGACAGACATTCAGGCATACCGGCATAAGGCGCTATCCGGTTGATCCAGCTTTGCGGGGTATCAAAGCCGGGCGAGTAGTAATAGCCGAGGAAAACGTAAATCATCGCTGTGTGTTTTAAAATAGCCCCTCCATGCTTTTGTAATTACCCTGTTGCGCCTGCAAAAAGCCTACATGATACAGCGATGCCGGGTTTTGCCTGATCACTCTTTTATTTACCACTTTGCCAAGCAGCAGCATGTGGTATCCCATTTTTTGATGATGAACGATCTCTACCTCCTTATACCAACCCGAAAATTCGGGCACCGGGAAACCGAACATCTCGCTGTTAGATACACCAAAGCTTAGTTGGCCTACAGGCGTAGGCACCTTGCTGGAGTGCTTGCCCAGGTTATAAACTGTATCGATATCTACGTTACTGGTATCGCAGATAACCACTTTTTTTGCTTCAAGTATTTTATCAAGCGTGATGTTAGTGGTACGCAACCCAAGCAGGTATAATCCCTCGGCTTCGATATAACTATGGATATCCATCGGGAAGATATTGCAATAATCGGCATCGCGGTACGATACAATGATAATGCTGCGTGGGTAAGAATATAATGCGCTGATCACTTCGCGGTGATGGTAGGTATTGTTCTTCGCCCGCAGTAAATAGCCGAAGAATACCAGGCGATGCAGTATGCTTAGCTGATAATTGCCGACTTTTAGAATCTTATAAAGCAATAAAACCCCGTGCTCCGTCTGTATCTGTTCAATTAATGAGACCCAGATGCGTGCATTAAGCGTATCCTCATTTATAAATTCAATTTTGGAAAATTGGAGATCGGCCATATCCGCCTGTTTTTGCGGCAACCAAACGGCCATGCAAAACGGGGCCAGGCAGATCATCCCATGCTGGCGGGTGATATCGAAACTGTAAGGGCCGCTTGTCAGCATCACCCGCTCGGCAATCTCATCTGCCTGCAAACGGGTGATCATAAAGGCCTGTATCTTGCCGGCACGTTTAAAAAAAAGGTTCTTGATCAGCATGGCACAGGTGTTTATTTTAAAATGTATCGATATCAGCCGCGGTAAATTTTATGCGGTTAAGTGGAAGCCGCTCGCCCGTTTCCTTAAAAATTACCTGGAACGAGGGCGCCGACCAGTAACGCTCGTTAAAAAGACCGTGTAGTTTTGTGCCCGGGCTCGATTGAAATATTACCTGCTTAACCCCAAGCCGGCGTGCCAGTTGCAACACAGTATGCATTACCCTGCTGAAATTATTAGTAGCGAGGCATATATCGCCTATAATAAGCCCATTGCTTATCTTTAACCAAACCAGTGCGTGTTTGGCCCTTATCACCACGGTAGGGCTGTATGTTTTATAACGAAAATGATCATCAGTTCGATAAACCCCGTCAAAGCCCTCATTTAGCGCTGAGTTATTTATGCCCTGCTGGGCAACGCTATATTTCTTGAGGATTTTATTGGCGTAAGCCGTGTACAGATGTCGCAACATGGGCAACTTTTTAAGCTTGTGCTCCCAATTATAACGATGGACGGGGATCACAAAGCAGTCCATGGTATCGGCAACCTGCCATCCCAACTTATCAACATAACCAGGCAGCGCATTTTGGTTGGGGAAGCCAAAAACGGTATGTATCCCGTTCTCGCGGCATAGTTCTACAGTTAAGCTGGCCAATTTTAAAAACAACCCCCGCCCCCGGTGATCCGGATGGGTCATAGCATCGGCAGCCTGGGCTGTTGATATTTTTTTATTGCCATGCTGCAACAGGCAGGGGAGCGCGCCATAAAACGCAACCGGCAAACCATCCTGGTTATAAGCGATGTAACCCATATACTTTATGCCCATATAGGCCGTATTGTACTTGCCCCTAAAAAACGCAATACTTTGTTCACGATGATACACTGCTTTGAACAGGCGGCAAACATCCCCAATGTCATCAGGCGATAGGCGCTTTATATTATATATATCGATGGGCTTACTCATATCGCCTGTTTACTGTGGCATGCATTTGATTATTGACAGATATAAACGGATTTATCACAAAGCGCTCATGCATGGCAGGGTTTTCTTTATCCTGTTCAAACAGAGAGTCGAGTAGCAGTAGTTTATCGTATCCTGCATTTATACACGTATTAACAACATCGGGATCATAGCTTCCATAAGGAAAAGCAAAACTATCAACTGATTTTTGTATGATGTTTTCGAGATAGGTTTTTGATTGTTTTATCTCGATAATTGATTTTTCTAAACTAATATTAGCCAAGTCGTTATGATAATATCCATGTGAGCCGATGGTAACATATGGTGATGCGGACATCTGCTTTATCTGTTCCTCTGTCATTTGCAGCCAGTAGTCTTCATCCTTTGCGTTCTCCCGGAACGGCGCCAGCGGGTATAATTCTCCCATCACAACTACCTTTTGCTCAAAACCAACCTTACGCAGACTATCGGCCAGTCTTATACCAGTGTTGGTGTCATAATAACGATTAACCCTATCCTTAACAAACACCCCATCTTTTATGCCGATTCGTGCCGGGCCATATTTGCTGACGATGCTTAAGAAATCGTTCCACAAAATGTCATACCCGGCCTGCCGGATGGCTGTTATAAAGAATGTAGCCGGTACCCGGTACTTTTCAAGCAAAGGCAAAACGTATTTGTAGTTATTGGCAAAGCCATCATCAAAAGTGAGGCAGACATTGAATTTATCCGGGTGGAATTTCTGATCGTAATAATCCTGCAGTGATAAGATATGGAAATGCTTTGTATAATATTGCAGGTGCCGTTCAAAGGTTTTCAGCGTTAAAAAGAGGGTGTTGAACCGGGTATGATCATCCAAACAGATACCGTGATACGTGAGGATGCGGCTACCCTTAACACCTTGATAAAAACCTGCATCCAAACCCATACCATGCCTGATATCCCGGTACAGGTGTACGGCATTTCGGCGTACTTTGGTTTGGATCTTCTGCGCTAAATTCATTTAATTAATTATGACAGGTGCAATGCACAGGGAACTGTGCATCAGTATAGTATCGCTTAATATCGGCCATTAGTTTAGGCAGGTCGCCATATACATATTTGTATACGCCACCAATCCTTATCTTGCTGAAATTTTGCTTCGGCAGTTGATTCAACTGGCTGTATAATATCTCATCGAATAAGCGGATATTACCTTTATGGATTACCAAAAGTATATCTGCAGGACCTATAGACAGCAGGTTTTCTATCGTATTCGGTGCGCCTTTCAGGCGGGCTACAACTATATCGGCGTCCCGGCCGGAGGCGATGATCCCGGCATTCAATTCCCATGTCTTTGCCGCACTGATAGTAAGGTCATTATACAACTCCTGATCATCTAAATATCCTGCTTTACGGGCTGTGCGGATATGCTCCCAGATATTCCAATCGCCGGTAAGCGTCGAATCGGTACCAAAAAGCACCTGTGTATAATTCTTCAACCGGTTAACAGGGGCAGTTACACCCAGCATAAAGTAATTAGTTTGCGGGCACCATACCAATGCCTTAAACTCCTTAGCCTGCCTCGGGGTCATGGCTACGCCGTGAACGCCGATCATTTCACGGTGCAGTAAGTTCCAGTTTATTAATTGGTCTATCTCCGTTTCGGCGGCTTTATCAATGCCTTCACCGGTATGGATCACTACAGGCATGTTCTTCCTCAGCGGGTTATTTAACCGGCGCTTCCACTGCTTTTCAAACTGTACCGAATGTAGCGACTGACAATTATCTAAAATGGTAACAGGGGAGTTGCTGATGGGCAATTGCTCACCGTGGTTCACCACTGTGGTTACTCCGCACAGCAGGTTTTTGTACACGCCCCATTGCGTGCGCAGGTTTTGCGGTACGTTTAAAACGGCGGCAATTTCCTGCGGATATTTTTTATGGATATAGTTGCCCCACTCGGTATAGTTTTGATATTGGCGGTCACCCAGTTGGGAGAAAAGGTTAAAATCCAAATGATCGTGCGAGTTGATCAGTCCCGGGAAGATCACAGCATCGTTAAAAACAAGCTGCGTATTATCGTCATGCACATCGGTAGCATCAACAATAAGCCCCCCGCTGATATGGATATCAACCTCCTCATTACTGCCAACCCGGTACACATTGCTCAGTTTCATGCCTTTTGTTTAAAATGCAGGCCATAAATAATAGGCATCCCCTTAAATTTCTCATACACGTGCAGTGCGTTCTGGCTTTCATAATAATGCTTCAGGGTCTCGTCGATAATGATCTGCTGCTCGCTCACTACTTCCCAATCTTTAAGACTCATAATAGCCTTTATGCTGGCCAGCTGATGCACAAAATTACGTACCGCGATATGGCTGCCGTTATGTTTAAACGTGCGCTGCCCGCCCATATCCAGGGCTTGCGGATGGAAATCGGTGATCAGGATATCGCCGTTATTTTTCACTATCCGGCACCAGTTTAACAGACTGTTTTCTAAGTTTTTAATATGTGCTACCGTAAGTGTAGATACAATGATATCGAAGTTATCGGTTGGGATATTCAGCAGCGAATCGTTAGTTACCAGTTCGGTATCGGCCTGTGGAAATTTTTCCTTTAAACGGTTCAGCATCCCGGCCGATACATCAAAGCCGGTAATATGTGCCGGTTGCCATTGCAGCATCTTTTGCCAATGCCGCCCTGTACCACAACCAATATCGGCCACGCGTTTATCCTTGATATCGATAGCTGATAACAGCCTGCGGAAGACCACCTCATCCAGGTCAAGCATCAGGTTGCCCGGCTGGTTATCATAATTAACCGACCAAATATCGTAAGCTGGCCCCGCCTCAGTTTCGGGGATGCGGGTGCGTTGCAGGCCTTTGGGCAGATACTTTTTTAGTTCCTGTAGCATGGGCGTTTTATTGGTGGTTTTAATAAAGGATACGGGCTGTAAAATATAATGGTTGCTTAGGTAGTTTTATTTGATACAAAGGCAACCCGCAGGCGTCAACGGGCGTAATTATTATCAGAAACATTGCTGAGAGAACAGATATATGAACAAGGTCTTGCTTTTTAACCCCCGCAGTGCCAACAACAAATACCGCATACCCAATTCTATATTAAACATCGCTGCATCGGTAGATGGAAAGTATGATTGGGTGATTGTTGATGGTAACTGCGAACACGATCCTTTAGCTAAAATATTATCCTACCTTGATACGGGCGAATTCCGCTATCTCGGCTTTTCGGTAATGCCCGGACCACAGTTGCGCCAGGCTATCCCCATATCTAAAGCAATTAAAGAAAAGCATCCCAACACTACCATGGTATGGGGCGGCTATTTTCCGTCGAATCACGCTAAGGTAGTGCTCGATTCTGGTTACGTAGACTTCATTATTAATGGCCCCGGCGATAACGCGTTCCCTAACCTATTGGATGCGCTGGAGCAGTTTAAACCATACGAGTTCATCAAAAACCTGATCTACAAAGCCGATGGCAAGATCACCAAAACTATTAAAGAAGACCTGATCGACCAGGACAGCCTGCCATCTTTACCTTACGATAAGCTGAATAGTTTTTACCCGATCCCCAAGTTTTTGGGCAAAACCTATTTAGGCGAGAAAACTTTAGCTTATCACTCCAGTATCGGTTGCCCGTTCACCTGTTCTTTTTGTGCGGTAGTACCCATTTACGAAGCACGGTGGAAAGCCAAATCGGCCCAATCGGTTTATAACGATGTAAAGTATATTAAAGACAAATGGGGTGCCGATGCGATAGAGTTTCACGACAATAACTTCTTTGTATCCGAAAAGCGAGCAGTTGATTTCGCCAGATTGATCACTCCCGAAAAAATGACCTGGTGGGGCATGGCCCGTATTGATACGATGGATAAATTTAAGGATTCATCGCTGGCGGCAATTCGTGAATCGGGCTGCAAGATGATCTTTTTCGGGGCCGAAAGTGGCAACAACGCCGTGTTGGAACAAATGGATAAAGGCGGTACCCAAACGGGTGAGCAGATCATTCGTTTTGCAGAGCGAATGAAGAAATTTGATATCGTTCCCGAATATTCGTTTGTATTAGGTACCCCTGCACCAACACAAGAACAGGTTGAAGCACAGATAGATTTCGAGATCGACTTTATTAAAAAGGTGAAGCAGGTAAACCCAATGACCGAGATCATCATTTACACCTATAGCCCGGTACCAACCGAGGGTTCTACGATGTATGAAGAGGTAAAAGCCGCGGGCTTCGCCTTTCCGCAAACATTAGAGGATTGGATCAGCCCGGCGTGGGAAAGCTTCGATCTTCGCAAGAACCCGCTAACCCCATGGTTAACGCCGGAAATGATAAACAAGATCCGAAACTTTGAAACGGTGTTGAACGGATTGTATCCAACAGTTACCGATATCCGCCTGAATAGCCTGAAACGCAGGGCCATCAAACTGGTAGCCGGCTTACGCTACAAAATAGATCTGTACAAATATCCGTACGAAATAAAACTACTGCAAAAGGTATGGCGATACCGGCAACCTGAAATTCAAGGATTTTAACACCTGTTGTGATGCAGATACCCTCATTATATCACACCTGGAAGCGTTACCGCACGCTGCAAACGCATAAGATAACTGCCTTGCCTATTGTTATCCTGATGCCGCACAGTGCCTGCAATTGCCGATGCGTAATGTGCGATATATGGAAAGATAACCGCAACCTGAAGCAGTTGACTGAAGACGATATTAAGGGTCTGTTAGGATCGTTACAGGAACTGGATACGCGGCAGGTGCTCATGTCGGGCGGAGAGGCGCTGCTAAATCCCAACTTTTTTGCCCTTTGCAATATCTTAAAGAAACAGGGTATTAAGGTAACGCTGCTTTCCACTGGTTTATCCTTAGAGCGAAATACAGTAAACCTGCTGAACCTGGTTGACGATCTGATTGTATCGCTGGATGGTGATGAAGCGATGCACGACGCGATACGTGGTATACCACAAGCCTTCAGTAGGTTAAGAGGTGGGGTAATGCATCTTAAATCCATCCGGCCAAAATATCGTATTACGGCACGGACTGTTATTCACCGAATCAATTTCAGAAACTGGCTGTCGATTATCAGGGATGCCAAAGCGATGGGTTTGGATCAGATCAGTTTTTTACCTGCCGATGTAAGCAGTCATGCCTTCAACCGACAAACTGCCTGGAACGAACCAAAGCAGCATGAAGTATTGCTGAGCGAAGCGGACCTGCCCGAATTACAGGCGGTGATCAACCAATTATTAATTGAACATAAAGATGATTTCAGGAACGGTTTTATCGCCGAATCGCCACTGAAGATACAAGCCATATATGATTACTATGCAGCATATTATGAATTAAATCCGTTTCCATATAAAAAATGCAACGCGCCCTGGGTGTCAACCGTTGTGGAGGCGGATGGCAGTGTGCGGCCCTGCTTTTTTTTAGATACTATTGGCAATATCCACCAGGATAATTTAACCGATATTTTAAACAGTGAACAGGCCATTAACTTCAGGAAGGGTTTGGATATGGGTAAAAATCCCACCTGCGTTAAATGCGTCTGCTCGTTAAATCTACCGCCCCGGATGAACCCCGCGGCTAACTAACATAAATTGGAATACCGAAGCAACATATTATTCTGCCACTCGTACTTTATGCGGTTCGACCCGAAGCAATGGGCTATCGGCAAGCCGTACCCGCCTTTAGGCACCATACAGGCTGCCGCACTGATGCGGCAGCAAGGCTATGAGGTGGCGCTGTTCGATACGATGTTTTCCACAGATGCCGATGAGGTTATTGAAATATTGGATGAGCAACAGCCCCGGTTTTTCGTGGTGTATGATGACGGCTTCAACTACCTCACCAAAATGTGCCTTACCAATATGCGCGAGGCTGCATTTAAAATGTGCCAACTGGCAAAGGAGCGAGGCTGTACGGTTATTGTTTCCAGTTCGGATAGCACCGACCGTTACCGGGAGTATTTGGAACAGGGTGCTGATTTTGTCATTATTGGCGAAGCTGAGCAAACATTGCTGGAGTTAGTTGATACAATCACTTCAAATCAATCAAATCTATACGACATAATCGGCATTGCTTATTTAGTGGATGGCAAGCCGGTTAAAACCCACCCGCGGCCAGTTATGAAGGATTTGGATAGCCTGCCTTTACCAGCCTGGGATTTAATTGATATGGAACAATACCGGCAAATCTGGATGAACAGTACCGGTTATTTTTCATTAAATATGGGCACCACGCGTGGTTGTCCGTTTAAGTGCAACTGGTGCGCTAAACCCATTTACGGTAGTCGATATAATTCGCGCGGGGTGGAGCATGTGATAGCTGAACTGAAACTACTAATAAATGATTATAGTGCCGAACACATTTGGTTTTGCGATGATATCTTCGGTCTGAAGCCCGGTTGGGTGCCTGAATTTGCCGAACGGGTAAAACAGGAGGGTTTGAGGTTCAGGTTTAAGATCCAATCGCGTGCCGATTTATTATTACAGGAGGAGCAAATTACAGCATTGGCCGCAGCCGGTTGCGAAAACGTTTGGATAGGGGCTGAAAGCGGCTCGCAAAAAGTGTTGGACGCCATGGATAAGGGTACCACCATCGCACAGATCCATGAATCGACCCAATTGATGAAGAAGCACGGTATCAAGCCGTCATTCTTTATCCAGTTTGGATATCCGGGCGAAACTAAAGATGATATCGCCCTGACCATAGCCATGATCAACGAGTTACTGCCGTTCGAGATCGGTATCTCCGTATCTTATCCATTACCCGGTACCCAGTTTTACGAACGTGTAAAAGCCGATCTGAAAGCCAAAACCAACTGGACTGATTCAGACGAGATGGCACTGATGTTCAGCAATACCTTTTCGCCATCGTACTATAAACAATTGCACCGCTATGTGCATAGCAATTATCATCAGCATTTAGCTAAGAACAGCTTCGCACAAATAATGGCTAAGCCGCTTAAAGCTGATCTCAAACGGATAAAGAAAGCACTGTCTATTCTCTATTACACACCGGTTACCTTAATAGAGGGCTACCGTCTTAAGCAAACTGAAAAGGCATGGTAGGCGATCAACTTACATCCGAAGAACTGGCCGGCGATGCCTTCAACAGGCAGTCGGTTATTTTTGATACGCTGTACGGTGCCAATACTATTATTAGTTATAAGCGCGGCCGTGTACGACAGCATATAGCAGCCTATTTAAAGCCCAACAGTTATATTCTTGAATTAAACAGCGGCACAGGTGAAGACGCTATGTTTTTTGCCACACAAGGCCATACGGTACACGCCACCGATATTTCCACCGGCATGCAGGAGGTGTTACAACAAAAGGTAAATAGTGCTGGCTTAAATACGCAGATAAGTAATGAGTTATGCTCATTCACTAATCTCGTTAATCTGGAAAGTAAAGGACCTTACGATGCTATTTTCTCAAACTTTGGTGGCTTGAATTGCACCGGGGAGTTAGATAAGGTGTTATCTTCCTTGTCGCCTTTGCTGAAATCAGGAGGCACGGTTACGATGGTTATCATCCCAAGCTTCTGCTTGTGGGAAACATTGCTGGCATTTAAAGGTAAATTCCGCACGGCTACCCGGCGCTTTTTTAGTCGCAACGGCCGTATCGCACATATCGAAGGGCAGTATTTTAAATGCTTTTATTATAGCCCGCAGTATGTGATCAATCAAACCAAAGCAGATTTTGTGCATCTCAATACTGAAGGATTGTGCACCATTGTGCCACCATCGTACATTGAAGGGTTTGCAGAAAAACATCCTAAAAAATATCAATGGTTAAAAAAGTGGGAGGGCAGGTTAAAAGGCACCTGGCCCTGGAAACATATCGGCGATTACTTCATCATCACCCTGCAAAAGCGATAGGTTTTAATATACCATGCTACTCTCCCTGCTTTGGAAGAGGCGGGCCACTTTCTCGTGGTAACGATTCATTAGTTTATCCTGAAACTCTACCGGATCGGGTTTGGCACAATGCTGGCCGGCGCTCATACTGAGTATTACGCCGTGCATGTTCAGGCGTTTTTCAACGGTTTTTTTGCCCCAGCGTTTACAGGTGATCTTCATTAAGATCTTATCTATTATACTACCCAATTTATTATTAAGCAACACTTCAATAAATGCTTTTAATAAATTGTTTTTTAATGACTTAGCCGATGATAAACGCAGGTAATTATTGGGCAGATAATCTTGTGTCCAACTGTTGGCGGCAAAAAACCGCTCGAACTGGGTATCGCCTTGCAGTGGTACCAGGGTAACTACTTCGGTCGCGGTATAAATGTTTTTTTCTTTTATCTGCAGTTCGGCTTCATCCACATAATAATTCATGCAGAAATAATGTTGCTTATTCACAAGGAATGTCAACTTTTTAAAGGTATGCATAATAGTGCGGGCTATCCACAGGCGATTTTTTGCGGTAATGATGAACAGGTCAATATCCGAATCGTCATCGGCATAATTTTTTGAGAGAGAACCCGAAACGGCAATGCCTCTTACATAAGGGAAACAGATAAGTAACTCGCTTACCTTACGGGCAGTTCCCAACAGTTCGGCAGCTTTCCGGTTACCTTCTACACGGCGCCTGATCAGCGAGGTATCATTCTTTAAACTATAAAAAGTGCCAAAATTAAAGATCGACTGACTGGCTATCATGTAACGCAGGGCAACATCCAAATCCTGCTGTGTATGCTTTTGCTGCAGGAACAAAAATATTTCACCACGCGTTAAAGGATAATTAAACATATCGAAATACGCGAGGGTAGCTAAAATATTTTTGTTGATGCCAGTCAAGGTGTCAGGATATTTAATATTTGATAATGACATTCTTAGCAACGCTTTTATAACCTGTTTGCTACTATAATGACGTAGCGGATACAGCTTTGGTTGCCCTTATTACAGAATTATTTATGTAAATAAATAGTTACTTTTCGCGGCCTTTTTTATTCCACCAAAAACAAAGAATGAAAGAAAAAAACTATAGAAATAAACCCCTTTTTCAGCGTTAAGCAGACTCTCTGATAGCGATACGGTAATGATGAGCAAGGTGAATACAAAAAATAGCATATCGCGCCGCCACAGTGCTGTTCTTACCGCGTAAAACAGTGTGGCTAAGTAAATTAACAAACCAACCATTCCACTGGTTAACAAGAAAGTAAGATATTGGTTATGCGCATTAAGCCGGTTAAGGTAGGCGATGTATAGTTTATCGTGAAAGTACTTATCGCCCAAAATACTCAGTTCAGAACCGGCGCCATAACCAAATACCGGTCTTTTTTTTACCAGTTGAATGGCAGCTTCCCAGCGTACCAGGCGGGGTTCTACACTTTCGTTGGTAACCGGCTTTGAAAGATCGTTTGCCAGATCGGTCACAAAACGTTCTTTAAAACCGTTAACGCTAACCGAAGAGGCAATCACAATTAGCGATAGCACGGCAGCGGCCGCAATAAAGCGCAGGCGCTTTGCCACCGGCACCATAAAATAAGGAATTACCACGTTGATACCGATCAGCACAACTACCAGTACCGCTTTTGATCCTAATTGCACAATCCCGGCAAAAAGTAAAATAACGGCAATATATAAACCAGTTTTAAGGTATACGCTTCGTGGCTCAAATAAGCGGGTAAGCAGGTAAAATAAGGCCAGGGCAATTTGCAGCGACAAGAAAGTAGCGTGCATATTAATTGGCCCGCTGAATTTATGATTGATAAACAAATTGGAAATGATGGCACGAACCGGGAGATGGAAGTAATGAATGACATAAAAAGCACGCACGTACAAGCCGGCTATTACCAGTACACAAACCAGCGCAAACAGCGTCAGCAGCTTATCCCGATACTTATTGATATTGAGCGTTGTGAGCGCAAAAAATACCGGGAATAATAAGATCACCAGTTGGCGGGTAATATCCACTCCCGCCGTGGCTGGGTATTTGCTATAAAGGGCGCTGCTGAGGGTAATAAAAAACACGGCCTGTAGTAGCAACGTCCGAGGTGTAAACAAGGCTTTTAAGCGCGTTTTATCTAAATGAATAAGCGTATGCAGCGCAAAGCTGATGAAGGCAGCGTGGCTAAAAAACTGGTCGAAGGGGAGCGTGGCCAGCATCAGCATAATATGGTAATAACTGATACGGTTTGCCGTAGTATCATCAATTAAAAACAATGCTTTCATGTAATAAAATGCTTTGCTTTAATTGATGGGATAGTACCAGTTGATAGGCTTTCAGTGTTTCGGCAGCGGTTTTTTGCCAGGTGTAGTTGTTGGCTATTTTATGATATAAAGTGAGATCATATTCTGCCACGCCGGCCTTTTCAACGGCCTGTAAAATACTTTCAGGTGATTCCGGGTCGCAATAAAAAGCATAGTTTTCAAAGTAACTGCGGGTATCGCCCTTATCGGTTATTACAATATTGCACCCCATGGCAGCAGCTTCCAGCGTACTGAGTCCGGTAGTTTCGAACCAGCTGGGTAAGATATGCACCTTGGCTTTTTGGTAATGTTCAACCAGTTCATCCAACGGTAAATAGTCTATAAAAGTGATATTATCGGCGGCTAATTCCCGGCAGGCTTTATAATAATCAGGCTGATTGGGTGCAGGTTTGCCTACTAAAACTACTTTAAAGCGCGTATTGTTAAGTGCTTTTATTAAGTTCAACTGGTTTTTGTTGCCTTCTATACGAGCCACGCATAAAACCGTATCAGGTTCCTTAGATGTGTGCTTGTTCCGGAAAATATCCAATTCCACGCCATTGGGTATTACCCGGTAATCTCCCGTTTTACCGTACCGGCTAACTAATCTATCGTACTCAGATGCTGAGTTTGGCAGCAGCATTGCCGCGCCATCCAGTAACTCCCTGATGCTTCGGCGCTGTCCCTTCCATATAAATTGCAGGCTGGCTAAATGATCCTTACCTAATATGCAACGGGCCATGGTTTTGATATATTCTACAGCATCGGCCGAAAAGAACCTTAGTAAGCGACCCAATCCACGGCGATGGTGCTGGTCATATTCGCTCTGGTCTAACAAAATAGTCGATATTACATATGGTTTGCCTGATGCTTTGGCATGGCGCAGCATATCGGCAGGGCGAGGGATATTGAAGAAATGCAAGAGGTCGTAATCGGCGTAAGCAATATTGGCGTTGGATAATTTAATATCCGCTTCTACACCAATCTTCCACAAGTAAGCAGCAGTTTTTTCTATCTGCACAGTGTCTCCACCACGACCGGTATATAAGGTACTTCGCGCTATCAGTGCTACTCTCATATTTTACCCGGGCTTAATTTGTGCAACCATAAAATAAACTTCTCGGGTAGGTAACTTGCGGTATAAAGCAGGTAATTGTCCCAACGCAAAGGATGCAGCGAGATGGCTTTGGCAATATGTTCGCGCGCCAGTTCGGGCTGGTAATTGTTCACCAGGAATTTTTTACCGCACAGGGCGTAATATGATCCTTCTTTAATTTTAGGCAGATATTGCCTGCGCCCGATGGCCTGCAACTCGTCGCCATCCGCAGCGGTAATACTGCGCTTTTTAAGCGTGCTGTATTTGATATCCCTGAATTTTTTGGTGCGCCACTTCTCATCAATGGTGATAGATCCGGGATTTAAACGCACTTTGATCAAAGGTTGCGACAGGTTACAGGCTTTATGATCTTTCAGAATGTTTACCCAAAGAAAATGATCTTCGAAAGTATAAGCATGCTCGTTATAACCGCCACTGCCAATAATGGCATCTTTTTTATAAAAAACACTGGAGTGGATAAATGGGCAAACGGTATACTTTAGCTCCTGTATTTCCTCGTTCAAATGTGCTTCGGGGTGATGCGTAAAAATAAACCGACCGGCTACATCCATATAATCTACAGCCGAACCGATAATGCTATATTCGGGGTGGGCGGTTATAAATTCGTATTGGACACGCAGGCGATCGGGGTAGCAAATGTCGTCAGCATCAAAACGGGCAATATATGGTGCCCTTGCATGTGATAAACCTGTATTCAGCGCGGCGGAAACACCTTTGTTTTCCTGGTTAATAAGCACAATGCGGCTATCACGACAAGCATAAGAATGGATAACGGACGCTGTATTATCGGTAGAACCATCGTTGATTATCAATAATTCAAAATCGGTAAAGGTTTGCTTCAATACCGAAGCTATGGCTTCGCCTATGTATGGCCCCGCGTTGTAAGCAGGCATTAAAACCGTTATTTTAGGTTCAGTTTGCATGGGCAGGGGATAGGTTATCAGTTGAATTTTCTTTAATATTTAGAAACATTAGCAGCTCAAATAATATTACAACAGATAGCTGTTCGAACCAATAATCGACAAAAAATATAGCTCCGGTCATTAGCAAAAGCGGGATGCCATAAGTGAAATATTTGATACTGCGTACAAAATAACCAATATACAATACGATAAATAAGATAAAGCCTAATATACCATATTCGCTCAGTAACTGATCGTAAACAGAGTTAGGGCTATTGGTAAGCGAATGGAGGTTTGCCCTCCTGCTAAAATAATTCAGATATACTTTTAAATGGTTGGTCAGAAACTCGTTACTGATATACGTATAGCTTGCCGGGAAACCACCAGCTATCCCCAGGTTACTTACCCTGAATGCCAGTTTAGATGAAAAATTCCCCATCCCGTCCCCCCAGATGATCTTAGCCGGCGAATGCTCTAAAAAGGTTAATGTTTGCTGCATAGCTATCAGCTTTCCCGGCTGCAATTTTACCGGTATAATTTTACCGGGTAGTTTAAGTTTATTTTCATTGGTATTAATAAAAGTCAATAATCTTTTCTGCTCGATAGTCGTATCAGCACGATTTTGAAAAGGGGCGGAATGGATGCTGGGTTTGGGTATCGATAATTCCTGCTTAGCTATCATGCTATCAGGAATGGCCATTGCCGATGTGTTTTTTGTTAAAACAAGCGGCTTCTTTTTATAATTTGCCAAACTATCCAGGTAAAGCATCGCTGTTCTTCTTTTACGCTCATCCGGATTCAATGTGCTATCGGCTCTTTGCAGCAAGGGTATCTGCGTTTGCGGCCTTATATTGGGTAATTGCTTTTGGTGGAATATTTTGCCAAATGTTTCGCCAACATAATTGCTGTTTTGCGGCGATATCTTGCCAAGAAAGATCAGCAGAAAGCCAACGCACACAATAATAATGCTCTTTTGATCCTTATCGCTATTAAATGCAAATAGCCCGCCCAATGTCAGCAGCAAAACAATATTCACAAAGTTACTGGCTGTTAATAACAAGCCTGCCATACAAAGGCATACAAGCGCAAACCGCCTGCGCAGTAAAAAATAAATTACGCCAAAGGCGTTTAAAACGGCATTAGTGGTTGAGGTATCAAACGTAAGTCCCTTAATATAATCGCCTGTGCTGATGAAGTACTTTTGATAATTGCCCTGGTAACGGTAAGGATTCAGCGCACCGGTTTCTATAACAATGGCTACTATATTGCCCAGTGTAAATAGCAGGTTAAGTACAAAAAAAATAAAAATAGTGCGGTGTAAGGTGTCAATACTACTTTGTTCTACAGATAATTTTACCTGGTGTGCAGCAAATATGCACAACGTCCAAAAGCCAATGCCGGTTAGTAGTACGGCTGTATAGTGTGTACTATGAAAATTTTTGTTGAGGATAAAAGTAGTTAAGGCCAGGGCTATTATAGCCACATAAAAAAGCGGCAAGCGCGAATTTTTAAAATGAAACCCAAAGCGGAAATTTGGTCGCACGCAGTATACAATAATAAGGGCCAGTAGCTTGATTGCCAGTTTTACATTTAAAAACAGCACCAGCAAGATCAATAATTTCCAATCGATATCACCGGTTACTTTTTTTAACTGTATAATGGCCTGTTTTATCATGTTTTGTGGAATGCAGCCCGTATTGGTCTACGTTTTTAAACAATACGCCATCATGCGGTAATAGGTTGCCTTGTTTATTGGCCTTTATAACCATAAATTATATCGCGCTGACCTTAAATCAATTGCCCGGTAATAATCTAACAGAGGCAACCTGTATAATCAAAACATTGTATTAGCTTTAACAGATAAAGCCAAAGCGTTGCCACAAAACAAATTATTCGCCAGGTTCCTTTATTCGGGTATGCAGGCCATAGCCGTGCAGGTGTTGGGCAGTTTATTCTTTTACCTGATATCGGTATATCTATCTAAGGATAACTTCGGGATGATCAGTTGGCTGAACGCTTTATCGTTGTTTTTTACTACCATATTGGGGTTTGGACTGGAGCAGGTAGTTACCCGTCGTATTGCTGCCTCAAACAGGTCTGACTGGGCCGCAGGCGCGTTTTTTATACATTCTGTGGCCGGTTTTATAATTACCCTGCTAATTTTATTGGGCCTGAAGGTTATTTTTCACGATGCTGTCTTTCAGTATCTGCCATGGTTTTTTGCCGCGCAGGGATTGATATTTACCGGCGTGCCCTTAAAGCAATTCCTAAATGCTAAGGAACGGTTTACCCCTTATGGTGTAATTGCCCTCATTAGCAACAGTTTTAAGATACTGGTGGCCTGGTACCTGCAATACAAAGGTTTATTAAATACGGGTACGGTGATTACGGTATTGATCGGATCAGCGGCATTAGAGCTGCTTTGCCTCCTGGCTTATGTCGTGCCTAAAACCACATTTAGCTTCAAATTCAATGCAAAGCCATATATTAAACTTATACGCGAATCGGCAGCACAATACATCTCGGTTATTTTTGATATGAGCCTGTCGCGTATCGATTGGATTTTGCTGGGTATCATTACCACTAATGTTGTATTGGCCGATTACAGTTTTGCTTATCGCGCTTTCGAACTGGCCCGGTTGCCTATGCTTATTATTGGGCCGATGATCTTGCCACGCTTTTCGCGACTGTTGGCTACTACTAAACGATGGGATGATTTTAAAGACTGGATCAATGATTTCAACACCGTTGAACTGTTTTTTGCCATGCTGATACCTTTAATACTCAATTTTTTATGGACGCCGGTTGTAGGATGGATCACGGGTGGTAAATATGGTCAGGGGAATTCGTTACAATTTATGCTGCTATCGTTATGCATCCCGTTGCAGTTTTTTGTCAACCTGTTGTGGACGGTTGGTTTCAGTGCTAAAAAATACAGATCGGTAACCGGTATCACCATCGCATGCGCTGTTACTAACATCGCGCTTAATTTACTTTTGATACCTATGTTTGATAGTTTGGGCGCGGCGATAGCATTCCTGGCAACTACGGCGCTGCAAGGTTTTTTATATTATCGTTTAGTGAACAGAGAAGTTGTAGCGGTTTCTATATTTCCGTTGGTGGCATTTATCTTGTTGGCAGGAATAGTTTATATTGCTGTAAACTGGCTGAGTATACATTACATCTTCCGGCTCATCATTGCTATTGCGGCATACCTGTTTATAGCTGCCGGCTGCAAACTGATCACGAAGCAGCGCATGGTTAATTTTAAAAACTTTTTGTCCTGATGAATATCCTGTACTTGTGCGATGAGTATCCACCTGGCCGTCATGGGGGCATAGGCACATCGGTGCTACTCCTGGCCAGACAGATGGTTAAAATGGGGCATAGGGTAGTAGTGGCAGGATTTTATAGCCCCGGATATGGGGGGAGTGATGAATTTGATGATGAGGGTGTAAAAGTTTATCGTTACCGTTGGCGAATGGACGGTGTTTTAAAAAATGAGCAAAAACTAAGCACCCGTATTATAAAAAAACTACTGACGATATCGGGGATATTAGATCGTGATATTAAAAAAAGCCTGGTATTGTATCAAAGCAGCTTGGAGAATATCATTGCCAGGCATGAAATAGACATAATTGAGATGCCTGATTATAACGATTATGTAAGGCATTGCCGTTCATTTATTCCGTTTCCAAAGCTGTCAGTCCCGGTAGTTATAAAAATGAATGGTTCCATCACTTATTTTAATCGCGAAGCAGGTAAACCAGTACCCGATCATATTTTTAAAATAGAGCGAGGTATTATAAACCGATCCGCTGGAGTTGCGGCAGTAAGCCAGTATACAGCGAGTAAAAGTGCTGAATATTTTATCTATACAGATAAAATAGATATAATCCCCAATGGAATAAACACGGCTATATCCTTTGATGGTATAAATAAGAACCCGCTACAAGTAATTTTCACCGGTACACTGGTGCAGAAAAAGGGCATATATCAGTTAGCGAAAGCCTGGAATATGGTTAATCGTCAAGTACCCGGTGCCCGCTTGCTGGTACTTGGTAAAGGGAATTGTCAAAAGGTAATGAATCTGTTAAATCCAGACGCGCAGACAACTGTATCGTTTATGGGGCATGTTGCCGCCGGAGAATTATACCGCTATCTCAGCAGTTCGGCCATTGCCGTATTCCCTTCATACGCTGAGGCTTTTGCCCTCGCTCCATTAGAAGCTATGGCCTGTGGAATAGCGGTGATCAATTCCAACCGCACATCGGGTCCTGAATTGATAGATAATGGCATAGATGGCTTACTGATAGATCCGGATGATATTGATCAACTGGCATCGGCCATATTACATTTGTTAAATAATGTTGAAATAAGAGAGCAGATAGCGAAAGCGGGGAATAAGAAAGTGGGGGAGGTGTTTGATATTGCCAATATCGCGCAGCAAAACACTGATTTTTATAACAGAGTTTTAATAGCTAAATAGGCCGCCGTTATTCTGTCCAGTTTAATAACAGCCTGTGTTTAACGTAGTGCCTTTTGGTATCAGTACATTCCAGATTTTCCAGGTAGTGATATTTAAGCCAGGTGTTTTTTGCTGAGTTTTTAGCGATATGCCAACCCTCTACGCCATCTAAAAAACCCAGGTATAAAAAATAATTCCTTATAAAATTAAAAGCGGGAGCCAGGTACAGTTTTATATAATTGCTTTTTTTGCCGCTGTTGTAATATTTTTTGGCGCTCAGCGATGCGTAATAAATAGCTTTCTCCCTGCATTCATATTCATCCCTTACCGAATAATGATGTATGTGGCCCGGCAAAGTCTTTTTAACAGTCGACCTAGGCAACACCAGGGTTTCATGTACAGGTAATTCCGTCCATTTTACAGTCTCCCGGTTAAATAGTCGAATATGATGATCTCGCCCCCAGCTACCAAACCTAATTAGCTTACTGCCGAAATAAGTTTTAAAGCGAATATCGTATACAACGTTTTCTTTGCTATAATCTAAACGGAATAAGGAGTGGATAAGGTCTTTGTCAATAATTTCATCGGCATCAATGCTCAGTATCCATTTATAACGCGCATGGGCAATGCCTTTGTTTTTATTAGCTCCATAGCCGTGCCAGTCTGCTTTAAATATCCGGCAATTGTTTGTTGCTGCTATTTCAACAGTATCGTCATTGCTGCCATTATCAATTACTACAATATCATCGGTAATTAAACGTGCCATTGCAATGGTACGCGATATAATTTCCGCCTCGTTTTTTGTGATGATAATAACTGATACAGGAACCATAGTGATACAATTAATAAACAAAGGATCATTACACAAACTGCCTGTGTTTATTAATTATATCGTAGGACTTATGCTATAGGTTGCCTGTAATGGATTAAAAAAATAAAGCATTATTTTTTGTTTTGTGCCTCCCAGCCAGCAAAATCAAGTGTGCGGCCTTCCACTTCATTTTGGCATTCGAAATTAGGGCACAAAATCACCCATGCTCTTATTCTTTGTTCAATAACAGGCCGCCTTCCGCATTTAATGCAGTTTAACACATGGTAGCCTTCTTGTATCTTTAGATATTTTTTACGCACCGGCTTTAGAAATTATATATAAAATAGTTAAATTGTTGGTCAAAAGTGTTGAGTGATTTTCTATCTATCTCAGATGTACGTATAATTTAAATAAGTAGTTGCCTTTATACTACGGTACTTGAAAAAATGTTCGTCTAAAAAAAATCTATCCCGGTAAAACTAAAAAAACTATTGCCGTTTGCATGGTTTATTTAAAATGAATTAAAAAAATTACAAAAAAAATGCGTGTCAGGCAACCTTTATAAATTGTGCTTCGTTTTTAACTGTAAACACAACTATTAAAACGATCGCATCAATTTTAAACAGGCAAAACCCAGATGACTGAAGAGGATCTACATCAACTGATCAGGAACTGCGCCAAGCAGGACAGGAAATGCCAGAAATTGCTCTACAAAGCATTTTATGGCTTTGCCATGGGTATTTGTTTAAGGTATGCGGGGAATAGGGACGAGGCAGCGGAAGTAATGAACCAGGGATTTTTTAAAGTATTTACCAATATAGACAGGTATGATCATAGCCGGCCGTTTAAAGCCTGGCTGGGCCGTATCATGATGAATGCTTCGATAGATCATTACCGGGCGAATTTAAAAATGGCTTATACTGATGATCTGGAAAAGGCCGAACACATAAGCGATGGCGAACTGGCTGATAAAAAACTGAACTACGACCAGCTTTTGGCTCTTGTTCAGAAACTACCACAAGCGTATCGAACAGTATTTAACTTATTTGCTATAGAAGGTTACGGGCACGATGAAATTGGCGAAATGCTGGGCATTAGCGCCGGTACGTCAAAATCAAACCTGCACAAGGCACGGCAAAAGCTTAAACTAATGATATTAAAGGCAGAGCAGCCCTATACCGATCAGGGCGGCAAAATGAATTACTCATCTGTAGTAGCTATTAGCTCGACAGATATAAACGGCATTTTTTTTAATAACGGGATAAGGATATGAGCGCGGAAGAAAAAAATAAACTGGATGAACTATTAAAAAAAGGACTGGGTACACCAGACTCCTTTGCTGAATATAACGACCAGGATTGGGATGACCTTGAACAGCTGCTTGATGCTGACAAGGCGCCGCGCGGTATTATTTACTGGCTGCCCCGTTTAGGTAGTGTAGCCGCTATACTGTTATTGTTTTTAGGTTGGTGGATGTTTAAACCAGCCAAAATTGAAGTGAAACCAACCGTTTCGATTAAGCCATCCACGCAATTGCCTGTAAATAACAGGCCGGATAGTAATAATGTTAACGGTACAACACCCGTACAAATAGCACCTAATGCAAATAACCAGGCTATTGCAGGGACTGATGTCAATAAGACTGCACCAACAGCGCCTGCATATGCGCATGTTACTATTAAACATGCCCCGTTAATTACAAATAAAGCTGTAGACAAACGGCCTGATAGCCATGATGTACAACCTGTAACAAATAATACATCTCAACAAGATATATTAGCTAAGGTTGATCCTAAAACCGATAACAAAGTAAACGACCAGGTAGTAAAACCGGGTAATACAGATAGCAAGGTTAATGATGCTAATACAACAACATCCACCAATGTGATAGCATCCGCAGGTACACAACAAACTGTTACCGATAATAATCCAGCTAATCAGGCTGCTCCGGTTACGGTTAAAAAACCTAAAGTAAGCAACCCATCGGGCTTTAAACCACAATTTGGCTTAGCTATCATGGCATCGCCTGATATTAATGGGGTAAGTTCGTTTCAGAATGCAAAGGTAGGTACCAATATAGGCTTGCTGCTATCGGTAGGTGTTACCAAAAAACTCACTATCAGTACAGGCGCCGCCTATTCTAAAAAGCCTTACCAAGCCGATTTTGCCGATTACTATGCCGGGTATAAGTTTAAAACCGATCCGCAGAATGTATATGCCGATTGCCGCGTACTGGATATCCCTTTAAATGTAGATTATAAATTATATAGCAGAAACAGGAACTCATTCAGCGTAGGTTCGGGGCTTTCCTCATACCTGATGCTAAAAGAAAAATACACTTATAATTATGCCTCTCCGTACACTACCGGCCCGGCCAGCTTTACGGTTACCAATAAAAACAGGCATTATTTCGGTGTGCTTAATTTAAACGCTACTTACGAACATCAGTTAAATACCAAATTTAGTATTGCGGCGCAGCCGTACTTAAAAGTACCGCTTACCGATATCGGTAATGCCCGGGTTAAACTCCAGTCGGCGGGAGTTGCACTGGGTGTGCGCTGGAACATCAATAATAGGTCGATAACGCCTTAAAACTATGAAACATATCAGTATTATTTTACTTGCCTGGTTAGGGATTAGCCAGGCAGGGGGGGATCTCTATACCTGTAAAAATGCCGCTATCAGCATTTATTCAAAAGCTCCGATAGAGGATATCGAGGCTAAAACTGCCAACGGTACCTCTGTTTATAATGCCGCTACCGGCGATATGGCTTTCAGCGTTCCTGTAAAATCATTCAAATTCCAGAAGTCGCTGATGCAGGAGCATTTTAACGAGAATTACATGGAAAGCGATAAATACCCCAATGCTACATTTAAAGGCAAGGTGCAGGAACATCCCGACCTAAGCAAGGATGGCACCTATAACGTAAATGCCACCGGCGATCTGGAGGTGCATGGTGTAAAGCAAACCCGCACCATTCCCGGCACACTAACTGTAAAAGGCGGCGTGGTAAGCCTTAATACCGAATTTATGGTGAAATGTGCCGACCACAAGATCACCATACCAACACTTGTGTTTCACAACATAGCCGAATCTATAAAAGTCCAGGTATCGGCAACTTATAGTAAATACCAGGGCAAATAATAAAACCTTAAAACTCACATCAATGAAAAAAACGACGATCATAGCATTAGCAGGACTAATGTTAAGCGCCACGGTGATGGCTCAAAAAACCAACCCGGCCGATTCATTAATGAACGCCATGAACAAGGATACCGGTAGCGAGCGGGTCACTATTTTTAAGTCATCGCGCATGGTGTTGCTGCAATCAACCGAAATGATAAAAAAGAATAACCTTAACTTTTTGGTAATTCACCGCTTTGGCGATTTTGCAGGCAAATCAGGCGGCGGCCAAACGTATTTTGGTTTAGATGCGGTTAACGATGTATACCTGGGTTTAGAATATGGCATAAGCGATAATTTTAATATCGATATCGGCCGTAGCACAATAGGCGGCCTTGCCGACCTGGAACTAAAGTATGCCGTGTTGCACCAAACTACTAACGGTGGTTCGCCAATTGCCATTACACTGATAGGCGAGGGCGGCGTTAGGCCATATCGTACATTTAATAGCTTTAGCGACCGTTTATCATACTTCGGGCAGGCTATTTTCGCTCGCAAATTCGGGCCCGCTTTTTCGATGCAGTTAGCGCCAGCTTATGTGCGTAATAATACACCTATGCCGGCAGTTACAGGGGCACCAAGCTCGTTTTTTGCCCTTGCCGGTACCGCCCGCTTCAAGATCAGCAACCGTGCCGGTTTGATCATCGATTACGCCAAAAACTTCTCAGATTTCGCCAAAAACAACAGCGATTGGTCTGACCCGCTGGGTGTAGGTTTTGAAATTGAGACCGGCGGCCACGTGTTCACCATGAATGTAACCAATGCGCGTGCTGTTAACGAGATCAACTACCTGAGCGCCGGCCAGGGCATGGCATTTGGTCGCGGCCAATATCGCTTAGGCTTCACCATATCAAGGATGTTTGATTTTAATGGCGGGCATAAAAAGAAGGATAAAGAATAAATAAATCAACCCAAGTCCTCTCCTTTGGAGAGGATTTAAGAGAGGTAATAAATAACAAGATCGATCATTATTGAAATTAAAGCCCTATGGAAAGAGACGAGTTTTTATCGAAATTAGGTATAGGCATATTAGCCGTATGTGCCGGTTGCGGCATTGCATCGTGCGGCAGTAAAAGCGATGCGCCTGCACCAACCAGTGGCGGCACAGGCCCGGCAAAAGGCAGTGGCAATGTTTTCACCGCCGATCTGAATACCGAGTTAACTACTGTTGGTAGTTCAAAAACGTCAAACGGAGTAATATTAGTGCGTTTAGCCGCGGGTAATACGGCATCGTCGTTTACGGCTGTTCAAGTGGCCTGTACACACGAGGGTACTCCTATAGGTTACAACAACGGGCAGGGGATTTTTATATGCCCATTGCATGGCAGCCAGTTTAGCAAAACTGGTGCCGTGCTGATGGGGCCGGCTGCTGCTGCCTTACAGCAATATACCGTAAGTATTCAGGGTACTACCTTAACGGTGGTTGCCTGATGAAGATATGTGAGTGATTGTGATGTAGAATGGTTTATGTAAAGCAATGAGGCTGTCTCAAAAGCGAGGCAGCCTCTTTGTTTTTGAGCGTAATTTTCAGTAACTTAAAGGCATGGGAGGAAAAGTAGTCTTTAAGGAATATGATCCTGACCAGTTAACCTTTTTACCGTATAAACTGGAGGAACTGGTACCGCAGGGTCATCCGGTACGTATTGTATCGAAGGTGGTCGATCAGGTAGATGTTAAACCGATTAACCGCAAGTATAAAGGCGGCGGGGCATCCAGTTTTCATCCGCGGCTGATGCTCAAGCTGCTGATCTACGGTTATCTGACCAACACGTATTCTTCACGGAAGTTGGAAGACCAGGCCGCGCAGAATGTACATTTCATGTGGCTTTTAGGCATGAAAAAGCCTGATCACAATACCATCAACCGTTTCCGGAGCGAGAAGCTGTCGGGTGTTTTAAAGGAGATCTTCTCACATATCGTATTGTTATTACAGCAGGAAGGTATCGTCTCGCTGAAAGAAGCTGTTTTTACCGATGGTACCAAGATCGAATCGGTAGCGAACAAGTACACTTTTGTATGGGGCAAAAGCATTAAGAACAGCAAGGAGAAGATGAAAGCCCAATTGGATGAACTGTGGAGTTATGCGCAAACCATCGCTGCCGAAGAACTTAAAGACACCGCACCGCTGGAATACAGCGAGATCAACCCGGAAAAAGTAAAAGAAACGATCTCAAAGATCAACGCCGCCCTGGACGATAAGGAAGATGTCGATAAGAAAGTAAGGCAGAAGCTGAACTATGCCAAAAAGCACTGGCCGGAGAACCTGGCCCGGTATGACGAGCAGGAAAAGCTGTTAGGCGGTCGCAACAGCTTTTCGAAGACCGACCCGGGTGCCACCTTCATGCGGATGAAAGAAGACCCTATGCTGAACGGGCAGCTTAAACCCGGATACAATCTGCAGATCTCCACCCAGGAGCAGTTCATCTTGAACTATAGCCTGCACCAAACCACAACCGATTACCAGACCCTTCCATCACACATCGAACAATACGAAACTTTATATCATGCACTTCCAAAAGCGGTAGTGGCCGATGCGGGCTACGGTTCGGACGAGAACTATGGCGTATTACAGCAAAAAGGCATTGAAGCTTATATCAAATACAACACGTTCGACCAGGAACAAAATAAAGGCATCAAAGCATTCGGTAATGACAGTTTGCACTATAATGAACAGGAAGATTACCTGGTATGTCCGATGGGACAACACATGCAGCATATCGGCACCGGGCAGCGGGTCTCCACATCCGGCTATGTGCAACTGATCAGCCGCTATCAGGCGCAGAATTGTGAAAACTGCCCCATGCGGGGCGTTTGTCACCAAGCAGCCGGTAACCGCGTGGTGGAGATCAACCACAGCCTTAGAATACACAAGCAGATAGCGAAAGAAAGACTGAATACCGAACAGGGCATCAAATACCGAAAGCGACGGCCCGCAGATGTCGAACCGGTGTTCGCCAACCTGAAGCATAATCACGGCTTCAGGCGATTCCTGCTGAAGGGAATGTCCAAAACCGAGGTCGAAATAGGGTTATTATCCATCGCACATAACCTCAGAAAGTGGAAAGCCTGATAAAAAAGGCTTTTTATCCGATAAAAACACCTGAACCAACTCAAAAAAATCGAAAGCAGGCTGATACAGTCCCGCTTTCCTAATAACTCATCTAAATCGGCATCAACGAAAAAACCGCCTCATAATTGACTTATGAGACGGCCTCTTGCTTGTTTTTAGGTTAAGGCAACCACTTCGGGCTCCGTATCTTTTATCGGCTTACGATGCCACCACGATGCCAGTACCGAACCTGTGATATTCATCACCGGGCCAAATATAGCAGGGGCCAGGCCTACTGTGGCTATTTTACCCATGCCCTTGGCCAGGCCCGATGCCAGTCCGCCGTTTTGCATGCCCACTTCAATAGCCATGGTGCGGCAATCGCGCTCGCTCATCTTAAATAATCTACCCGACCAATACCCAAGAAAATACCCGCACAGGTTGTGTACCAACACCAACAGTATGAGTAATGGGCCGATATGTAGCAAGCTTTCCCTGCCGGCAGAAATGATGATCAGGATGATAACAGCGATACCCGCCATCGATATCAACGGCATAACTTTATCCAGCCATTTGGCTTTGCCATGCATAAAATGATTAAATACCAGGCCGGCGCCGATAGGAATGATCACCATCTTCATGATATCCCACATCATGTTCAGCACATTGATCTCGATAAAACTACCGGCCAGCAATTTGATAAGCAAAGGTGTTAATAGAGGTGATAGCAAAGTAGATACGGCAGTAATGGTAATTGACAGCGCCAGGTTGGCTTTAGCCAGGTACGATATCACATTTGATGCCATGCCATTAGGCGAGCAACCTATCAGGATAATACCTGCCGCTATCTCGGGCTGAAACCCGCTCAGATTGGCTAAGGTAAAACCAATTAACGGCATAATAATAAAATGACTGGTCACTCCAATAAACACGCCCCGTGGATTTTTCAGCACACCGGCAAAATCGTGCACACTCATGGATGTGCCCATGCCAAACATAATAATCTGTATCAGGGGAGTGATCAGTCCGGCTAATTTATAGCTTTTAAACTCTACAAAATTGGCCGGGTAATAAAGCGCGGTAGCAACCGCTGCGAATATGATGATGGTATAAGTAAATCCTTTAAGCCTCGGGTTGAGCAGGAAACCGATAGCTAAAGCCAGGAAGAAGCTGATGATAGATGGCCCGCCATTTTCAATATGATAAGTAGCTGCCATTAAGCAGAAAGCGAGCAGGAAAAACACAGCCATACCCATGGCTACTTTATAAAGTACAGACGTTTTCAAATTACAATTGGTTTATGGTATCCGCAGCTAATTTATTGATTTCTGTAACGAAATTGAAACCTCTTAAAACTGTTTATCAGACAGATAAAACGCTATATTTATAGCAAACCACACTAACCTGTTATGAAACCTAATCGATTGATAACCGGAGCGGGTATAAGCCTGCTACTGATAACTTATTTATGTGCTATTGCACAGGATAATAAACTACTGTCTGATTTTAAGAACCCACCGCCCGGCGCCTGGCCGCGCGCATGGTGGCATTGGACAAACAGCAACGTAACCAAAGAAGGTATCACCAAAGATTTTGAATGGATGAAACGCGTGGGTATACAAGGTATGCAATTGGGCGATGTGGCATCTGGCGGAGGCCAAACCGTCCCGAATAAGATCGTGTTCGGATCGCCTGAATGGCTGGACGCAGTAAAATATGCCGCTACTGAGGCGGATCGCTTAAAACTGGAGATGACCATGTTCACCTCAGCCGGCTGGAGTTTAACCGGTGGCCCATGGGTAAAACCTGAGCAAGCTATGAAAAAGCTGGTTTGGAGTGAAACGCCGGTGAATATATCAGGCACATCGCCTAAAATTACCTTACCCCAACCACCAAGTAACGAGGGCGCAGGGCCATTGCTGAAAAACGGTACCAGCACAAAAGGCTTTTACAGAGATTTTGCCGTTGTGGCTTTCCGGACACCAACTGATGAAAACGCATCCGTCGAAAATCCAGTTTTAGCTACATATAAAGGTGGCATAAATACCAACGACTTGTTTGATGAGAACCAAACCACCGGTATTTCTATTCCGGCTGATCCCTCCTCAAAAAAGGGTTGGCTATTGATGACCTATGCTAAGCCATATACGTCTAAAGCAATTACAATAGGAGGCCGCAGAGGTATCCCATTTGGTACTTTACAGGTAAGTAACGATGGCATCGCCTATAAAACCATCGCCACATTCCCGGGTAAATCGGGTTATCGTGGCGGGAATATCCGCACTTATTCATTCCCGCAGGTTACAGGCAAATATTACAAACTGGTATTCACCAACGCGCCCGTCAAGCCTGCTGATGTGATATCCGAAGTTACTACCGCTGTCGACACAGCCTACCAGCTAACCGAAGTACATCTGCACAGCGGTGCACGCATCAATCGCTGGGAGGACAAGGCCGGTTTTAATTTCTTGTTTGAATATACTAATACCGAAACACCTGCACAGGCTGCGGCATCGTATATTAAACCTGATGATATCATCGACCTGACCAAACAAATGCAACCCGATGGCACGTTGAACGGCATCAACCTGCCTAAAGGCCAGTGGACGATCATGCGTTTCGGTTACGCGCTTACCGGGGCTAAAAACCGCCCGGCGGTGCCCTCAGGTTTGGGCTACGAGTCGGATAAGATGAGCAAGGCGCACGTATCGGCTTATATGGATGGGTATACCGCTCCGCTTAAAAAGGCCCTTGGCCCGCTATATGGCAAAAGCCTGCAATACATGGTGATGGATAGCTGGGAGGCCAACATCCAAAACTGGACAGACGAAATGCCTGCCGAATTTGCTAAACGCCGCGGCTACAACATCCTGCCGTATCTGCCGGCGTTGGCCGGGCATATTATAGGTAATGCCGAAACAAGTGATCGCTTTCTGTGGGATTTTCGCCGTACACTGGTAGACCTGATAGCCGAAAACCATTATGGAACCGTTACCGATTACCTGAATAAAGATGGCGTTAAAACCTACAGCGAAGCCGGCGGCGTGTCGTTGGAATCGATAGAGGATGCCTTGCTGAACAAGAAGTTTGTAGATATCCCCATGGGCGAGTTTTGGGTTCGTGATTTGCATCCCTCATCGATGTATTACGAAGACATGCGCGGCGCGGCCTCGGCATCGCACATCTATGGGAAAAATTTAGTTGCTGCCGAAGCTTATACCGGTGGCGGATACGAAGCGCCCAATACGCTGAAAAATATTGCCGATTATTGGTTTACGCAAGGGGTTAACCGCCTGGTATTCCATACCTCGGCGCACCAGCCGCTGGACACCAAGCCCGGCAATACCATGGTGGGTACCCACATCAACCGTAACATCACCTGGGCAGAATTGGGTCGCCCTTTTATGACCTACCTTGCCCGCAACAGCTATATGATGCAGCGCGGCCTGTATACTGCCGATATTGTTTACCTGCTGAACGAGGGCGCGCCATCAACCATGCCTTTCTGGGGGCCGGGAATACAGCCAGCTACGCCCGATGGATACGCTTTCGATTATATCAATGCCGATGCC
This sequence comes from Mucilaginibacter mali, assembly GCF_013283875.1. Lineage (NCBI taxonomy): Bacteria > Pseudomonadati > Bacteroidota > Sphingobacteriia > Sphingobacteriales > Sphingobacteriaceae > Mucilaginibacter > Mucilaginibacter mali. Next base: position 2,202,593 of record NZ_CP054139.1, read on the forward strand.
TTGTTAACCCGCATGTCGGCCAATGATAAAGGTCGTTTGGTATTGCCTGATGGCATGAATTACAGCATACTGGTACTTCCCGAAACACAGGAAATGACCTTACCTGTTTTACGCAAAATACAAGCGCTGGCGCAGGCAGGCGCGACTATCGTAGGACCTAAGCCAATCAAATCGCCGGGCTTAACGGGTTATCCATCGGCAGATGAAGAATTAAACCAAATTACCAGCGAAGTTTGGGGCGATTTGGATGGTGTTAGTCGCACCACCCGCACCTATGGCAAAGGCAAAGTGATTTGGGGTTTGCCTTTACAACGTGTACTGCAAGCCAACGGTGTCATTAAAGATGTAGACGCGCATCGCCCGCTGGCCGAGGTTTCATGGATACACCGCCACGACGGTAACAGCGATATCTACCTGATGGTAAACCGCACAAATATGCAACAAGATTTGGATGCCGATTTCAGGATCACCGGTAAAGACCCGGAGCTGTGGCATGCCGATTCGGGCAACTCGGAACCTGCCGCATTTAACATGAGTGGCAATGCAACTACCGTACACCTGCACCTGGCTCCCCGCGAAGCTGTTTATGTGCTGTTCAATAATAATACTTCGGCAACAAGCCGCACGATCACTTACAATCTACCTGCGATGCTTGGTACCATTACAGGCCCGTGGACATTGGGGTTCCCGGGCGGTTGGGGCGCTCCGGCATCTATACAAACGGATAGCCTGGCATCATGGACAACGAATACTGATCCCGGTATCAAGTATTTTTCGGGTACAGCTACCTACACCAAAACTATCGATGTAAAAAAGGAGTGGTTAAAAGATAAGTCTGCTGTTTGGTTAAATTTAGGACAGGTAGGGGATATTGCCGTAGTTACCGTAAATGGCAGCAAGCCCGATACGCTATGGAAGGCGCCTTATATCACCGCATTAGGCAACCAGCTAAAACCCGGTAAGAATATCGTCGAAATAAAAGTGACGAACGAATGGAGCAACCGCATAACCGGCGACTTGCAATTGCCGGCTGATAAAAGGTTCCTGAGCCCCGGCCCGCCTGCATTCGGCCCACCAAGGACTACGTTAAATCCATCGGGCTTATTAGGCCCGGTTACCATATGGGGAGTAAAGAAGGAATAAAAATCCGTCATCCCGAGCGATAGCGAAGGATCCCAAAACACACCTCGTCATGTTGAACGATAGCTAAATATCCCCGGCTATGTATTACCGTCCTGCTTATCGGGGTATCTTTCGCTATCGCTCGGGATGACGGGGGTTCATAAAAAAGTCGCGCTAAATTTGGCGCGACTTTTTTATGAATTACTAATTTAACTCAAATGCATACTATTATCGGGCGTTACAGTCGCTTTCTTCCGGGCTTTTATTTTTAATGTCTGATAGGTAACCCCAATTAAAAAAATAATGAATATAATGCCAAGAGTGGTCTTTACAATCGGATCCTGATCGCTGGCGGCGATAGGGCCGCTGAGGGGTACACGCGTTAATGTTTCAACGGTTGCCGGCACCATCGATAGAAAAAGCGTTAACGATAAGATAATGGCTTGCGTATAATCGCCTTTTTTTTTCAGCACTGGTATGGCTTTCGCATAAATACCGATAGGCAGCAGGACTAAGATAATAATGGCCAGTGGGTGCCCCGGTGTAGGATGCCCTGTGCGCATAATAGGCAGAGCCGTTAAGCAGGTTAAAATGGTTAAGCCGATGTACCATTTGCCAGGGCTGGTTTTAGGGTCGATTTTACCATAACGTGGCAGCGCTACTAAAGCAGATCCGATAGCCAAAATACTAATGGCGGTATGGATAATTCCGAGGGTTGAAAGGTGATTAGGCATAATATTGATTGTTAAGGTGTTAGCAATATAAGCAATCGTTTATTATATTTAAGTAACACTTAAAATAATACTACAAATATGCCGATGCTAACCCGCAGGATGTTTACCTGTTTTTCATTTCTGTTATTGCTCATCTATACCAGCGCATTTGCCGTTGACGATCATAAAACAATGGCTATCGGTTCTTCAGCACCCGACTTTTACCTGCGTGGTGTCAATGGTAAAATGTACAGTTTAGCTTCATTTAAAAGTGCTAAAGTATTGGTAGTGATATTCATGTGCAATCACTGTCCTACATCGCAAGCTTATGAGGAGCGTGTTATAAAACTGACTAACGACTATGCTGGCAAAGGGGTTAGGGTTGTAGCCATCAATCCTAACAACCCCAAAGCATTACGCCTGGATGAGTTAGGTTACAGCGATGTAGGCGACTCGTTTGCCGATATGAAGATCCGTGCGCGGGATAAGCATTTCAACTTTCCGTACCTGTATGATGGCGCTACCGAGATCACTTCTAAAAAATTTGGCCCTACATCTACACCACACGTCTTTATTTTCGATAAACAACGTAAACTGCGCTATAATGGCCGCATCGACGATATGGAAGACCCCGCTAAAACGCCCACATCTTTAGATGCACGGGATGCCATTGATGCTTTATTGGCCGGTAAAGAAATCGCGGTACCGGTTACCAAAACCTTTGGCTGCTCGGTAAAATGGGCCGAAAAGCGCGACTGGATAAAAAAGGCCACGATAACCTGGGCTAATGAACCGGTAAAGCTGGACACCATCAATATAAATGGTATAAAGCATTTACTGGAAAGCAAAACAGGTAAACTGCGCCTCATCAATATTTGGGCGACATGGTGCAGCCCCTGCGTTGCCGAATTTTCTGACCTGGTAACTATCAATCACATGTACCGCGACCGGGGTCTGGAGTTTGTAAGCATCACAACTGATGATCTTTCTGCAAGGGATAAGGCTTATAAGTTTTTACAGCGCAAACAGGCGTCGGGCAAAAACTATATCTACACTGGCGATAATAAGTATAAAATGATAGAGGCCATCGACCCTAAATGGTCGGGCGCTTTGCCTTATACCATGTTGGTTAACCCCAATGGTAAAGTTGTATATCAGCACCAGGGCATGATCGACGCGGAAAAACTAAAGAAGACTATCTTCAACGATCCACTCATCGGGCGAATCTATAAATAGCTATAGCCCAATAACATGCCATTAAACCGAACGGTGCCTGTATCATAAGCGAACACTTTTATTGGTTTAAATCGATATAATATATTGATTTTTAAATAGATATAGGTATGGCATTCTTTTTAGTATGATATCTTAAACTATTATCATCTTTAAACTGGTCTGCTATGCTTAAAAACTACTTCACCATTGCCTGGCGCAACGTACAGCGTAATAAAGGCTACACGCTGATGAATATCGCCGGGCTTGCTTTTGGTCTTGCCGCTTTTATAGCAGCATTGGTATATGTGAATTACGAGACCGGTTTTGATAAATGGGATAAGCAATTAAGCCGTACTTACCGGGTTGATATGAAGGAAACCTGGGGCGAAGAGACCACTAATTCGGCATGGACACCTTTTCCTTTAGCCGCCCAGTTAGTAGCCAATTGTCCCGAAGTGCGGGCTGCTACCAGGATATCGGATAAAGGGCAGCAATTGGTTACCGTGGGCGATAAAGCTTTGTATATTGAAAGGGTAATGGCCGCCGATAGCTCCTTCCTGACCGTGATGCCTTATAAACTAAAATACGGCAGTATGGTAAGCGCCCTAAAGCAACCGGGCGATGCCATTATTACCGGCACTACCAGTATGAGGTTATTTGGTACGGAGAATAGTGTGGGTAAAACCATGGTTTTAAATAATGGGAAAACCTATACCGTTGCTGGCGTCTGCGAGGGTAAGGCACAATCGCACCTTGATTTTGATATATGCGTTTCATTTTCATCGCTGACCGGTACAAACTGGTCGGCTAATGTTTACTTTACTTATGCTTTGCTTAGGCCGGGAACTTCGGTAGATGCTTTATCTAAAAAAACCAAAAGTTTGATAGTTAATAGTCTTGCCACTTACTCATATGGTATGATGTCGGCCGGCAATCCTAAAGTAACCGAACCTGGCAAGCAGCCGGAGCAATGGATAAAAGCCAACCTGGGCCACAGTGTAGACCAGGTAACATTTGAGCCTGTGGCCGATGTGCATTTATTCTCGAAGGCTAAAATATATCGTGACGCGGCCGGGAATCACCCATTGTTTAATACCAAAGCAGGGAATAGCACGCCGGTTATATTTTTTGGTATTGCAGCTGTACTGGTATTGGTGCTGGCCTGCATTAATTATATCAACCTTTCTATAGCGCGTGCTGGTAAGCGCGCCAAAGAATCGGGCATCCGCAAAGTGATGGGAGCAGGCCGCCGTCAGCTGATCGGCCAATTCCTGGCCGAGGCTTTTGTACAAAGCTTTATGGCGATGTTGATTGGTATATTGTTAGCCAAGTGGATCATCGCCATTCTTAATTCGGCTTTCGGGATGCATTTAAGCTTCTTCGATAATGGTTCGGCAATGGCGAACTGGATGTTTGCCGGGCAATTATTATTGCTGGTACTGGCGGTTACGCTGTTATCGGGCGCCTATCCCGCATTTATATTGTCATCATTCCAGGCGGCACGGGTTTTAAAGGGCGAGATCACCAAAAGTGTGAAGGGGAAACTCCTGCGCAACGGACTTGTCATATTACAATTCAGTATATCGGCTTGCTTTATTATTGGTATGGCGGTGGTTTACCTGCAATTGCATTATATCAATTCTACCGATCCGGGTTTTACTACCGAGCAGGTGATGGTGCTTAAACCGTATTCGGGTAGGTTGATAGATCCGGGAATGCCGGATAACAGGATCGATCTTTTAAAAACGCAAATGATGCAAATACCGGGTGTTAAATCTGTAGCGATGACCGATTTTTATCCCGGCACGCCATCAAACGTAACCGGAGCCGATGCCAGCTTTAATAACCGCAAAGGGCAGGTTACTTTCGATTTTGTACATTTTGATTATTTTAAAACGCTCAATATCAAGTTTGTTTCCGGTCGCGATTTTTCACCTGTTTATGCTTCAGATACGGTGAATTCGGCCATTATCAACCAAACCACTGCGCGATATATGGGTTACAGGGATCCCATCGGCCAGCAGGTAGAGCTGATAGGCGTTAAGTATAATATCATCGGTGTGGTTAAGGATAATCATGTGGCGGGCTATAACTCGTTGATTGTACCAGAAGTTTACGGGATAGCTGTGCAGAAGCACATGTTTGGCGGGTATAAATCCATCCTTGTAAAAGTGAATGGGCGCGAGGCATCGGCTACAACCCGGGCTGTAGAGAAGTATTGGAAAAGCATTGAACCCGGCTACCCTTTGCGTTATACCTGGCTCGACCAGGATTTTGCTAAGCTATTGGATAAATACGAGCGCTTCGGCAAGATCACCATTCTATTATCGGCAGTATCTATTGTTATTGCCCTGATGGGGATATTTGCACTCAGCGCGTTCGCAGCAGCACAACGAACCAAGGAGATTGGTATCCGCAAGGTATTCGGCGCATCAGCTGCGGGCATCACTGCTATGTTATCCATGGATTTCCTGAAGCTGATCATTCTCGCCCTGGTTGTCGCGTTCCCGGTATCGTACCTGGCATCACGCAAATGGCTGCAGGAGTTTGCCTACCAGGTACAGCTCAGTTGGCTGGTATTTGCTGCGGCCGGCGTTGTGATATTGGTTATAGCCTTAATTACCGTTAGTATACAAGCCATAAAAGCAGCAGTGGTAAACCCGGTAAAAAGCCTGCGAACGGAATAAGCTTAATGCCCGTTAAGTTTATTTGAAAATGCCTAAATTGGATGCATGAAAATCAATCGCTTTTTTCTTGTAGCCTTATTATCAGGCATATGGTTTATCGGCCGGGGGCAAAATTACACGCCGCAGGTTGCCGCTTACATTAAGTTTAATGAGGCTATTATAGCCATTACCAATGTAAAATTGATAGATGGCACAGGTAATCCCGCAAAGTCGAACCAAACCATTATTATTCGTAATGGCAAAATAGAGCAGGTGGGCGATGCCGCGAAAATAAAACTCCCGGATAATATCAAAACCATCGACGGTACGGGCAAAACACTTATCCCGGGATTGGTGATGCTGCACGAGCATATGTATTATACTATGCCTGCGGGTAATATGTTCAATATCGCGCAAATGCCTTATTCGTTTCCGCGCTTATACCTGGCCGGCGGGGCTACAACCATCCGCACGGCGGGCAGTATCGAGCCACAAACCGACCTTAACATTAAACGAATGATAGCCGATGGCAAAATGTTAGGCCCGGATATGGATGTTACGGCGCCATATATCGAAGAGCAAGGGTACGATATCCCCGGCCTTAACGTAATTAAAGGCCCGGAAGAAGCCGCGGCTACCGTTAACTTTTGGGCCGACAGGGGATGCACCTCCTTTAAAATGTATGTGCACGCCACCAAGGCCGACATGGCTGCCGTAGTGCGCGAAGCACATAAGCGTAAACTGAAAGTAACCGGGCATATAGGTGCGGTAACCTATCGCGAAGCTGCAGAAATAGGCATTGATAATTTAGAGCACGGTTTTATGGCCAGCGGCGATTTCGATAGCCTGAAGGTAGAAAATGCGGTTGATGATAACCACGAACGCCAATCGCTGATGAAACTGGATGTGAATAGCCCAAAAATGAAGGATCTGATGAAATTCATGATCGGTAAACATGTGGCTTTAACTTCCACCTTAACAGTTTTTGAGCCATCTACCAGCCGCGAGGTATTCCCAGGCGGGGCTGATGAAGCGCTTACGCCTGAAGTAAGGGAAATGGTGCAAAAGAAATGGCAGGCAGCTCAAAATCGCGACCAGGCCAGCGCAGCCCTGTTTGCCAAGGAGCAGGCCTGGGAAAAGCAATACGTAGCCATGGGCGGCTTACTGGTAGCAGGTACCGATCCAACCGGTGCGGGTCGTGTAGTGAGCGGCTATTCTAATCACCGTGAAATAGAATTATTGGTTGAAGGCGGTTTTACGCCTGAACAAGCTATAAAAATATGCACTTTGAATGGTGCGATGTATTTAGGCAGACAAGGTGATATCGGCAGCATCGCACCCGGAAAAAAGGCAGATCTTGTTTTGTTAAATGGCGATCTGTCTGCCGATATCAAAAATATCCGTAAAACCGATATGGTGTTTAAAAACGGTGCAGCTTTCGATTCGCAAAAAATATTCGATTCGGTTAAAGGACATGTGGGGATGAACTAATTAAACTATCACTATTGCAGATAGTTATCTGTAACTTTTGCAATATCGTTAGTGATCTTGTTGATAAAGCCTAATTGCTCTTTCAGCAATTTTTCATCAGCGGTAAGATCGGGGATGGAATCCGTTGGTTTAATACCTTTATCGGCTGTAAACTCCACAGTTTTGCCCCCCAGCTTTTTATCAGTCTCGTTTAACACGGCCACACTGCGTTTAAACAGTTTGATATGATCGGGGTGGGGTTTGGCTGTCATTTTTGCTGATGAAGCGGTAGGGGCAATGGTAGCCAGGTACGATGACAGAATATGGTTCAGTACCACAAATTTGTGCACCTCCTTGCTTTTCTTTTGCTTCCTTTTAGGTTCTGATGTCATCCGTTCAAATGCGGCCGAAAGGTTAGCCGATGTTACATAAACCTCTTTACGGGCCAGTTTATAATCGGTGGTACCAGTCGAGGCGCCGGTCATGCTTTCGGCAATTTTAGCCAGGTAATGCGTATTGGCATAAACCACATCGCGCAGACTTTCGGTAATGATTTCCGATTCCCACGACGGGAACAGCACATAACTGGCAATAAACGCGATAACCGAACCGATAATGGTATCCACAATACGCTCCTGGGCTATATTTAAGTGCCCTACGCCTAAAAACTTGAAAAGGATCAGCACATAGGGGGTCATTAAAATAACGCTTACCACGTAGTTTAAACGCTGGAAGCTATAAGCGCCCATCATAAATATCACCAGCAGAACAAACTGTACAATAGTGTTATGTACAAACACTAAAATCAATACACCTATAACTCCGCCGGCAATGGTGCCAATTAAACGTTGGTAATTACGCTGCTTGGAAAGGCTGTAGCCTGGTTTTAATATAACGATGATAGTTAACAGTACCCAATAACTATGGTGCCCAAAAACCAATTTGCGGCCGGTAATATAATCGGCAAAAACAATTACCTCGGCGCTTTTGGTTACAAAAAAGCCGAAGATGCACACCAGCGATACCCGGAGGGCATGTTTAAACGCCGCCGAACTGAACGTAAGGTTATCGAAGAAGATGCGTGGCGCGTAATCCTGGTGGGTAACAAATTTTGAATACTCCTCGTCCTTACGTTCCATTAAACTGGCAGAGGATTTGGAGTTGTAGTAGTTAAAAACGTCGGATATACGCCGGTTAAGATCGCGCAGATTGATCAGGATCTTTTTTAGCACCAGGTTACTGATACCCGGATCGTTTTTACCTACGCCATCAATCATGGTTTTTAATTGTTCCAGATCCTTATCAAAATTAGCCATGTGCTTATAGCGGCTGTTCGACAGGATGGCAAAACCAATATTATCCAGTTCGTCGGCCATGCGGTGCAGTAAAGCGGCTATTTCTTCCAGCACGCCTGTGTGGCCAAATTTTTCGTGGATATCCTTATAATCATAGTGTGTGGCCATGATCTGTTCGTACAGATCGACCAGGTCGACAAAGGTGATCAGCAGTATCCGGCTGGCATAGGTCGATTCCTTTACCATGACGCGGCTCTTGAATAAGATCTCGCGTACAACATCCTGGTGCTGGCTCACCTGTATCTGGTGCGATACCAGTTTGCGGTAATTCTCATCGATATCGGTATCGGGCTTATAAAAATCAGCTTTGATACGCAGGAATTTCACCACATCAAGCATGTTTTCGCCAAGGGCCTGCTGTGCTGCGCGATATGGCCTTATCGTGAAAAACAGCAGGCTTTGCAACATATACCATACACCGCCTGCCAGCAAAGTAGCACTGTAACTAACTATTTCGTCGGGCTGAATGGCCTTATCCATCATGAATATCATAATGAGTAACGAAGCAGTACCTACCGATGCCGCCCGATTGCCATAAACGGTAAACATCGAAAACAGGAACGAGAACAAAGCGATCTCTACACCCAGTGTATACAGGTTCAATCGCGCAAAGCCGGTGATCACCGCAACCACAAATATTAACCCATTGCATATCAGCATGGCATTACGCTTATGCATAGTTGGCCCCGGCACGTCTACCACGCAAACGCACAAAGCGCCCAGCGATAGTGTGAGGCCCATATCAAACAAATTAAATTGGGTAAGTATCAGCGTAGGCAGTAAAATGCCCAGCGAGATGCGTAAACCATCAGAAAAATACTGGCTGTAGAAAAAGCTTTTTATTTCCCTGCTTTGTGTGTTCATTAATATTAGGCGTTTATATCGATGTGAAATTAAACAATTTAATAGTTTTTATTGTTTTTAATGCGGATTTCTTAATAATTTAGCCTGTTGCTAAAAAATATATTAATAGTGATTAAATTGAACCCCACAAAATTAGTCGTATTTTCGGCATCATATAACAACCTTTATAAATTTATATGCCATCAGTAACCAAGCTTAGTCAGCGGGAAATCATTTTTAACCAGGAGGTGGAAAGCCGTTTCCAGTTATACGATAGCCTTTTTCTTACGTTACCTTTTTACCAGGTAAAAGATACAGGTATTTTACTTCCTTTTTTCAGTTCGCATTGCGAAAAAGAAACAGCTAAGCAAAAATCGCCCGCGGCTATTATCGAGTCGTTCTTTAAAAAGTATGTACCCGATATTGATCACGAGGAGCAGATCAACCGCCTGTTCAGGTTCATTCAGTATATCGAGCGCCAGGTGGTTCTATTTGATGCCATTGAAGATTCATCCTTTAACAAGATCGGTCACTTTGAAAAGACCGGTACCCTGCAAAGCCTGTTGCAACAGGTGGATGGCGATGATGAAATGCGCCAGCAGATAAAGGAAAAGCTGAAAACATTTTCGCTGCGCCTGGTACTGACCGCGCACCCAACCCAATTTTACCCAAGCCGGGTGCTGGGTATCATGACCGACCTGATCGACGCCTTAAAGGTTAATGATATTAATACTATTAACGCGTTGCTACAGCAGTTGGGTAAAACGCCTTTCTTTAATAAAACTTCACCTACCCCTGTTGATGAGGCTGTTAGCCTGATCTGGTTTTTGGAGAATGTGTTCTATCATGCCGTAACAGCAACACAGGCCAAGCTTGAAGAAGAATTTGATCTGAAAGATGGCGATAACCAGGTGGTTGAACTGGGCTTTTGGCCGGGTGGCGACCGCGATGGCAACCCGAACGTTAATTGCGAGACCACTAAAACCGTTGCCGCCAATTTAAGACAGATCATATTCCGCTGCTATTACCGCGATTACCGGGTGCTGAAACGCCGTATTACCTTCCGCGGTGTGGAAAGGCCGATGAAGGCGCTGGAGACGTTACTTTACCAAAATGCTTTTAATGAGCAACCGCAACCGGCCAACCTGCAGGCCGACCTGATCGGGCTTTTGTCATCTATCAAAGAAACCATCATAAACGACCATGACGGCTTGTTCTTAAACCTGGTTGATGACCTGCTGCACAAAGTGCGCGCGTTTGGTTGCTACTTCGCCACGTTGGATATCAGGCAGGATAGCCGGGTGCTGCGTAATGTATTTAAGTATTGTACTGCAGGCCGCCAGGTTGATAAAGCTATAAAGAACGGCTACCTGGATTTAAGCGAAGAGGATAAGCTTAAGGCACTTACCTTTAACGAGGCTAACTTATTTGTTGGCGACGATGCCGACGACCTGGTGAAGGATACATTGGATACCATCAGGCTGATGAAGACTATTCAGCATACCAATGGTGAGCGGGCCTGCCAGCGCTTTATTATCAGTAACTGCCAGCAGGCATCGGATATTTTGCAGTTGATGGACCTGTTTTTATGGAGCGGCTGGAAAAAGAACGAACTGACGGTTGATTTTATGCCGCTGTTTGAAACCGTGAACGATTTGGCCCACGCGGCCGAGATTATGGAGAAGCTGTATACGCATCCGTTCTATAAATCGCACCTGAAGAACCGCCATAACCGCCAAACCATTATGCTTGGCTTTAGCGATAGTACAAAGGATGGTGGTTACCTGATGGCCAACTGGTCGATATATAAAGCTAAGGTTGAGCTGACGGCCATGGCGCGCAAGCATAATATACAATTAGCGTTTTTTGATGGGAGAGGGGGGCCTCCTGCGCGCGGCGGTGGTAAAACACACCGTTTCTACTCATCAATGGGTAAAGATATTGCTAACGATCATATCCAGCTGACCATACAGGGCCAAACTGTGAGTTCGCAATACGGTTCGGTTGATACGGCAAGATTCAATTCAGAGCAATTGATCAACGCGGGTATCGTATCGGCTTTAAATCCAAACCGCCATGATCTGCTGGATAGCAGCCACAAAAAGATGATATCTGAAATGGCGGATGAAAGCTATAAGGCTTTTCTTGCACTGCGTGAAGATCCGTTGTTTGTGGAGTACCTGGAGAAATTAAGCCCGTTGAAATTACTGTCGCGGATCAATATCAGCAGTCGCCCAACTAAGCGTAATGCAGGTGCCAAACTGAAGCTGGAAGATCTGCGCGCCATCAGTTTTGTAACCGCCTGGGGCCAGATGAAGCAGAATATCCCGGGTTTTTACGGCGTAGGTACCGCGTTAAAGAAAATAAAAGGGGAGAAGCGCTGGAAGGAAATACAGGAATTATACCATAACTCGGGTTATTTTAAAACCGTGGTTGATAACTGTATGATGTCCATGTCGAAATCGGATTTCCGCGTAACTGCCTATTTGGAAAGCGATAAAACTTTTGGTGCATTTTGGAAGAAACTGCACGATGAGTACGAACTAACTAAAGAATTATTGCTTGAATTAACCGGTAGCGAATCGTTAATGGAGGAATACCCGATAGAGCGGCGATCCATAGCGCTGCGTGAGCGAATTGTATTGCCTTTGGTTATTATTCAGCATTATGCGCTGCATAAATTAAATCATCAGCACCAAGAGGAATTTACGGATATTTACAATAAATTAGTGATCCGTACGGTTTACGGTATTGTAAACGCCGGACGTAATTCTGCCTAAGTTATGATGAAAAAAGTTTTCCTGCTGGCTTTGTGCGCCACCGTGTTTTTAGGTTTCAAAAAGAAAAGCCCGGATAAAGTGCTGATCTTTTCGCTAACCAAAGGTTATCACCATGCCAGCATCGCGGACGGTATCACTGCCATTCAAAAAATCGGCGAAACTGATAATTTCAGCGTGGATACAACCACTAATCCGGCCATGTTTACCGATGCTAACCTGAAACAATATAAGGCGCTCATATTTTTAAGTCCGACGGGAAACGCGCTGCTCAACGCCGATCAGCAAAAAGCTTTTGTAAATTATATACACAAAGGCGGTGGTTTTGTAGGCATACACGCCGCTACCGATTGCCTGTACGATTGGGATTGGTATGGTAAACTGGTGGGCGCTTATTTCACCAAGCATCCTAAAATACAACCGGCTAATTTAAATATTATTGATACTAAGCACCCATCTACCAAAATGCTGCCGCAAACCTGGCAACATACCGATGAATGGTATAATTTTAAACAGGTAAGCCCGGATATCAATGTGCTGATGAAAATTGATGAAACCAGCTATACCGGTGGTGAAATGAATGGAAACCACCCAATGGCCTGGTACCAGAAATTTGAAGGTGGCCGTGTTTTTTACACCGCCCTTGGCCACACCAAAGAAGATTTCACTACCGACAATTTGTTTTTGCAGCACCTTACGGGTGGCATTAACTACGCTTTAAACCGTTAGTAGTAGTATATTTATGCCAATGGTTAAATAATTTTCCATTGTGGTAAACCAGTATTAGCAATAATTGTTACCCTATTATTGCTAATCTATTAACGATGAAAAAAACAACCCCTTTATTTTTGTTGCCGATTGTTTTGGTAACTATTGCATCCTGTACCGGGGATAATAAAAGAGCTAAGAATTTTAATAATAAAACGCTTGTGGACGGACAGGCTTTGGGCTTTATAAAAAAAGCAAGCGAAGCCGGCCTGGCAGAAATAAAGGCATCGGCAATTGCGGAAACCTTATCTAAAAATCCACGCGTAGTAAAGTTTGCTAAAATGATGGTAGAAGACCATACCGAAGCCGGCAAACAATTAGCCGACCTGGCCGATAATAAACTGGTGGACAAGGTAGATACCATATCAGTAGCACATCAAAAAACCATTGATAGTATTGCCCGGTTAAGCGGACAAAATTTTGATAAAGCGTATATGGGTATGATGGTAAAAGACCATACCCTGGCTGTAGATTTGTTTCAGGAAACCACCCATAATAAAAACAACGCGGTGCAACAGTTTGCCAAGAAAACTTTGCCTACCATTAAAATGCATCTTGATTCGGCCCGGGCTATTGAAGCCGGGTTGAAATAAGTTTAAAATAGTTTCAGCTGCTGCTGTCCCGGAGGTTTAGCGCGGCCAAATACAGTACGCCCGCCATATTTCCATGAATCGGCGCGCTCTTGCTCAATTACCTTGTCGAAATTGGTGTTAGGAGTGAAGTCCTGTTCTGCATTCCTGGCTATAGTGTGTAGCTTTTTAATCGCTTCAGTTTTATCTGAATTACCCATTTTGGCTTTGTGGATTGCTGTGTGTAGCGTAGCCAAGGTTTCATCGTAAACTTTTGTAGGAACCGGAAAGGGGTGGCCATCCTTCCCGCCATGAGCAAATGAAAATCTTGCAGGATCTTTAAAGCGTGAAGGCGTGCCGTAAATTACCTCGCTAACCAGCGTTAACGATTGCAATGTCCGCGGGCCTAATCCTTCTAATAAAAGTAGATCTTCAAAGTCAGCCGGTCGCTTTTCTTGTGCCAACCACAGTACAGCGCCGAGCCGCTTCAGGTCGACATCCTTCGAACGGACATCATGATGTGCCGGCATACTTAAATGCCTGATCTCGTTCAGCATAACATCAGGTTTTTCGCTTGATATATTCATAATGCCGGTACGTGTAGCGTCCGCGCGCTTATCAGCAAGATTTAATATTTCTCCGTGATTTTGCCCATAAATAGCGCTGTGAGGGTCGTTTATAAACGATGTCAGATCATCCGAATGCCAGTGATAACGCCGGGCGGTACTGCTAAAATCGCTCATACCTTGCTGTATTACAGACCATTTGCCAGCATTACTTACAACAAAGTTGTGTGTATATAATTGAAATCCGTCCTGCACAGCGGTATTGTCAACTTTAGCACTCAATTTGCTACAGCGCACTAAATAATTAGCATCTAAGCCCGTTGAATCGCCCAAACGCATTAATTCAACCGGTGTTTCTCTTGAAAATTTTCCTTTTCCGCCGCAAATGTAAATGCCTAATTCTTTAGCGTGTGGATTTATAGCGCGTTTCAGCGCGCCCATAACTGATGTTGTAATTCCCGACGAATGCCAATCCATGCCCATAACAGCGCCCAAACTTTGAAACCAAAACGGATCAGCCAATCGTTTTAAAACTTCTTCGTTGCCGTATTCCATTACCAAACATTCTACAACAGCTAACCCAAGTTTAGCCATACGCTCGGCAAGCCACTTTGGAACATAACCATAATGCAAAGGAAGATCGGTACTACCGGAGCGTTTCATACTAACAAAGTTAGCAAGATATTCGGTATTTATATTATCTAAATAAAGTAAAAATAATTAATGTTATGTTAAATAGAAGTTTTAAAGAGAAAGGCTATTTTTAGTAGCCTCTTCTCTTTTGTTTGTCTTATTTAGATACGCCGGTCAACTCATCAATTTGTTTTTTGATGGCTGAAGCGTTAGCCACATCGTTTTTACCAAGATAGTAAGTTCTAAGGTTGGTCAACGCGTCCAGGTTTTTTGGTTGCAGGTCAACCGCTTTTTGCAGGTAAGGTTTTGCAGCGTCAAACAAAGTGTTTGCTTGTTTCATTGCCGCATCGTATTCTTTTTGTTTTGTTACCGGTAATTTCCTGGCCGCATTAAACAGATCGATCGCTGGCGTGATCAATACGTAACCTAAGTTTAAGTTTGCTTCAAAATAGTTCGGATCAATTTCCAGCGCTTTTTTATACATCGCTTCGGCTTTAGCTAAAGCTTCGTCGCGGCTTTTGGTTAAAGCGGCTGTAGCAGCTGCATCTTTACCCTTCATGTTTTTTGTGGCTTGGTCGGCAACCTGGGTATAAGTAATACCAGCGTAGTAGTACAGCGTTTTGTTTTTAGGATCGTTGGCAATTGTTTTTTCAATTTTTCCTAAAACTTCAGACTGCTTGCCGGTTTGCAAGTTCATTTCTAATAAACGCTTGCTGATAGCTGCATCGTTAGGGAATTTTTCCGATGCCTCGGTCATTACTTTAATAGAGCCGGTAGTGTCCTTTTTTTGAAGGTAAAAGCCCGATAGATCCTGGTACGCGGCAGCTTTTTTAGAATAATTGGTGGTTAGCAGTTTTTGATAATTTGTAATAGCTGCATCCCAATTGCCGGCATTGGCCGCGGCAATACCGGTATAATAGATGGCATTGGTGTCTTCAGGAAGTATGGTGCGATAGTAATCGAACGATTTATAGGCCAGGTCGTATTTTTTCTCGCCATACTCTTTTACGCCTTTATTTAATTGATACTGTGCCATGGTTATTTCGGCGCCATCAATTAGTTTTTTGTTTTCGCCGGCTTTATCCAGTTCCTTAGCTTTTTTAAGCGCTTCTTCGGCGGTTGTGAATAATGGCATTGATGTAGTAGCAACAGTGTCGTTAAATGCTAATGAAGCATATATAGAACCTTTTAACGCATAAGTAAGTGGCAGCGCAGATGTTTTGTCGTTGGCTGCAGCCTTGTCAATAGATGTTCTTGCAGTTTTAAGGCTGGTTATTGCCAGCGTGCCCATTGACTTTTGGGTTTTCAAAGTCTCATACTTATTGTATTCAGACTGGGCAGTATTTAACTCTCCCTTTTGCGCGAAAGCCGTCACTGTAATTAAGCCTAACAGGCCGGTCATCAAAAAGTTGATTTTCATGATTTATTCGTTGGTTAACTGTTTTAATTTATTATTTACCTTGTTTAACTGTTCTGTGTTTCCCTGCCTGGTATACGCGATCTGCAAAAGTTGCAGGCATTTTGCATCGCCCGGCGATATTTCATTGGCCTTTTCCAGCCATTGCGCGGCCCTTTTCAGATCATTGTTCGCGTTTGCGTCCTTTTTTAAGGAACTGGTTTTTAAGTATAATAAGCCAAGATTAAAAACCGGATCGTAAAATGTACTGTTCAGATCTATGGTATGCAAATACATAGATTCCGCCCTGTCATATTCGTTTAAACGATCGTAGCAGTTAGCCGCTATAAACGCAATATCAGCATTATTTGGATTATCGTCAAGCAGTTGAGGCAATAAAGGGGCTAATGCACTATAATCTTTACGATTGTTGTAAATATTGGCTTCCTCCAGTAAAAAAGTACGGTCGCCCGGGAGCAACTTCCTCCCCTTTTGCAAGATCTGAAGGGCTTTGGCGGTATCCCCTATCGCTTTATAGGTACTGGCTGCGGCATCAATGTACTCGGCTTTTATCGTATCGGTATTTAGCAGGATGGTATAACACTTTGCAGCCTCCTGGATATTACCCGTTTTATTATTAGCATAAGCGATATAGGCGTTTATCTCCCTGAAGGATGGCGCGTAAGTTTGCGCTATCTTAAACACTCTCAATGCGTTAGTATAGTCAGAAATACGCATTTGGATAAAACCCCGCCTTAAATAAGCATTGGCCAGGCAGCGTTTGGCGTAATTCATCTCGGCCTGGTACTTATAGATCTTCTTCTTTTTATCCAAATCATCCACCAGGCGAACGGTTTGCAGAAAGAAATTTGGCGGATTACCAAGTTTGTTCAGCGAGTCGGTATATACAATGCTGGTGTAAACCAAGGCCTTGTATACGTTCTTCTCCAGATCTGCCGAATCTGATTTGGTTTTAATTAAGCTATCAACCGATTTTTTGGCATTGGCCAAATACTTCAGGTCTTGCTGCTTCCTATAAAATGCTAAACTGTTTACCACCCCCTTCAACTTTTCAGACTGGCCGAAAGTAAAGGATGTAGTAAACAGTAAAACAACTACCGAAAAAATGATTTTACGGTTGTTCATCATATATGATTTTTATTCTTGATCTTCAGCAGGAGGTTCTGGCTGGGTATTACTGCCACCTTGATTGCTGTCAGCCTCTCCCCCTTCGGTTGTGCCATTTTCAAGGCCCTCTCCTTCCGGTTTTTCTTCTTCCTCTTCGCGTTCAATTTTTGCTACCGATGCAATTTCATCATCACCTTTCAGTGTGATCAGGCGTACGCCCTGTGTGGCGCGGCCCATTGTTCTCAGTTCGCTTACGGCTATACGAATAATAATACCCGATTTGTTGATGATCATCAGGTCTTCCTCATCAGTAACACCTTTTATGGCAACAAGTTTGCCTGTTTTTTCGGTTATGCTGATGGTTTTAACACCCTTGCCACCACGGTTGGTAACGCGGTAATCCTCAATATCAGTACGTTTGCCGTAACCTTTTTCTGATACCACCAGTACGGTAGTTTCGGGGTTATCTATACTGATCATACCAACAACCTCGTCCTGCTCACTGTCAAGCGAGATACCACGCACGCCGGTAGCGGTACGGCCCATTGGGCGTACGGTCGATTCGTTAAAGCGGATGGCACGGCCCGATTTCAGCGCCATAACGATCTCGCTGCTGCCGGTGGTCAGGCTTGCTTCCAACAGGGTATCGCCCTCGTTAATATTGATGGCGTTGATACCGTTTGCACGCGGACGGGAGTACGCTTCTAAAGATGTCTTCTTGATAACACCTTTGGCAGTACACATAATGATAAAGTTATTCTCCAGGTATTCCTGGTCTTTTAACGATGTCAGTTTGATGTATGCCTTTATCTTCTCTTCTTTAGGGATATTGATGATATTTTGGATAGCGCGGCCTTTAGAAGTACGTGTGCCTTCCGGAATTTCAAATACCCTTAACCAGAAACAGCGGCCCGCTTCGGTGAAGAACAACATGTAGTTGTGGTTCGATGCAATGAACAGGTGCTCGATGAAGTCCTCATCACGGCTGTTACTGCCGATAGCTCCCTTACCACCACGGCCCTGGCGACGGTATTCCGTTAACGAGGTACGCTTAATATAACCCTCGCGTGAGATCGTAATCACCACGTTTTCATCCTCGATGAAATCTTCGGTGTTCATTTCTGCTGATGAGTGTACCATTTCGGTTTTACGCTCATCACCGTATTTATCGCGCATCTCGGTCAGCTCGGTCTTGATGATCTGGTAACGCAAGCCTTCGTCGGCTAATATCGACTTCAGGTAATTGATCGTCTCCATCAATGCTGCGTACTCATCCTTGATCTTATCACGCTCCAGACCCGTTAACCGGCGAAGGGTCATATCTAAAATGGCGCGTGCCTGTATCTCAGATAAACCAAATTGGGTCATTAAGCCATCACGTGCTTCTTCCGGCGTATTCGATCCACGGATCAGGGCGATTACCTGGTCTAAGTGATCTAAGGCTATCAGTAAGCCTTCCAGGATATGCGCGCGCTTTTCGGCTTCGGCCAATTCGTATTTGGTACGGCGTACAACTACCTCGTGCCTGTGCTCAACAAAGTGATGGATCAGGTCTTTCAGGTTCAGCAGCATCGGGCGGCCATGCACCAGGGCGATGTTATTGATACTGAACGAGGTTTGCAGCGAAGTATATTTATACAGGTTATTCAGTACAATCAGCGCGTTGGCATCACGTTTTATTTCATATACCACCCGGATACCTTCGCGGTTAGATTCATCGCGGATTGATGAGATACCTTCTATCTTTTTATCATTCACCAGTTCGGCGGTACGCTCAATCATCAGCGCCTTGTTCACCTGGTAAGGGATCTCGCTAACTACAATACGCTCACGGTCACCATTGTATACTTCAATTTCGGCACGGGCGCGGATGACAATACGGCCACGGCCGGTTAAGAAAGCTTCTTTAGCGCCATCGTAACCATAAATGATGCCGCCTGTAGGGAAATCCGGGCCTTTAATGTGCTTCATCAGCTCGGTAACCTCAATGTTGCGGTCGTCAATTAAAGCCAGCGTAGCATTAATTACTTCGGTTAAGTTGTGCGGGGCCATGTTGGTGGCCATACCTACCGCGATACCCGAAGCGCCGTTAACCAGCAGGTTAGGGATCTTGCTCGGCAATACGGTTGGCTCCTCTAACGAGTCGTCGAAGTTCAGCTGGAAATCAATGGTATCTTTATTGATATCCGCCAGCATTTCTTCGGCTATTTTTTGCAGTCTTGCCTCGGTATACCTCATCGCCGCCGGTTGGTCACCGTCAAGCGATCCGTAGTTACCCTGTCCTTCAACAAATGGGTAGCGAAGGCTCCAGTCCTGCGCCATACGCACCATGGCGTCGTATACAGAGGTATCACCGTGCGGATGGTACTTACCGAGTACCTCACCCACAATACGGGCCGATTTTTTATAGGGTTTGTTATTGTTCAGGCCCAGGTCTAACATACCGTAAAGTACACGCCTGTGCACCGGTTTTAAACCATCGCGAACATCGGGCAGCGCCCTTGATACGATAACCGACATTGAATAATCAATGTAGGCAGATCGCATTTCTTCATCAATATTTATGGGGATTATCCTGTCTTCTTTATGCGAATTTTCGTTTTCGTTATCTTCAGCCATTCTTGTTTAGTTAATAGAATAAAGGTCGCAAAAGGTTTATACTTTTTTAATTTTCAAGGCGACCTGCGAAGATAGGAATTTTAACTTTAGCGACAGATTTTTTTACTAACATCTAAGGGGTTTTGCACATAAAAAGCCCATTTTCAAGGCATTATTTATCCACAATTTTAACGCTGTTTTTTCCAGTATTCTTCTACCTGCATACCGGTAGGCAAAACAGCTTGTAAAATCAGCGTATCCCGGCGTAACTGGTAATGATAATGTACGGTTTTCCCGGTAAGTTTTGAGGGTTGCGCGCTGTAAGTTTCGGTTTCAAGGCAGGTGTCGGGCTTAAGCAGGTAATTGCCCGATTGATACTTTTGCGGCTTTTGACCTTTCTCCAAAAGATAAGCGTCAAACTTATTATCCTGGTACTTGCGTTGCAGACTATACTCCTTTGGTGCGCCCTCTTTTTTACCGTTGTAGATACCACCAACAAAAATCCAGTTACCCTTTAGCGATGTTGCCCCCTGGAAAGCCGAACAGGTGACGATAACAATAAAAGCGACGGCGAATTTTTTCATATCGGTTACCAGTTGATGCCTTTTTTTAGTAATGATAAAGTGCGGGCCTCTTCGCTCCCATCTTCAGGTTGAAAGTTATACAGCCATTTGGCGGTTGGCGGCAAGCTCATCAGTATCGATTCGATGCGGCCATTGGTTTCCAACCCGAATTTGGTGCCAGCATCATATACCAGGTTAAATTCGGCATAACGGCTGCGGCGCAGGTATTGCCATTCCTTCTGCTGGTCAGTGTACGATTTATCGCGGTTACGGTTTACCAGTTCGGTGTAGATATCGATAAACGAACGGCCTAACGATTTTGAAAATTCGAAGATATCCGTCCAGGCCAAATCATCTGTGGATACCAGTTTATCATAAAATATACCTCCGATACCGCGTGTTTCCTGGCGATGTTTAATGTAGAAGTAGTCATCGGCCCATTGCTTAAAGCGTGGGTAGAAGCCCGCGTTATATTTATCGCAGGTACCTTTCAGGTGTTGGTGAAAAAAACGTGCGTCTTCATCAAAAACATAATGTGGGGTCAGGTCGATACCGCCACCAAACCAGCGTACCGGTTGCTGACCATCAGCGAATGATGATGGCATTTCGAAATAACGGATATTCATGTGGATGATGGGCACCATCGGGTGATTTGGATGGATCACAATAGAAATACCGGTCGCGAAAAAATCGTTCTGCTCAACCTTTAACGATCGTTTTACCACATCGGACAATTCGCCGTGCACGGCAGAGAAGTTAACACCACCCTTTTCGAGGATGTTACCATTCTGAATTACCCGGGTACGACCGCCGCCACCGCCATCACGCTCCCAAATTTCTTCTTCAAAGCCGGCTTTACCATCTAAATGCTCAAGCGCGGCGCAAATTTCGTCCTGGATTTGTTTATAATCGGCGGTGATCTGTTCTTTAGATATCATCGCGACAAATTTGCAGAAATTTTGCGGATAACGGATAAGCGCTTACCTTTTCTTACCGAAGCATGATCAAAGCTTAACTTGCACCCTCTACATAATTCAGGTCCTTGCCAAAGGTCTCCTTTAATTGACTTAAGGAGAATAGCGCAATAATAGTCAGCAGTATCATTACAATATACCCACTGTTGATCATTCCATATTTAGCCGAAAAGAAGGCGAATATCCCATTGATTGGTATCAGCGAGCCGCGCACAAAGTTGGGTACGGTGGTAGTAACTGTCGCCCGTAAATTGGTGCCGAATTGCTCGGAAGCGATGGTAACAAAAGTAGCCCAATAACCCACACTACAACCCATAAAAAAGCAGATCCAGGTAAACTGGCCGGCGGTTACCCCTTGCGAACTTAAATAGATGACAGCGGTAACTACCGATAATAAAAGGAAGATCATCATGGTTAGCCTACGCGATTTGGTGATCTGTGCCAGTATGCCGGCAAACAGATCGCCTACAGAGATGCCGATATAGGTGTACAGCACCCCATCGCCGGCATTTAAAACATCCTTAGCGCCCAGGGCCTTGCCAAATTCGGGCGATAACGTAACCAGTACCCCTACCACATACCAAAGCGGCGCGCCTATTAATATACAATATAGATATTTTAAAAAGCGCTTACCATTAGTAAACAGGCTGAAGAAATCGCCGCGCTTAACGTCCGATTTCTCGGCATTTTTAAACATGCCCGATTCGAACGTACCAACACGCAGTAATAACAATACAATCCCTAATCCCCCACCCACAAAATACGCCTTTTGCCAGCCGAAATGCTTTGCGATGATATTAGCCAGTACAGCGCCAAATAAACCAACTACAGCTACAATCATGGTGCCGTAGCCTCGCTTTTCTTTGCTCATGGTTTCACTTACCAGGGTTATCCCGGCGCCCAATTCACCTGCTAAACCAACGCCTGCAAAAAAGCGGATGGTAGCATACATATTTACATCGGTTACAAAGCCGTTTACAAAATTGGCAATGGAATACAGCAATATCGACCCGAACAATACCTTAATACGGCCCAGCTTATCGCCAACAATTCCCCACAATATGCCGCCCAGTAACAGGCCAAACATTTGTACGTTAATGATGAATGTCCCCTGAGCCTTCAGATCGGCCGGGGCGACGCCGATATCAGTTAAGCTTTTTACACGAACGATAGAGAAGATAAGCAGATCGTAAATATCAACAAAATAGCCCAGCGAGGCTACCAGCACTAAAAATATCATGTTGCGATTGGCACTGGCGGAAGTTGGTGTTGTCATGTATTTAAATTGGGATACGAATTGGCAGCCTAAAATAGACGAATTAGCTTATCAACTGAAATTTTTTGCACAAAAAAACCCCTGCCTTTGGCAGAGGTTTAAATTTCCTATCAGATTATAGAATTATATCTTTTTCACTTTTACGGCCTGTAATCCTTTTCTGCCTTCCTCCACATCGTATTCAACGGTATCATTATCCTTGATAGCGTTAACTCCGCCCAATACATCTTTAAAATGCACAAAAAGGTCCTTTCCTTCTTCGGTGATGATAAAGCCGAAGCCTTTTTGCGTGTTAAACCATTTTACTTTTCCAGTTTTCATAATATAATTAGCGTATTAAAATTGTTCTTAAGATTATTACAAAACCAGACTGAAAATAAAACAGATTAATCATCAGAAAGGAATTAAACTAAAATCCTGTTATCCAAATATATAAATTAATTATAAAAAAAAATAAAAATTTTGTTTTAGTGATAAATAACCAAAAGAAATTATGCGAAAGCGGCAATATACATACCCCTTGAATGTATACGTGCGCCATTGGCAGGCAAATGAAGATGTTATACTTTTATAAGACTTTATAAAACAGGTTATGGGTGGATAAAAACAAGCAAAGCCCGGCAATTACCGGGCTTTGCAAATGAATAAAGGGAGCTTGTAATTATTTAACTTGTTTAAAGAAGTAAACACCACCTTGTGCCGATACACGCACCAGGATTTCGCTGTCAGCTTTTTTCAGGTCGACAAAGTAGTCGATAGCTTCAGGCTGAGAGATAGCCAAGTTTACGTAGAATGACATGTCAGACTCGGCTGATTGGAATTTAATCACCTGGCCTACAGTGTAATCTTTGTAAGTATCAGCAATTTCTTTTTTAGCAGCTGAAGGAACTTTTTTGTAATCAAACTCTTCGGTTACACCCAGGTAAGTACCGCTCAGATTGTAGAAGGCAGTTTTCTTAACACCGTCAATAGTGAAATCTGCTTTTTGAGAAGTAGGTGTAATTGTCCAAACCACGTTTTCAGCACTGTTAAAATCAGCATTGAACTGGTTTAATACGTAGTATGATATATTTTTAGAATCGTCATACTTTTTACCGCCATCGGCAGCTATCGCGCTTACGCTAAATGTTGCAGCAAATACAGCTGCTAAGATTAATTTTTTCATAGTCTTAAATTTTAAATCCGATACAAAAATACATCAGAATTGATGTTTTGGCAAATAAAATTTAATTTTTATGATAATTTCATAATATGTATCTCTTTTTGTTAAGATATTTAAATTATGATAATTCACTTAGTGTGTTTTTTACAATATCTTCAAGCTTGTATAATACTTATAAATGTCAGTTTTACATATAATATAGCATTCTGCCTGAAA
The DNA here is from genome assembly GCF_013283875.1 of Mucilaginibacter mali. Classification (NCBI taxonomy): domain Bacteria; kingdom Pseudomonadati; phylum Bacteroidota; class Sphingobacteriia; order Sphingobacteriales; family Sphingobacteriaceae; genus Mucilaginibacter; species Mucilaginibacter mali. Next base: position 2,226,603 of record NZ_CP054139.1, read on the forward strand.
AGTTAACAAACTGGTAATCAATTAAGCTTTTTTATGTAATCAATAAACAAATGCAGGGCTTTAACCTTATCAGCATCCAGATCAAAATCCAGTTTGTGCATTAAGTAGTCATCAAGGTCAAAATCAGCACGGGCGGGTAAATTGGCAATAACGGTTTTTCGGTTATCTAAACCATGTTTTAAAGCTTTGCTAAACTCAGCTGTAAATTCTTGCGGAATGGGTTTATTGGCTATCCAGGCGGCAAATACAAAAGGAAGGCCGGTAAATTCCTTCCAAACTTCGGCCAGGTCATATGTATAGGCGTATTTTCCTTTTTTATCGAAGGTGCGGTCGCCTATTTGCACAAAGGCCGTGTCCGGATCATCCGAATGGGCATAATCAGGTGCATTAACAATCAGTTGTGGTGTTACTTGCCAATGATTTTTTAGCAAAACGCGGGCAAGGTTGTTAGATGAACGCGATTCCGGATCAAGTTGTAAAGTCTTCACCTCGTGAATCTCGCAATTGCTAAAAATAAATACCGAGTTAACCGGGCCATTAGCGCCGATACAGTAATCGGAAACAATTTCCCAATAGGGCATATTTACGGTAGCGGCAACCGGGATCAGGCCGATATCAACCTGGTTATCGATCAACTTTTGGGCACAATCAGCCGGGATGTCAAGACTCAGGTCTATTTGATCAATAATATCGCTATGGGTAATACCATATATAAAAGGCTGCGTGTTAGTATAACTAACCGCCGATATTTTTACTTTATCCACGTTGTGGTTAATGATTTTTTAAATGAATAGAATTGTTAAAATCAACGATCTCGAACTTACTGCCATCGTGAATCACCTTATAAAGCACCAGGTTTTGATGCGGAAAATCCTCCATCCGGGTCAACGGCAAATCATTAAGCAGGCATAGCAATAATCGCATAGCGCGGCCATGCATGCAAATCAGTACGGTGTGCTCTTCACTATGGCTCATAATAGTGGCCATGGCTTCTTTTTGGCGCGCTTGTACCTCGTTAGGGCTTTCGCCGTTCTCAAATTTAAAGTCCAGTTCGCCGGCCGTCCAGTTGCGTACTGCTTTTAAAAACGCGGCCTTAGTTTCAGGCGTGCTTTCCTTGCCCTCGTAAATTCCCCAGGCCAGTTCGTCAAGCCCGGCTAATTTCTCGTAAGGGATACCCTTATCTATAAATTGCTGTATGCTTTGCTGGGTGCGCTTAAGTTCGGAGATGTAGATCTTATCAAAAGATACGTCCTTGTACGAATCGTAAAACAAATTTGCCTGCAAACGGCCCTCAGCATTCAGATCGGTATCCATACCTCTCCCCTGCACTATTCCCTGTTTATTTAAATCTGTTTGTCCGTGGCGTACAATATATAGTGTCTTGGTCATTCTTTTTGATAGTTCATGGTTCATGGATCATAGTTCATGGCAGAAACCGTTATGAACTATGATCCATGAACCATCGGCTAATTTATCACCGGTAATTTATAAAATTGCGGCTTCGCCTGGTTAGGGAACTCATATTCATTGTAATCGGTGACTACGTTATATAAGGTATCCCTTTCTATCGGGTGGCGGCCGGCTTGCTTGATCAGTTCCACCAGTTCGCGTGTGCTCATGGCCGGGTGCTGTTCTTCGGCGCCTGCCATGCTGTAAATTTTGGTGGTATCGTCCAGTGTCCCATCAATATCATCAACACCAAAATTCAGAGAAAGTTGCGCCGTAGTGCGGCTGATCATTGCCCAATAAGCTTTGATATGGTCGAAGTTATCCAGATAAATACGCGCGATGGCGTAGTTACGCAGGTCTTCCACTACCGATGTTTCGGCAATGTTCGACATTTGGTTATCTTTATTCCTAAACTTCAGCGGGATGAAGGTTTGGAAGCCGCCAGTTCTGTCCTGTAACCAGCGTAGCTGCTCCATGTGGTCGACGCGATGTTTGTATTCTTCTATATGTCCGTACAGCATCGTAGCGTTTGACCGCATACCCAGTTTATGCCATTCCTCGTGAATTTGCAACCATTGGTCGCCGGTGCATTTATCCCTGGCTATCTGGTCGCGTATTTCGGGATGGAATATCTCGGCGCCACCACCGGGCATACTTTCCAGGCCCGATTCTTTCATCATGCGCATGCCGGTGGCATAATCTACCTTAGCTTTTTTAAAAATGTAGTGATATTCAACCGGGGTTAATGCCTTTACATGTAACTCAGGGCGATGCTCCTTTATCCGGCTGAAAAGCTCCATATAAAAAGGCATATCATATTGTGGCAACACACCGCCGACAATATGTACCTCGGTAACCGGCTCATCATCGTATTTGGCGATCATGCCCAGCATATCCTCCATGGTATACTCCCAACCTTGCGAGCGCTCCTTAATTAAGCGCGAGTAGGAGCAAAATTTGCAATCGTAAACACACAGGTTAGTAGGCTCGATATGGAAGTTGCGGTTGAAGTAAGTTTTATCGCCATGCTTCTGCTCGCGGATATGGTTGGCCAAGATGCCTAAATATCCTAATTCCCCTTTCTCATAAAGCAAAACACCTTCATCAAATGTAATGCGCTGACCGTGGAGTACCTTTTCGGCGATGTGTTTTAATTCGGGTAAAAGATTTGCACCATTCAGCAACACCCGGAATTTATCTGATACATCCATCTGTAAATAAATTTGCTCCAAATGTAGCAAAAAGCGTGGTATTGCTAATTCTTTTATTACAATACACGTTTAAACATATAAGTTTGACAATTTATTTACAGTGGTGTTATGGATTTGATATTTACCCCGATGAAACAATCGTCCTGGCACCCTTTCGGGAAGTAGCCGCAGGTGCTGATCATCCCGTCATCATTGATTTCAAAATAGATTTCGTTTTTGCTTTTATCAACCGATAGCCATTCGGCTTTAGCTTTGGCGTAAATTTCATCTATAGTTAATGATGGCGGCACTTCGGTATGTGTGTTCAGCGTAGCCGAATTCTCCGTCCATGTTTTAACCACCGATCTGTTTCCGGAATTACTGGTGTAAAGTGTATAGGCCCTTTCGGTCACTACACCGTTTCTTACAGTGATGTTTGTTTCGGTGCTGCTCCCGCTAAAAGAAGCGGTAATTACTGTGTACGTGTACGAATTGTTGACGGTTGATTTAAAGGCGTTCCATTTTTTCAAGCTCGTATCAAACTCAGAATGGTAGGATATATTATCTTTTTTGCAGGAAAAACAAAGCAAAATTACAACACAAAAGAGTGCATATTTCATATCTGTTAAGGTTTTTAAATAGCAATACGTAATTTAGCCGCCCAACGCTACACAATATGAAAATAGAGACCATTGCCATACATGCCGGAAATAAAACCGATGACGCCACAAAAGCGGTGATCCAACCCATCGTCATGTCGACTACGTTTGAACGCGAGGTTGACGGCAGCTATGCCAAAGGTTATATCTACAGTCGCGCTGCTAATCCTAACAGGCATTTGCTGGAAAATGTGCTGGCCCAGTTAGAAGGCGGTGTTGAGGCAGCGGCTTTTTCATCGGGCAACGCGGCTGGTATGGCGGTATTTCAGTCTTTAAAACCCGGTACGCATATTATTGGGCCTGATGATATGTATCATGGTTTGCGCAACCAGATCAAATCATTGTTTGCCGGAATACTTGAGTTTGATTTTATTGATGTGAATGATGAAGCGGTGCTGAAGGCGCACATCAAATCAAATACAGGATTGATCTGGGTAGAAACGCCTTCGAACCCTTTATTAAAGGTAACCGATATTAAAAATGTAATTGCTATTGCCAGGCAGCATGATATTAAAGTAGTGTGCGATAATACATTCGCTACGCCGATATTCCAGCAGCCGTTGAGCTTGGGAGCCGACCTGGTGATGCATTCATCAACCAAATACTTCGGCGGGCATAGCGACCTGATGGGCGGCGCGTTGATCACTCCCGAAAATAATGAATGGTGGCAGCGTATCCGCCAGGTGCAGGAAATGGGCGGCGCTATCCCCTCGCCCATGGATTGTTATTATTTGGTGCGCAGCTTAAAGACTTTGCCTTACCGGATGAAAGGCCATGAGCACAATGCTAACTTGCTAACCCGGTTTTTAGAAAAGCACCCCAATGTAGAAAGCGTGATGTATCCGGGCTTGGCTTCACATCCACAGCATGAGGTTGCTAAATCGCAGATGCTGGGCTTCGGGGCGATGTTCTCGTTCTGTGTAAAAGGCGGTGCTGATGAAGCTAAAAAGGTATTATCCAAACTGAAATTGTTTACCATAGCCACCAGTTTGGGCGGTGTGGAAAGCCTGATAGAACACCGTGCATCGGTTGAAGGGCCGGATACTAAAACACCGCATAATTTATTGCGGGTGTCGATCGGTTTAGAACACATTGATGATTTGATCGAGGATATGGAGCAGGCGCTTGCTTTTTAGGCAAAAGGATAAAGGTAAAAAGGCGAAAGGTCAAAATTTGCGAACCTTTATCCTTTCGCCTTTTACCTTTATCCTTGAAATAAAAATAAAATTTGGCAGATAAGTAATTATCATCCTATATTTGGAACATTATTTGGTAGTGATACCAAAATCAAATCAAACCCCTCAAAAAGGTTTCGATTTATAAAGAAGCGGCGAGAGATCAGGCTCAGAGACCCGCTGGCAACCCTCCAGGGTGGAGAAGGTGCCAAATCCTGGCCCGGTGAATGGATCATCGGGGGATATAAATTAATAACCATGAAAAGTCTGATTATTATCCAACAAAACTCTTCTGATACGCAAACGCGTACCTGCTCAATTTGCCATACCCCTAACCGCGGTATGCGAATTTGTTGTTGCTGTTGCTAAGCAATACACGTTCCCTCAGTATTAATTATCGCGAACACGTGTATAGCTTTTAATAGCTTAATTCGCTATTTATCAATTAATTATCAATTTATTTCAGATCACACAATGCCGTCGAAGCATTAAACATGAATACACAAATATTTAAATACAATAAACCCTTCGAACTGGAATCGGGCAAGCACCTGCCCGAACTGGAGATTGGTTTTCATACCTACGGGACCCTTAACCGCGATGCCAGTAACGTAGTTTGGGTGTGCCACGCGCTCACAGCAAATTCGGATGTACTGGATTGGTGGAAAGGGCTTTTTGGCGATGGCTTTTATTTTAATCCCGATGAGCATTTCATCGTATGCGCTAATATCCTGGGTTCGGCTTATGGCACTACCAATCCTTTAAGCGTTAACCCTGCGACAAGTCAGCCCTATTACCTTACATTTCCTGATTATACCATCCGCGACATTGTAAAGGCACACCGTTTACTGGCCGATCATTTGGGCATTAATCAAATAGAGATATTGTTGGGCGGCTCCTTAGGCGGGCAGCAGGCTTTGGAATGGAGCATTATGGAGCCCTCGCGCATCCGCAACCTGATACTGATTGCCAGTAACGCCCGGCATTCACCATGGGGCATCGCCTTTAACGAGTCGCAACGCATGGCTTTAAGCGCGGATAGTACCTTATATGATAATACCCCCGATGGTGGTAGCAAAGGATTGAAGGCTGCCCGCAGCATCGCCCTCCTATCGTACCGTAACCATAAAACGTATAACCTTACCCAGCAGGAACAAACGGACGAGCTGCATAATTACCGCGCGGCCAGCTACCAAAACTATCAGGGCCAGAAACTGGTGAACAGATTTAATGCCTACAGTTATTGGTATTTAACCAGGGTGATGGATTCGCACAATGCAGGCCGCGGCAGGCATGGCGTTGAAGCGGCACTGGCTACCATTACGGCACGAACGCTGGTGATCGGTATTAAGTCAGACGTGTTATTCCCTATCGAGGAGCAGCAATACCTGTTCAGACAGATCCCAAAGGCGGCTTTGGCCGAAATGGATTCGTTTTACGGGCATGATGGGTTCCTGATCGACACCGAATTATTAACCAATATTATTTCATCCTTTTTTAAAACAGACGTAAAAGGCAAGATCATCGACTTGCAGCAAACCGCATAAATATAAAAATGAGCAAAAAACTAAAGATCGGACTTTTTGGCTTTGGCGTAGTGGGCCAGGGCTTGTATGATATCATCCGCACTAAAAACCTGAATATCGAAATTGTTAAAATAGCAATCAAAGACCCTGCGAAAACACGTTCGCTGCCGGCCGAATTATTCACTACCGACCGGGACGAACTGCTGAACAACCCGGAGATCAATACCATTGTAGAGCTGATCAACGATACTGAAGCAGCATACCACATTGTATCCACCGCTTTAAAAACCGGGAAAAATGTGGTATCGTCCAGCAAAAAGATGGTGGCCCTGTACCTGCAGGAACTGATTGACCTGCAACATGAGCATGGCACATCGCTGCTATACGAGGGCGCAGTATGCGGCAGTATCCCTATTATCCGTAACCTGGAAGAATATTATGATAATGAGTTGCTGCACTCTATCAGTGGTATCTTTAATGGTTCGTCCAATTATATCTTATCAAAGGGATATAACGACAACATAGACTACGACAGCGCTTTGAAACTGGCGCAGGATCTTGGCTTTGCCGAAACCGACCCTACTATGGACGTGGGTGGTTTTGATGCCAAATTTAAACTGGTTATTGCTGCAACCCACGCTTACGGGGTAATTGTAAAACCCGAGGATGTATTGAACGTTGGCATCCAAAACCTGGCCGCGCGCGATCTGCAATATGCCCGTGAAAAGAAATTGAAGATAAAACTGGTGCCGGTCGCCAAAAAACTGGATGAGGAGAACGTAACCATGTTTGTGCTGCCTAAGTTTGTGCACGAGAACGAGTTTCTGTACAATGTAGATTACGAGTACAATTGTGTAACCGTACAGGCTGCCTTTGCCGATCAGCAGTTCTTTTATGGTAAGGGAGCGGGCGGTCACCCTACGGGTTCGGCGGTGTTATCAGATATCGCGGCTTTGCGTTACGATTACCAGTACGAGTATAAAAAAGCGCACAACAAGCGCGATCTGCAGTTTACCAACAACATCGAACTGAATATTTACCTGCGTTACGAGGACGAGAGTTTAGTTGACGCGCTGGAATTTGAACACATCCACGAGCGCTTTTACTCGGGCGATTACAAGTTTGTGATCGGAAAGATCAATTTGCAAAATCTGATCGATAACCAACACCGTATATTGAATAGTAAGGCGTTTGTAGCCTTTGCCGATCAGCTAACAGGGGTCAGTTTAGCTACGGCAGCAAAACAATCGGCTGAGGTTTTTTAGTAGATTTCCTCACCTGTACAATCTAAAGGCATCCATTAAGGGTGCCTTTTTTATTGCCACGCATTCCATTTCCATGTCATCTTATCGTTGTATATTTTAAGCTGCAAATTTTAAACATATCTTTATCTTTGTAACCCATTGACGCGACCTGATTAATGTCAAAACTTTACCAACTGTTCAGCAATAAGATCTTTATTACTATCCTGTGGTTTGGGCTAAGTTTTTTTGCCGCCTTTAAAATGGCCATGGGGCATGCCATTAATAACTACCTTATCTACAAATACGTATTTGTAAACCTGCTGCACCAGCACAACTTATACATCCCTCAACCCGGGTTTTATTACGATACCAATCACTATGGCCCACTTTTCGGTTTAGTGATAGCACCGTTCACCTTATTTCCTGATGGTGCCGGCGCTGTGATCTGGACACTGTTCAACACGTTTATCCTTTACAAGGCCATACTAATGCTACCCCTAAAAACGGAGTACCGCTATTTTGTACTGTTGATCTGCGCGCACGAATTAATGACCTCAGCCTATAGCGTGCAGTTTAACCCCATCATGACGGCCATCATTATCCTAAGCTTTGTATTCATCCGCAACGGCAAGGATTTTTGGGCGGCCTTACTAATCATCGCCGGCACGTATATTAAATTGTATGGCATTGTTGGGCTGGCGTTCTTTTTCTTCTCGGATAATAAAGTCAAACTAATATTGTCGCTGATATTTTGGTCGGTAGTATTATTCGCCTTACCTATGCTCTGCTCTTCGCCTGCATTTGTGGTACAGTGTTATAAGGATTGGTACCTGAGTTTGAGCGATAAAAACCTGCACAATGCCGTTTCGGATATGCAGGATATTTCGGTTATGGGCATGATCAGGCGGATCTTCAGTTACCCGCAATTATCAAACGGGCTGGTTATTTTACCGGGGATGCTTTTGTTCGCGCTCTCTTATCTACGTATAAAAGCCTTCAAAAACGTTCATTATCAATTGTTGATACTGGCCTCTACCCTATTATTTACCGTGATATTCAGCACCGGCTCCGAATCGCCTACTTATATCATCGCCTTTGCCGGAGTGGCCATTTGGTTTATGAATTTAGACAGGCCGGTTACCCCGTTTGAGATCTTTTTATTAATATTTGCATTAATTATAACCAGTTTATCGCCTTCAGATCTGTTTCCGAAGAGCATTAACCGGCAATATATTAAGCCGTATGCTTTAAAGGCTCTGCCTTGCTTTGTAATATGGCTCAGGATTGTTTACGAAACTTTAACACGGGATTTTAAGCCGCAGCCCCAGGCCGAAATGCCCCGATAAGTGTGATATGAAGAAAATATCGGTTGTTATACCATCTTTTAATGAGGCAAGTAATATAAACGAACTGGTTTCGCGCTTAACTGCCGTGTTAAATAATGTTCCTTATACTTACGAGGTCATTTTTATTGATGACGGTAGTTCTGACAATACCCTTGAGGTGCTGAAGTCTGTCAACATCCAAAACAGTAATCTCTACTACCTGGAGCTATCGCGCAATTTTGGGCACCAAAACGCGCTAAAGGCGGGTTATGACTATGCCGATGGCGATTGCATCATCAGCATGGATGGCGATTTGCAACATCCGCCCGAACTGATCACCCAGTTTTTAGAGAAGTGGGAAGAAGGCTACGATGTAGTTTACACCACCCGTGAGTATCAAGATGAGGCCAGTTACTTCAAAACAAAGTCGTCGGCTATTTATTATAACATGATCAATTCCCTGTCGGATACAAAGCTGGAAAAAGGCACCGCTGATTTCAGGCTGATCGACCGGAAGGTAGCTAACATATTGGGAAATTTGAACGAAGATGGCCTGTTTATCCGCGGCTTGATCAAGTGGTTGGGTTTCAGGCAGTTTGCCATCAACTACCAGTGCGATGCGCGTTTTTCGGGCAAGAGCAAGTATACGCTAAAAAAGATGGTGCGTTTTGCTGTGCAGGGTATCACGGCTTTTAGCGTGCGGCCCTTGTATATGGCTACCGGTTTGGGCTTATTTTTCGCTTTATTGGCCACATTATATATTCCGTATATATTAATCAGCTATTTTTATTTCCCAAAACACACCGTTCCGGGTTGGACATCCATTTTGGCAACCGTTGTTTTTTTTGGCGGGATACAATTGGTGGTGTTGGGTATTATCGGCATGTATTTGGGCAAGCTATTTATGCAGGCCAAAAACAGGCCCAATTACATTGTACGGTCAACTAATTTAAAAAGAATAAATAATGATACTGCTAAGCTTTGATATAGAGGAGTTTGACATGCCGTTTGAGTACGGCAAAAGCCTGCCTTTTGACGAGCAGTTGGCCATATCAACCCAGGGTACGGTGGCTATTCTCGACTTGTTGAAGCAAGCGGGTATTAAAGCTACCTTTTACTGCACCGCTAATTACGCCAAACATAAAACAGATATTATTGCCCGGATAGTTGACGAAGGGCATGAACTGGCATCGCACGGTTATTTCCATTCAGAATTTATTCCGGAACATCTGGCGTCATCAAAACGTGTACTTGAAGAGATCGCAGATCTGCCGGTTAAGGGTTACCGCATGGCCCGGATGATGCCGGTTGATGAGCGCGAAATATATAAAGCCGGTTATAAATATAACTCATCCATCAACCCTACCTGGCTGCCAGGGCGTTATAACAATTTCAGCAGGCCGCGCAAATGGTTTTGGCAGGATGGCGTTTTACAGATCCCTTCATCAGTATCGCCAATACTCCGCTTCCCTTTATTTTGGTTAAGCTTCCATAATCTGCCCATGTTTATACTAACCTGGCTATGTGATATCACACATCGTAAGGATGGTTACCTGAATTTATATTTCCACCCCTGGGAATTTACCGATTTGGATAAACCGGAAAAATATGGCTTCCCGGGCTATGTAACCCGTACAACCGGCGAAGATTTTATTGAGCGGATGCGCTACTTTATCAATTGGGCGCTTGAGCGTGATTACCGCTTTGTGCGCACCGGCGATTTCGCGGCCGATATCATACAAAAAAGCCGGAAATAAATTTCCGGCAATTTTTGCATTATGGTTGTTTAACTGATCTTGCGTTTTTATATCTCCCTGTTCATATCCCAGTTTTCCAGGTAATCGGCCACACGACGGACGAACGAGCCACCCAACGCGCCATCAACCACACGGTGATCGTAAGATAACGACAGGAACATCATATGCCTGATAGCGATCACATCGCCCTCTTTGGTCTCTAAAACAGCCGGTTTCTTTTTAATGATACCGATAGCCAGGATAGCCACCTGCGGCTGGTTAATGATCGGCGTGCCCATTACGTTACCAAACGAACCTACGTTTGTTAAGGTGAAGGTGCCGTTCTTCACTTCATCAGGCTGTAATTTATTGGCACGGGCACGATTTGCCAAATCGTTAACAGATTTGGTCATGCCGGTTAAGTTTAGCGTATCAGCACGGTGAATAACCGGCACGATCAGGTTACCGCTGGGCAAGGCTGTGGCCATACCAATGTTGATATCCTTTTTCTTAATGATCTGTGTACCGTTTATTGAGCTGTTTATCAGCGGGAAATCTTTAATTGCCTTAACTACAGCTTCAATAAATATAGGTGTAAATGTAATGCGTTCGCCGGTACGGCCTTCAAAGTCTTTTTTGATCTTATCTCGCCATTTTACCAGGTTAGTTACATCAGCCTCCACAAACGATGTTACGTGTGGCGATGTATGCTTGCTCATTACCATATGGTCGGCAATCAGCCTGCGCATCCTGTCCATCTCAATGATCTCGTCGCCAGCCATCGGCACATAAGCCGGCTTGGGCTGTGCGGGTGTTGCTCCATTTTGAGAAACTGCTGGTTGCGGCGCCGGTTTTGGTGCCTGAGCCGGAGCAGCCTGCGGCGCTGCGGGTTGAGCGGGCCTTTGTTGTTGAGGCTGTGCTTGTTGTGGCGCGGCAGCAGGTTGTGGCCTTGCCGCTTGTTGTTGCGGTGCAGGTGCCGGCCTGTTTTGTTGCGATTGCCTGCGGTTAATATAATTAAGCAGGTCGTCTTTGGTTAAACGGCCATCCGCGCCTGTACCCGGGATCCGGTCAAGTTCGGCAGTGCTGATGTTTTCCTGCTGCGCGATATTTTTTACCAGCGGCGAATAAAAGCGATCATTATTAACAAAGGTTGGGGCTTGTATAACAGGCTCTTCCTTTTTTAACTGGTTGATGCCCGGTATCGGCTCCTCCTCAAACTCTACGGCATCATTAGCCGGGAACGATTCGCGGTATTGAGGGGCCGGCGTTGGCGGTGCCGCTACCGGTGTAGGTGCATGGTTACTATCTGACGTTACCCCGGTTTCTATCTCGGCAATTACCGAACCCACCTGCACAACGTCATTCTCATTACATAGTTGCTTAACAAGTTTTCCGCTCACCGGCGATGGCACTTCGGAATCGACCTTATCGGTCGCTATTTCCATAATTGCCTCATCGGCTTCGATAGTGTCGCCAGGAGATTTTAACCACCTGATGATCGTTGCTTCCGCAACACTTTCACCCATTTTTGGCAGCAACAATTCGTATTTGGCCATATTAGAATTTAGAATAGATGGGTCAAATTTAACAATTTCAACCCTTAGTTTTCCACTTCTGCAAGTAAAGTATTCAACATTCCTAATGCCGAAATTGCGCTCCTTTCGATGTTTTGGGCCCTTTTGTTACCAAATGTGAATTTCTTTGCGACTGTTTTGTTAACAGAAGCAACTGCTATCCAAACAGTTCCGACAGGCTTCTCTGCGCTGCCCCCGCCCGGGCCGGCAACGCCGGTGACGGCAATGGCATAATCTGATTTAAAATTTAAGATCGCGCCTTCTACCATTTCGCGTACGGTTTCTTCGCTCACGGCACCGTGTTGCCATAAAGTCTCGTTCTTTACGCCCAGTACGCTCTCCTTTAATTCGTACGAATAGCACACCGTTCCGCCAAAAAACACAGCAGACGACCCGGGATGCTGGGTGAATAAATGCGAGATATAGCCACCGGTGCAGCTTTCGGCTACAGACAGCGTTAAACCACGGGCTTCCATCTTATCCAGCAGTATTTTTTCCAGCGGAAGATCATCTTCGGCGGCAACTACATTGGCTACCCGTTCTTTGATCAGCTGCGCGAATTGCGTTATTTCCTGATTTAAGATGGTTTCATCTTCACCATAACCACTCAGGCGCAGGCGCACCTGGCCAAGTTTTGGTAAATAAGCCAACTTAATATGCGCCGGCAAGCTATCTTCAATATCGGCAATACGTTCTGCTAGGAACGATTCGCCCTCTCCTACGGTCAATATGGTTTTGTGTATAATAACGGGGAGTTTAAAGGTAGTCTTCAACTTCGGCAATACCGTTTCCTCCATCATATACATCATCTCGTGCGGTACACCCGGCATCGATACATAAACCCGGCCCTCATGGTTAAACCACATGCCCGGCGCGGTTCCATTGTTATTGATGATCACTTCGCAATTTTCGGGAACCTGGGCTTGCAGGCGGTTTACTTCCAGCAGCGGGCGGTTATATTTTTTAAATATGCGCTCCACATTTTCCAGCGTCTCTTTACTCTCAACAAATCCCGCGTTAAAATATTCGGCCAGTGTTTTTTTAGTGATATCATCCTTAGTTGGGCCAAGGCCGCCGGTTATCAGGATGATCTGCGCACGGTTATGTGCCTCGGCAAGAGCAGTTAATATATGTTCACGATCGTCGGATACAGATGATATTTGCTTTACACGTACGCCTATTTTATTCAGTTCGCGGGCAATCCAGGCCGAGTTGGTATCAACTATCTGCCCTATCAGTATCTCGTCGCCGATGGTTATAATTTCAGCAAGCATTATAAATTGTTATAATAATCTTTTCGTTTACTCAGTTTCAGATCCTGTAAAATAGATGCCTTTACTTTCAGATCGACACTGTATGATTTATAGAATCCAAAAGGTATCCAGTGCATAGACAGATCCCAGCAGTGTAGATCGCGGTAAATACTAAAAGAGGTTGCGTCACTAAATTTTTGCATTTTCAAATCGTAGTTGGTAGAAAACTGTACTTTCCACTTAGGGGTAATGCTAAGGTCGCCGCTAATTTGCATGGTATTCGAAATTACCGAGTGCAGCCTGTCGTTATTATAGTTAAAACTATAATTTAAGGATAAGTTCCACGGCACGTTAAAATCCACATAAGCATTCGGGTCGGTATTTAATAAAGCCAGTTTATTAGCCTGCTCCGCCGTCATGTTTTGTATGGTATTAGGTGGTTGCCTGTTGTTTGGTAAATTGGCTTGCTGTGGTTTAAACGCCGATGGGTTTAAACTGGCGCCCATTGATACGTTGAAAGAGTTTAAGAATGGCAAGTTACCATTTTGGAAGGTATACTTATTTAATCGTTGGGTATAACGTACTACCTGGTTATTGGTAATAGAGTCGCGCACGTTTACTACATAGGGGTCAAACACGCCACCAAAACTAATAGATACCTTTTGATTAAGAATGGCCGTGTGCCCGCTAAAGTTGATAGGTGATAATTTGAACGAGTCGGCCGCGAAATTATAGAAGGTACTAAACGATAAACCCTGTAATATAGGCACAATGCGGTCTTTGCCCGATGTATCGGTACTTTTAGCCCGCACCTTGGCCTCGATGGTATTATCAACAGAAAAACTTAAACCAGCGGATCGCCCACCACTTGGCCCACCGTAAATAGACTGATCGAAGATAGAATAACGTTGCACCGACGCCGGATATGGCACCGTAGCATTAGCTACTGCCACCTGGTTAAACCCGTATGACAAACTGGTATAATCAGGTCGGTAGTTAAAAGCAATAGATGGCGTGATCACATCCCTGATTTGCTTAACCTTGCTGTTTTTAAAAGTAAGGTAGGAATAAACCTTGGTAGATGTTCCCGCGCTAAGGCTATACTCGCCTACACGCTTGAAGCCGGGGACCGTATCTACGATCATCGAATCTAAGCCGGTTAAACTACCACGCGCATAGTGCTTACGTGTAGTTTGGAAATACCACCTGTCATTATAATTCAGGCTTGTATTAAACTGAAAGTATTTAAGCACGTTTAGGTTTAAGCCCACCGGTATTTGGTGCTGTAACCCATTTTGAAGGCGTTTTTGGAACGTGCTGCTTTTAAATAACTCATTTTCCGGTATTGCATTTAGTTTGTTTGTTCCGGTAAGACTGTAACCTATGGTTAGTTTCTGATACCATTTTTGCTCACCCACACGATCTTTCTTATCAAACGGACTAATGGTAGACATGTTGAAGCTAAAGCTTGGTAACTCCAGCGTAACTATCTTTTTGCTCAGATCCTGGCTATGAGATAGGTTGGCCGTAAAGTTAAAAGGTGTCCCCTCCCATGTTTTGCCGTATGCTATACTGGAGTGCAAGTTATTTTGAGTTAACTGCTGCAGGCTGTAGTTGGTAGTGGCCGGGTTGTTTTGATAATAGCTTGATGTACCGGCGTTAACCGACGCGCTGAAGGTGGTACCCGGATGAGCGTTAGGGCTGGTGCTATGCGACCATTGTACATTAAAATCTTTTTGCGCCGGGTCGCCTTCTAAACCGTAATTGTGCGAACCATAGGCCAACGTTAACGAACCCTGGTATTTATATAGTTTAGTGTAACGCACGTTACTGTTCAGTTCGTACGATCCTTTGGCGTAAAGAGTTCCCTGGGTAGTAACATCCACATAATCATTTATACCGAAATAATATCCGAAATTACGAAGGTAAAAGCCCAGTTTCTGATCCTCACCAAAGGTTGGTAGTATAAAACCGGATGCACGGGAATCAGGCTTTGGGAAAAAGCCGAACGGCAGGCCAATAGGCAGCGGTACGCCCTCAATCTCAAGGTAAAACAGGGATGATATGATGCGGTTCTTTTCGGCAATACCTTTAGTAATTACGATACCGAAGTGTGTATACGGGTAAGGCAGATCGCAGGTGCTTAACAGCGAATTTTCGTAGGCAACCTCGTCATTTTTTAATTTTTTGATCTTTCCACCCGATATATAGTTGCCATCCTGCTCGGTAGAACCGTTCCATACCTTGCCGCGTTTGGTCTCATAATCAACCAATAAGGAGTCGGAAGTTACCGGCTTTTCCTGTTTATCCATTTTAGATATAGGGCGGCCGGTGTAACGATGCGTTTTAGGATTTATTAAACCGCTCGCAAATATCAGGTGTTTCGTTTCGTCGATCCTGATGTAATCGGCATCAAGTTCCATATCGCCGTAGGTAACCCTTGCCCCGCCGTACAGGTAGCGCATTTTATGTTCCTCGTCAAAAAAGGTCGAATCGTTTGCCGTGGTGTTAACCTTTTCAGTAAGCTCGTCGCTATCACGGGCTGCCGGTGGCGTGGCTCCGGCCACGGGTCTCTTTTTGGTGGTGTCCTGTGCTTTGCCGCCGCGTGTTGGTTTCTTTTTGGTGGTATCCTGTGCCTGGCTGCCGGGTTTAGGCTTCAAACGTAATAATTTCCTGTCCCGAACCGAATCCAGCTTAATTATCGTATCTTTAGCTAAAGCATAACGATTTAGTGCGCTTTTGTTCGCAGCAGCAATCTCATTCCAAACCAGTATAACTGCCAGCAGAAAAAAAAGTCGTATAAATTTCAAAATCGATTATGAATACTAATTTTGCAAGATATGGTTAACAGCGCCCAAAAATAATGAAAAATAAAGCATTGGAAAGATTGATTTGTGGTTTATCGTTGTCATTAGTTTCGCTTACGCTTTTCTCTTTTACTAATCCCCGCGATACCGTCGTTGCTCCGGCTTTTAAATTAAAAACCGTTGTTGTTGATGCCGGACACGGCCGTATGACCAACGGAAACTGGCGCGGCGCATCAGGCGATTATTCGCAGGAAAGTAAAGTAACGCTTGCGGTGGCCCTTAAATTGCAGGCCGCTATACAAAAAGAATTACCCAGCATTAACGTTGTAATGACCCGCACAACAGATGCCGACGTTTTATGGCAAAAACGTGCCGATATAGCCAACCAAAATAAAGGCCAGCTATTTATTTCGTTACATTGTAATTCACTGCCTGACAGGGTCATCCGCGGAAAGAAAGGTAAAAAGATACACGTTCCGGACAGGTCGGGTAAAGGCGTTTTACTGCTTGTTTATATCTATCGCCGTGTGGGCGAACAGGAAGCGGCCATACGTGAGAACGAATTTGAGGATAAGAATTATAAAGATGATGCCGAGATGAACCCAACAGATCCGGCATCAATTATACTTTTAAACGCGTTTAAAGATAAATATCGAAAACAAAGTTTGCGTTTTGCGAATTTAGTGAATGACGAGTTTGTAAATACCGATGGCCGCAGAAGCGAAGGTGTGCGCGAGCAAAGCGTACTGGTATTAGCCCGCAGCGGTATGCCATCCGTACTGGTAGAGATGGGCTATATTAATAACCCCGATGATGAGAAGTACATGAACTCGGAAGATGGGCAGAACGAAATTGTAGCGACACTCATCAGGGCGATAAAAAGTTACAAAAGGGAAGTTGAACAAACAGACCCTACCGGAAATTGATAAGTAATTATAACATACATCTATTTTGAAAATATCTAACGAAACCAAGATCGGCGCATTAACGGCCATTAGTATCGCCATACTGATCATCGGCTACAATTACTTACGCGGTAATGACGTTTTCTCAAGGTCGAACAAGTACTATGCTGTTTATAAAAGCGTGGAGGGTCTGGCCGTATCAAAACCTGTATTGGTAAATGGCTTCCAGATTGGCCGTGTATCGCACATGGAATTGCAACCTGATGGCCGTACCATAGTGGAGTTTAAAATTGAGCCAAACTATAATATCCCTAATAACACCCTTGCCAAACTGGAAAGTACCGATTTGTTAGGCGGCAAAGCCATTGTTTTTGAACTGGGTAATAGTAAGGAATATGCCGAAAATAAAGATACCCTGCGTGCTGATATACAGGGCAGCCTGGCCGAAAGCCTGCAACCTATCCAGCGCAAAGCAGAAATATTGATAGGCAAGGTAGATTCGTCGTTAGCGGCGATCAACAAAATACTGAACCCCGAGTTTCAACGCAATGTTGACCGTAGTTTTGCCAGTATAGCCAATTCGCTCCAAACACTGGAGGGGACAACCAAAAAGATAGATAACCTGGTAGCCGCGCAAACCAATCATATTAATAATATACTGGCTAACGCCGAAACAGCTTCGGGCGGGTTGAAGACCACCGTTAACAACATGAACGAAGTTACCGGCAACTTTAAAAAAGTGAGTAACGACCTGGCTAACTCCAATATCAAACAGACCTTAGAAAACGCCAACAAAGCTGTGGCCGATCTGCAGGCAGTAATGGCAAAAGTGAATAGTAAAGATGGTTCACTTGGCTTATTGCTGAATGATAAGCAGATGTACCAGAACCTCAATAACGCCTCAAAAAGCCTTGATGACCTGCTTATAGATCTGAAAGCGCATCCGAAACGTTATGTAAGTTTCTCGGTATTTGGTGGCAAGAAAGACTAATTGCTCATGTTTTCCGCATTTGAAGATTATATCAACAGCCAGATCCGGGTATCTTCTTCCGAACTTGAACTGATATGTGGCAAAGCTATTAAGCAACGTATACGCCGTAAGCATTTCCTGCTGCAAGCCGGCGAGGTATGCCGCCATAAGGTATTTGTTTTGAGTGGCATGCTCCGCATGTATAGCATTAAAGCAGATGGTAGTGAGCATATTATGCAATTCTCGCCCGAGAATAACTGGTGTACCGATCCTGAAAGTTTAAACGATGGTATTCCTTCGAAATACAATATAGATGCGCTGGAGGATAGCGAGGTATTGCTTTGGACGAAAAGCGATTTTAGTTTATTGTGGGAAGAAATCCCCCAGCTTAGGGCGCTTACCGAAAAACTGATCACTAATAACCTGCATGCAAGCCGCCAGCGCATCCTTACAGCTATCAGCGCTACGGCCGAAGAAAAGTACGACGATTTCATACAAACCCAGGCTGATGTTTTTGCCCGGGTACCTTTACACATGGTAGCCTCCTATCTCGGCGTTAGCCGCGAAACCCTCAGTCGCATCCGCCACGCTCAGGTTAAGGGGTAAATAAAAACGGTGACAAATGTCCTCGTTTTTGCTTGCCCGCATTCATCACCTTTGTTAAACATTTATTTATATAAAATTTAACAAGAACATGCGTGTATTTGTAACAGGTGCATCAGGCTTTATAGGTTCGGCCGTAGTGCAGGAATTAATTAACTCGGGGCATACCGTATTGGGCCTTGCCCGTTCGGAAGGGTCAGCAAAATCTATTAAGGAAGCCGGCGCGGATGTGCATTATGGCGACCTGCAGGATTTAGATAGCTTGCGCAGCGGCGCCGCCCAGTGCGATGGCGTGATCCACTTAGGCTTCATTCACGATTTCTCGAAGTTTGCCGAAAATTGCGAGACAGACCGCAAGGCCATTGCAGCGATGGGTGCTACGCTTGCTGGCAGTTACAGGCCCATCATCATCACATCCGGAAGTGCCTTACTGGCCGGCACGCCACTGGCCACAGAGGATATGAAGCCGGCATTCGACTCAAAATCATTCCCCCGTGTAGCATCAGAAGAAGCCGCTGCCGAACTGGTAAAACAAGGCATACGTGCATCGGTAGTGCGCTTGCCGCCGTCGGTACATGGCAATGGCGACCACGGCTTTGTACCAATGCTGATCACCCTTGCCCGCGAAAAAGGCGCGACTGCCTATATAGGCGATGGCGCTAACCGCTGGCCGGCAGTACATCGCTTTGATGCCGCCCGTTTATTCAGGCTGGCGCTGGAAAAAGCGGCTATCGGCGTAAATTATCATGCTATAGATGATGACGGTATCCCGATGAGCGAGATTGCCGGTGTAATTGGTTGTAAACTTAGTTTACCGGTAGTATCAAAAACAAAAGAGGAAGCTGGCGAACATTTTAGCTGGATGGCGCATTTTGCCGCTTTAGATAACCCGGCATCAAGCGCGGTAACACGTGAGCAATTGGATTGGGAACCTAAGCAAAAAGGCTTGTTAGAAGATTTGGAAAACGGGACTTATTTTAATTAAGCAATGAGTGAGACTTCCGAAGTTTTTTTAAACTTCGGAAGTCTTTTATGTCGTGAAATGATTGCGCCACCTCTAAATTCAGAAAAATTTGCAGCATGGAAAGTTGTTAGTTATGCTGAACATTGAACACGGTGCATAAAATATTGATTTTAAGCAAGTTAAGTGTTCAAATTATGTTCAAAAAGCGTTCAAAAGCGTTCAATCTGATTCTTAATATTTTTAACAAAAATATTAAGAATCAGATTGAAAACGTCTTCCCCTCAATAGCCAATTCCGTTTCCGGGAAAACACTGCGGCTTTCGTCAAGTAACTCATTAAGGGTTTTATACCGGGCCGAGAAATGACCGATCATTAGCTTCTCCGCCTTGGTTTTCAGCGCAACCTCTCCGGCTTGCAGAGCGGTGGTATGGTGGGTTTCTAAAGCCCTATCGCGCATATTATCTAAAAAGGTGGCTTCATGGTATAACAGATCGGCGTTAGCTATGGTCTCGAAATAACTCTCGTTATATAGCGTATCAGAGCAATAAGCATAAGCCCGCGGTCTGTCCGAATCGATGGTTAACTCATCGTTTTTATATAATTCACCTTTACTATCGGTATAGTCCTCCCCTTTTTTAAGCTTCGAATAAAACTCGATGGGGATGTTCATCCGCTCTATCTTATCCTTTATCAGCTTGCGCAAGCGTTTCTTCTCCCTGAATAAAAAGCCGGTGCAGGGTATGCGATGATCAAGCGGGAAGCTGGTGATGGTTACGTCCTGGTTCTCTACCAGTTTAACCACTTTGCTGGCATCAGTAAAAGTATATTCGATAGGGAAATGGATAACCGTTTCCGAATATTTAAACTGCAGATCGATAATATCCTTTAGCGGGGCCGGGCAAAAAATATGCAATGGCTTAGTGCGTCCGTTAAGATGAAGTGAAGATAAGAGGCCAACCAGTCCCAGGTAATGGTCGCCATGTAAGTGGCTGATGAAGATATAATCTATGCGGCTTGCTTTAACATCAAAGCGGAGCATTTGTTGTTGAGTGCCCTCGCCGCAATCTATTAAGTACAGGCGCTCGTTGATATTGAGCGCCTGTGCTGTAGGGTTCCTGTTAAAAATGGGTGTTGCTGAACTGCTTCCAAGTACGGTAACTTCGAATTTCATGAACGTTTAACAAGCCGAAGCTTATTTTGCTTCTTTTTTTAATTCTTTTTCTATCTCCTCCATAAAAATCAGGTCGATAGCTTCGTCAACACTTGGGACAATGGTTAATACTGTATCCAGTTGCGAGATGGTGATCAGGCGTGAAACCGCGTCGTTAAGGCCGACCATAATGAACGAGCCTTCGGCATTTTTACACAAACGATGACCAACCAGCAGGCTGCTCAGACCAGACGAATCGGCAAATTTTACCTGCGACAGGTCTAACACGATGTTGCGCTGCCCCTCGGCATTGATCAGTATCAGTTCAGATTTTAATTGCGGCGTAATTAACGAATTGATCTTCGATTCATTCAACTTCACCAGCACATATTTTTCGTGTTTATCAACAGCAAATTTCATGTTGTTATTCGTAATAATTTAAAAAGCTAAGATATAATTAATTTCATTACAAAACCTATAGCTTTTGCAATGCGGCGTTAACTGCGGCCTCTACCCTGTTCAAAACATTTCCCTGTTCGGGCTTAACAAATTGCTCGCCGGTTATTTGTTCAAACAGTTCAATATAGCGCTCCGAAATTGAATTTACAATCTCCGGTGTCATTTCAGGCACTACCTGTCCATCCTTACCCTGGAAGTCGTTTTCAATCAGCCATTTGCGTACAAACTCTTTTGATAACTGCTTTTGCGGCACGCCTTTTTGCTGGCGCTCTTCGTAACCCTCGCTATAAAAATAGCGCGATGAATCTGGCGTGTGGATCTCGTCTATCAGGTAGATGGTGCCATTGGCTTTACCAAACTCGTATTTGGTATCAACCAGTATCAGGCCACGCTTAGCGGCAATTTCGGTACCACGGGTAAATATGGCACGGGTGTAAGCTTCCAATTGGATATAATCTTCTTCCGATACGATACCACGGGCCAGGATATCTTCGCGTGAGATATCCTCATCATGCCCTACCGATGCCTTGGTGGTTGGGGTGATGATCGGCTCAGGCAATTTATCATTCTCCTTTAAACCATCAGGTAGCGCTACGCCGCAAACCTGGCGTTTACCGGCACTATATTCGCGCCAGGCATGGCCGGCTAAATAGCCACGTATCACCATCTCTACTTTAAACGGATCGCAAATGCGGCCAATGGTTACGCTTGGGTCGGGTACGGTTACTACCCAGTTTGGTACAATATCTTCGGTAGTTTTTAAAAATGTAGCAGCTATCTGGTTTAGTACCTGTCCTTTGTATGGAATTGCCTCGGGCAGCACCACGTCGAATGCCGAGATGCGGTCGGATACCACCATCACCAGGTATTTATCCTGTACAGTATAAACATCCCGTACCTTACCTTTATAAAAACCGGTTTGCCCGGGGAAATTAAAATGTGTTTCTTTTATCGCGTTCATTATTAGTAATTAGAGATTAGTTAACCAGTGAATAGTTGATTTGAAACCTAATCTCTAATCAACTATTCACTAATTAACTAACTATTGTATATCCCCGTAGGCCTCCAAAATGCGCCTTACCAGTTTGTGGCGTACCACGTCTTCGCCGGTCAGGTAGATCAGGTCGATGCCTTTGATATCGTTCAGGATCCGTAAAGCTGTAAACAAGCCCGACTGTTGCTTTTTAGGTAAGTCTATCTGGGTAACGTCGCCCGTAACAATAAACTTAGCCGATGGCCCCATACGCGTCAGGAACATCTTCAGCTGCATATCGGTGGCGTTCTGGGCTTCGTCCAATATCACAAAGCAGTTATCCAGTGTACGGCCGCGCATAAAGGCCAGCGGGGCTATCTCTATAGTTCGGTTCTCTAAATAAAGCTTCAGTTTTTCGGCAGGGATCATATCGTCCAGCGCATCGTATAGCGGGCGCAGGTACGGGTCTATCTTTTCCTTTAGGTCGCCCGGTAAAAAGCCAAGGTTCTCCCCTGCTTCAACCGCCGGGCGGGTAAGGATGATGCGTTTGATTTCTTTATTCTTTAACGCGCGTACGGCCAGCGCTACCGCTGTATAAGTTTTACCGGTACCTGCGGGGCCAATAGCAAACAGGATATCGTTTTTGGCGATGCTATCTACCATACGGCGCTGGTTGGCCGTGCGGGCCTTCACCATAATGCCGTTAGGGCCAAATACAATTACTTCGCCTGTGGTAGATTTATCAGAGCCGCCCTCGGTATTTGCAGGCGCCGTCGATTGTTTGGCGCCGAAGACACGTTCTACATCGTTGCTGTTCAGCGATTCAAACTTATCTACATGGTCTACCAGTTGTTTAAACTTATCGTTAAATGAATTTAACTCCTGTTCATCACCCAACACTTTTACATCGCTGCCACGGGCTACAATTTTTAATTTGGGGTATTGCTTCTTAATAATCTCGAAATGATCGTTGTTAGGCCCCCACAATACCGCCGGATCGATGTGTTCAATTGATATTTTTAGTTCGTTCAAACTGAATTGATTTTATAGTTACAGATTTTTTTCTGATTAAAAAATTGAATATTTGTAGCGCTTAATGCTTGTACAAGATTAGCAATAAATATTTTTATATTAATGGGAATAATTACATTAACTACTGACCTTGGCGATAAAGATATCTACCAGGCTGCTTTAAAAGGAAGCATCCTGAAAGTACAGCCAACAGTTAATATAGTTGATATTACCCATAACGTACAGGCCTTTAATATACAACAAGCCGCCTTTATTTTAAAAAATAGTTATTACTATTTCCCCGAAAAGACAGTGCACCTGATCGGTATAGATACCGTTTACAATAAAGATGTTAAGTACCTGGCGGTAAGGTACCGTAACCACTATTTTGTTGGGGCCGATAACGGCATTTTTTGCCTGATGTTTGGCAAGGATCCTGACGAGATGGTAGAGATCAGCATTATGCAGGACCTGAAGTTTCTGCACTTCCCGCTTACCGATATTTTTGTGAAGGCCGCCTGTCATTTAGCGCAGGGCGGTAAGCTTACCGAAATTGGCGAACCTGTGGATAGCGTTGAAAAGAAGATGAACCTACAACCGGTTATTGAGAAAAACCTGATAAAAGGCGTAGTGATCTATATCGATTCGTTCCAGAACGTGATCACCAATATCACCAAGGAACTGTTTATGAAGATACAGCAGGGCCGCCGCTTTATCCTGTATTTTAAGCGTAACGAGGTGATTACCCAGTTAAGCTGGTACTACAACGAGGTTGATGAGGGCGAGAAGCTTTGTCTGTTCGGCATTAGCGATCATTTGGAAATTGCCATAAACAAAGGCAACGCCAGCGGGTTATTAGGGTTGAATTTGGGTGATAGCGTTATCATCGATTTTCAGTAACCCTTAGCCGATATGAAAAAGATCCTTATTTGCCTGCTGCTTTTAGCGGCCGGCGCTTCGTTCGCCCAAACCCGATCCGATTCTTTAGCCTATAATTTACAGCGCAAGAAAATAAACGGCATGCTCGACGCCCGCCGGCAAAAGTTTGGCCAGTACCAGGAAAGCCTGAGCCAGCATACCGGCATTTTTGGGCTGCAAACTAAAAAGGATATTCGCCATAGTAACGAGATATTGATGGATATAGTGCAAACCGACGATGAGATCTTTCGCCAGCTGAAGATCTTGCTCGATTACCGTGCCTTTGCTCAAACCCAGGTGCAAACCCGTGTACAGGATGCCGAGGGAACTAATCTTAACTACATGAATACGATAAACAGGTTACGCAATTCGCTCGACCAGGCAAAGAAGGATGCCGAAAATGCGAAGGCGCACCAGGATAACATCATCAAAATGATGTTTGGCATCCTCGTACTCATGTTTTTGTCAATTTTATTTTTGATTAGCCGAAAACGCCCTATTAAAGTTTAGCTTTGCGGGTTGATTTTTGACACTTAAATATTAAAAATGGCCCGGGGACGATTGAATAGTGGCAGTAAGCAGGGAGTAGAACTGCCGAAAGCAAAATTGAATAAACAAACGATACAGCACATGGTAAAGCTGCTATCGTACCTGAAACCTTACCGCGGTAAATTTATAGCTGCGCTTTTTTTCCTGTTTATCTCCAGTTTAACGGGCCTGACATTTCCAAAATTTTTAGGTTCGCTGATAGATGCTTCGCATGGTAAGCACGATTATTCGTTTTTGCCGGCTACTATTAACGGTATTGGTCTGCTGGCTTTCGGGATGCTGTTCGCACAGGCTTTTGTGTCATTTTTTAGGGTAGTATGGTTTGTACAGGTGGCCGAGCGGTCGCTGGCCGATATTCGCCGTGATACCTATTTTAAGCTGATCACCTTGCCAATGAACTTCTTCTCGAACCGTAGGGTTGGTGAACTGAACAGCCGTATCTCGGCCGACCTTTCGCAGATCCAGGATGCCATTACCACTACACTGGCCGAGATGATCCGCCAGATCATCGTGCTGACCGGGGGCATCACTTTCCTGGTGATCGTATCGCCAAAACTGACTTTATTATTGCTGTGCATGCTGCCTTTCCTCATCGCGTTCGCGGTGGTGTTTGGGCGGTTTATTCGTAAGATATCGCGCCAGGCACAAGATAAACTGGCTGAATCGAACACTGTTGTTGAAGAGACTTTACAGGGCATTGCCAATGTAAAAGCCTTTGTAAACGAAGCCTATGAGGCCGGCCGTTATAATAAATCATTGCGCGAAGTGGTAGCCATCGCCGTGCGTGGTGCGAAGTTCCGTGGCGTGTTTGCTTCGTTTATCGTGTTCTGTATTTTCGGTTCGATAGTCGGGATTATCTGGTTCGGATCGGTACTGGTAAGCCGCGGAGAATTATCAAGCGGGCAACTGACCGAGTTTGTGATATACGGTATCTTTGTGGCCGCATCAATGGGTAGCTTCCCGGAGTTGTATGCCAATATCCAAAAAGCGGTGGGCGCCAGCGAGCGTGTGCTTGAAATATTGGCTGAGGAAGGCGAGCCTATTGAAATGGTTGAACATAACAATACAGTAGTTGAACATATTGAAGGTAACCTAAGCTTTAATAACGTAGTATTCGCCTATCCTTCACGCCCCGAGATTACAGTGTTAAACAGCATATCATTCGAAGCCAAAGCTGGTCAAAAAGTGGCCATTGTGGGGCCAAGCGGTTCGGGTAAATCTACCATGGCATCGTTGATCCTGCAATTCTATCATCCGCAGGAAGGTAAAATATTGTTTGATGGCCGCAATGCTGATAGCTATTCGCTTACCGATATCCGTAACCAGGTAGCCATCGTTCCGCAGGATGTATTGCTGTTTGGC
This sequence comes from Mucilaginibacter mali, assembly GCF_013283875.1. Lineage (NCBI taxonomy): Bacteria > Pseudomonadati > Bacteroidota > Sphingobacteriia > Sphingobacteriales > Sphingobacteriaceae > Mucilaginibacter > Mucilaginibacter mali. The sequence continues at coordinate 2,252,405 of NZ_CP054139.1, forward strand.
GGTACCATTATGGAAAACATCGCCTATGGTAAACTAAGCGCTACTAAAGAGGAAATAATCAAAGCTGCCCAGCGCGCCAATGCCGATCAGTTTATTACGGGCTTCCCTGAGGGCTATGAAACCGTTGTAGGTGAGCGCGGCGTGAAACTTTCAGGCGGCCAAAGGCAGCGCATCGCCATAGCACGTGCCTTGTTAAAAAATCCATCGATACTGATACTGGACGAAGCCACCTCATCGCTCGACTCTGAATCGGAGCGCCTGGTACAGGAAGCGCTGGAAGAATTGATGAAAGGTCGTACATCTATTATCATCGCACATCGTTTATCAACCATCCGCGAAGCCGACCAAATTGTGGTTATCGAAAAAGGCGCAATTAAAGAAACCGGCAGTCACGAAGAACTGATGAACAATAAGGAGGGCCTGTACCGATACCTGAGCCAGTTACAATTTGAGAGTAAAGAGACGATAGAAGAAAAGTAAGTAAGGAATAGTTCATGGTTCATTGACCATGGTTCATAGTTTGAAAATGTATATATTCAGCAAAAAACTATTTAACCATGCTTTTTCGTTTTGAAGATCTTCAAGTGTGGCAAAAAGCCATTGATTTAGACGACCATATCAATTTACTTACTAAATCATTCCCTAAAGATGAGTTGTTTGTTCTTGTATCTCAAATAAAAAGAGCGGCTGATTCAGTTGTTTTAAATATTGCAGAAGGGTCTACTGATCAAACGAAGGCAGTATTCAAAGTTTTTTAGGTTATTCATTAAGATCGGCAATAGAAGTGGTGAGTTGTTTATTCCTTGCCAAAAGGAGGAATTATATAAGCGAGGAACAGTTTAAAACACTTTATGAAGAATATGAAGTCTTAGTCAAAATGATAACGGCCCTCAAAAATTCTATTTAATCACTATGGATGGTTCTATACTATGAACCATGATCCATGAACTATGAACTAAGAATGAAACTAACTATTCATGGCGCCGCACAGCAAGTTACAGGAAGTATGCACTTGCTGCAGGTGGGCCAATATAAAATACTGATTGATTGCGGGTTGGATTACGATAAGGATCGCAGCATGCAATCGAACGAGAATTTCCCGTTTAACCCCGCCGATATTGATGTGGTGATACTCACCCACGCCCATATCGACCACTCCGGCAACCTGCCTACACTGATACGCCTGGGTTATCAGGGCCAAATACTCTGCACCGCCCCCACTGCCGATCTGACCGAACTATTGCTGTTCGATTCGGTAAGTATTTTTATGAGCAAGCAGGAAAAAAGTCGCAAGCATAACCGCAAGAACAGGCATAGCAGTGGGGTGCAACCACTGTACCTGCACAAGCACGTGATGGATACGGTGGAGCAGTTTGTTACCATCGGCTTTAATAAACCGTTCCGTTTAAACGGCGATGTGGAGTTGACCTTTATCCCTGTCGGCCATCTTTTGGGCGCGGCGGCAGCGGTCTTGAAGATCAACGATAACGGCGAAGAGAAAACAATTGCCTTTACCGGAGATATCGGACGTAAGGGCTATCCAGTACTAAACGATCCGTCCCCGCTCCCACCGGTTGACTATTTGGTTACCGAATCGACCTATGGTGGCCGCATGCACACCAAAGACAAAACGGTTGAGCAGGTGCTGATAGAAACCATCGAAAAAGCCTGTATCCAGGAACGCGGCCGGATGATTATCCCGGCGTTTAGTATCGGGCGCACACAATCGCTAGTGTTTTCACTAAATAAGATATTTAGCCAGGGCTTGTTACCCGCTGTGCCGGTGTTTGTAGATAGTCCGCTGGCGCTTAGATCGACCACGGTTTACCGGAAGCACCACCACTTGGTTAATGACGAGGCTAAGGATTTCTACAATCAGCAAGGCGACGAGTTTGAGTTTGATAACCTCACCTATATTGAAAGCCTGCAGGAAAGCAAACAGGTAAGCAACTACTTCGAACCCTGCATCATCATCTCATCGGCAGGTATGCTGGAGGGTGGCCGTATACAGGATCACCTGTTTCATAATATCCAGAATTATTACTGCACCATCCTGTTCATCGGCTATTGCGCTAAAGGTACTTTAGGGCACCGCTTGCTGCGTGGCGACCCGATCGTTCGCATTAAAGACCGCGAACTGTCTGTTTATGCCACTATAAAACAAACAGACGTACTAAGCGCGCACGGCGATCATGAGGACCTGATGAATAACGTTAAGAGTCAGAGCAATAATAAGATCAAGAACGTTTTCCTGGTACATGGCGAGCTTGCCAGTATGGAAGCCATGGCTGCTGCTTTAGAAACGGATGGCTATCCTGTGGTTATTCCTGAAAAGGGTGTGGCTTATGAGTTGTAGCTTTTAACAAGCTCAGCTCAAATTTCCAATTTATAATTCATTGCCGTTGGCTTCAGCCAACGGTATAATTGCCAAAGTATGTGGCTTTAGCCAAACTATTGACAAAGTTTCGGCTAAAGCCACTCTGCTGTTTGATTAATCCGTTGGCTGAAGCCAACGGCAATGAATGAGCCCCTTAGATTTTAATGCTCATTTAATAGTTCTGCTACCAACTCCGATACACCTACTGACGCTTTTTTCTCGATCTTGGTAAACACCCGCCGGCCCTGTATTTCGGGAATCACCGGGTCAACAATATACTTAGGTACTTCGGGCCGAACATAGTTAACCAACCCCGCAGCCGGATATACGGCCAGCGATGAACCGACAAGTATAAACAATTCAGCCCGCATGCAGATCTCGGCCGCCTTGCTGATCATCGGTACATCCTCGCCAAACCATACTACGTGCGCACGGAGTTGTGAGCCTAATTCGCACAGGTCGCCCATTTTTATTTCCCAGCCATCCAGTGGGTAGGTTAAATTGGGGCTGATGCTGCTTTGCGAACGGGTGATGATACCGTGCAGGTGCAGCACATTGGCGGAGCCAGCCCGCTCGTGCAGGTCATCTATATTTTGGGTGATGATGGTTACCTCGTATTGCTTTTCCAACTCAGCTAAGGCAAAGTGGGCGGCATTAGGCTTGGCCTCCAATACCGATTTACGGCGTTCGTTATAAAAATCCTGCACCAAAGCCGGATTACGCGCCCAAGCCTGCGGGGTGGCTACATCTTCAATGTTGTATCCTTCCCAAAGTCCGTCGCTATCCCTGAATGTTTTTAAGCCGCTTTCGGCGCTGATGCCGGCACCGGTTAATACTACAATCTTTTTCATACTAACAATATTGCATAAAAAAGGCGATGGATAAATCCACCGCCCTTAATATTTGGATTTAAAATTTTCTGTTATAAAGCTAATTCGGTGTTGCTGCGTAAAATGGTGTACTTGCTTTTTGCCAGTTCAAAACCGCCGAACAAAAGCGCGCCATAGATCGCATCGCCTAATACCATATTCTTTTCAAACGGAATAGCAGCCACCAGCGATTGCATGTAACCGCCAATAGTATGCGGGTAAAGCGTACCATATAACCATGGCAGATCCATGATCAGCCAGTGTATCAATACCGATGCTACCGAGGCTAAAAATACGTTCAAGGCGTTTACCTTTTTTATCATCGTACCAATAAATACCATCAGCGCGAAGCACAGGTACATATAAATTGAACCGCCGTACCACAGTACCAGTTTTCCGGTGTACAGATAATTAATGGCAATATCGCTCAAAAACAAGGTTAGTAATGGCACCAGGTAGGCTTTCCACTTATCGTTAAAATAAGCGCCACCAAACAGGGCTACTGCCCCTACAGGTGTAAAATTGCTCAGAAACTGAAACTTGTAGCTTACCAAACGCATGGCCACGGCAAATACAATCATTAATATCAATACCGTGTTGCGTGTGTTTATTTTTTGCTGAGATGACATACTAATTGGTTATTGAGCAAAACTATCAATTTTTTAACGAATATTGAAACTCAAACCCGCATTAAAGTTTGTACCTAAAGCGGTGTAGCCATACAATTCCGCGTATTTGGCATTCAGGATATTCTTTACATCGGCAAATACCTTTAACTTTTTACCAACCAGGTTATACTCGGCATAGCCATCTAACAGGCCGTAACCCTTTAGGCTTTGTAGCTCGGTGGCGAAAGTAGCCGAATTATAGAACGAATCATACCGCTGACTATAGTGGCGATAGTTAAGACTGGCGTAAAACTTAGATGATACCTGCGCACCTGCGAACAAACCAAAAGTATGTCCAGGGCGGCGATACAGGTAATCCAACTCTGATGCTGCGCCGGCGGCGTTCTTGCTGATCGCTTTGCCTTCAAAGTAATTGTAATAGCCTTTCAGGGTAAAAATGCCCACCGTTGCCGAGGGCTCAACTTCGATACCTTTCACGTCCTGCTTATCCTGGTTAATATAACCCTGCGGGTACAGGTAAACAATGGCGTTAGTTACTTTACGCTGGTAAACATCAACCCTTAAATTAAATTGTTTTACAGGCGATGTACTGAACCCGGCTTCGTACTCACGCGATTTTTCGGGTTGCAGGGCCGGATTAGGGCCAAATTGCCCGTATAAAGCGCTAAGGTCTGGCGCTTTGAATGAAGTTGACGCAGTCCAGAATATCTTTAGTTTATCATCTTGAATGATGTTGAACGATGGTGTAAATGAAGATGTCCAGTTATCGCCAAATTTGGTATGATGGCTATACCTTCCGCCGGCTTCTAAATTAAAAAACGAACCGATATCGTTTAAAAACACCGAAGCATAAGCGCCCAGCAAATTAGCCGATGAATCTACCCTGGCGGTTCCGCCGGCATTAATGCGCGAATTACGGTTATCTATACCACCCAATATCTTAATATGATCGGTAATTTGATGATTATAATATAATTCGGCAAAGTTTAAGCGGCCGGTATACGGGCTTGCGCCATACTGTGGCGATACATAACTACGGTCGGTATTCTCGTAACTATAGTTAAAATTAAACAAGCCCTTCCCTGTATTATAAGTGGCATTAGTACCCAAATTTAAGTGCTTGCTGGTAAAATAGCTGCCACCATCGGCATAGCCGCCGTCATCATAATTATATTTGCCTTGTAAAAAGCGTACAAACGGGTTGATCTTAAACTTATCAGTAATTTTAATGCCAAACTGCGCGTTTACCGCGTCCTGGCTGTATCCATCCTTATCGTAAAAGCTGGTTGCTGTGGCAGGCTGGGCAGCTTCCGATACACCATCGCTGCGCTCGTGGCTGTAATTGATATTATAGCTTAGATTTTTTACCTGCGCTGTTAACCCGATATTACCTTTAACGGTACCATAGCTTCCGGCGCTGGCCACACCATTAACACCCGGTGTTGGCGTACCATCTTTCTTTGTAATGATATTGATCACCCCGGCCACAGCGTCAGATCCGTAAAGGGTAGATTGCCCGCCCCTGAGGATCTCTATATGATCGATCTGATCGACTGATAACAAGCGCAGATCAAAAGCGCCGCCCACATTTGACGGGTCGAATATCAGCACACCATCCAGTAAAATAAGCGTATGCTTGTTATCGGCGCCGCGCATGTAAACACTTTTGTTAAGGCCGGGATTAGCGTTCGCTCCATTAATAACAATGCCAGCCTGTTCGCTTAATAATTGCGCAACCGACTTGCCCGAACTACGTTCCAGTTCCTGCCGCGTGATCACCGTAGTCACCTTACCTGTTTGCGATTGTTTTTGATTAGCCTTTGTAGCGGTGATCACTACATCCTGTAGTACACGTGCAGTGTCCTGCGCGCGCGCTGCTGTACTCAACAGCGCCAGTTGTGCAAGCCCCAGGCCTGCAACAACGTAAACACAATTTTTTTTCATGTTGTTGTGAGTTTTAACCCACAGCATACAGAAAATGAAAGATCCGAATGGGAAATACACAAAATAGCGGTATTCTCATCCAAGCTTCAATCCCCGAAAGCTATGAATAATATGCGCTATGGGCAGGTCTTCTGGCTCACTCTCCTTTGTCCGGTCTTCCCATCCCGATAAGTATCGGGGCAGTGACCATTTAGAATGGACATTGGTTATCAGAGTTTACAGCTGCGGGACAGCTCCGGACTTACACCGGATTCCCTTTTAATTGCAAAACATTATGCATGCATTGCAAACCTAAAGCGGTGCAAATGTAAAAAACAGATCAATAATAACAAGTTCGGTAACAGGATAATTATCTATATGCTGGTCGATTTTCTTTCTGATTAAATATTTATCAGCAACCAAAACCTTTTGTATGCTACCCGGGTTTTATTAATATCATGGCAACACTAACAGCTTCAATAAGCGGCCATTCGATGGCCGATACCGCACATATTAATTTAAAATGGCCCGAGCGCTATGTATCTGTAATTGCAGGCGTAAAGATGGGCTTTTCGGGTTTGGTGCATATTTTCAGCAGCCCGGTAACCAGTTTATTTAAATTGGGTACAAGCGGATATTTATTAAGCCGTGGCTTAACCGGCCACTGCGAACTGTACGAGAAAGTTGGCAAAACCTCTACCGAACCTGTAAGCATAGCCATCCGCACATCGGTAACGATTGATAAACCGCGTGAAGAACTATATACTTTTTGGCGCCGGCTGGAGAACTTGCCCTTGTTTATGAACCATTTAAAAAGTGTGGAAATGCTGGACAATGGCAGCTCCCGCTGGTCGTTAAAGCTACCGGTAGATATAGCCGCGCTTAGTTGGGACGCGGAGATCACACACGATGAGCCTGGCGAACTGATCGCGTGGTCATCAGTACCGGGTGCAAATTTGCAAACAACAGGTAAAGTACGTTTTATAGATACGCCTGAACCCGGGGTTACGCTTATACACGTAGTAATTATGTATCACCCACCCGCCGGATTGATCGGCGCTACCCTTGCCCATCTGATCAACCCGATGTTTAAGAAAATGGTGGAAGATGATATTCAGAACTTTAAGCGCTATATGGATCTGAGCAACAGCCTGCCCATAGCCAGTTAAGGGCTACGCTAAAATTTATTTTGATAGGGAATAACGATCTTATCGGCAATAGTTGAATTTCCGTCGATCTTTTCGGTGATCTTTAGGCGCAGCACCTTGGCGATAATAGCATATACATCCACATTATTAAATGTTGGAATTTGTACGCCTTTTTTAAAATCCGGCCCCCAGGCGTAAAATGTGGCCTGCATATCCTTTATGTCATGCGGTTCGTACCCATGCGCGCCAGGTTCTACGTAAGCGCTGTTCAATATAAAAATATGCGGATAGTTGGCCAATAGCACAATATCACCTATATGCCCCGCCCTGTCATCTTTTTTTCCATAATGCAAGGAATCGGGCACATTGTTTTTTAAAAATACTTTATAGTTATCCCCGGCATTTTTTAGTAATTGCTGATAAGCCTGCATAACCGCATTTTCGTGTCCCTTTTTAGCATATACGTTTACCAACAAACCCTCGCCCGATGTAATAATAAAATTGGCGGTATCAAGCGCTGCAGGCGTCGGCAACGGATTGTCGGTAGGTATTTTAACCATTCCGTGATCTGAAAGGAAAATGAAATTAACATCCAGCCCGGTTTTAGCCACTGTTTTGGTCAATTCATATACAACAGAATCAATATATTTTATGACTTTAATGGTTTCCGGCGCGTCAGGCCCTTTTTTATGGCTGATCTGGTCAACCTCGGGCAAATAAAAGGTAATCAGGTGCGGACGTTTCTCAGGCGACAGCATTAGCCAGTTATGTACATCCTGTATGCGGTTATGGATAGAAATATCCTTGTTAAAATGATAATAATAGGTTGGCTGTACGCCCTTTATTGTCGCCTCCGATCCTACCCAGTAAAAGCAGGCGCTCAACATTCTCTGCTGTTCGGCCAGTGTCCATATCGGGGTACCGTTATACCAGTTCACCCCGGTATTGGTACTATTTTTCGAGTAATATAACTGATGTTCAGCATTATAAAACCGGTTGCTGATGATGCCATGATGAGACGGGTACAAACCAGTAACCAGCGTATAGTGATTAGGAAAGGTAATAGATGGGAACGAGGGCATCAGCGAGGCGGCCCTAACGCCGCTGTTGGCCAGGGCTAATAAATGTTCGGTATGATACTTTTCGGCATAATCATACCTGAAGCCATCAGCTGATACCAGAATAATATAAGGTTTTTGCTGCTGTAGACGGCTGTTTGCCCTATTTGCGGCAACCTGCTGTGTAGTGTCAGTTTGTGCTATTGCAGTAAAACTAAGCAGGCACAAAAACGCAGCTGCGAACAAATTTTTAAAACAATCAGTCATCGTTTTAAAAATACGGTATTACTATTAAAAAAACAGTTAAATGATAATGCGTGGTAACTAATAATACATATTGTTATCGGCAAATGTTTTGATCATGGCTACACCCGGGTGATTGTCATTATTGGTAATTATATGTTTTTGCGGGTTAAAATATCCTTCTAAAGCCCCCATATCGTTTATGTTAATGATCTTAAACCCCATCGTCCAATCGGGGAAACTTCGTTTATCTGTTGATGTATGGATTAGTTTAATGATATTTTTATGACGGCTATCCCGTACGATCAGGTCATAAACTATATTAACCGATTCTGGCTCCCCCTCCAATAACTGGATGAATGTGCCCTCGCTATAAAGTAAAACACCGGTGATATGATGTTGCTTATTATTACGGCGGCTAACGTGCAAAATGTCTGTTAGCTCCTTAGTGTCAAGCAGTTTTTTTGCCGTACTAATGTAAATAAGGTACTCCATTGGGTATGATCAATTAGTGCCGATAATTACGGTCTTTATTTTCTATCAGATCTGTAAATAATATTGGAACTATCATTTATTTACTATTTTTTCCATTGTGATCAGCTCAATAGGCTCATGAGGTATCCCAAATTTCTCTTCAGCATGAAAAGGTTGTACTTCGCCGGTAGCCTTAAACCCGCGGCGTATATACCAATCTATCAGTTCGGTACGGGTAGATATAACGGTGATGCTGATAGCCGGCAGGCTCAATTCTGATGCCAGGACTGCGGCTTCCTGTAATAACAGGCGGCCAATACCAGCGGCCTGCATCTCAGGCCAAACAGAAAGCATGCCTAAATACAATTTATCGCCTTTATCTTCCAGGTAAACACAGCCCTTTATTGAGCCCTCATCGTTGGTGTATTTTAAAATAGTGATGGCGGGGTTGGCAAGATACCCCACGATGGTTTCTTCATCAATACGGTTACCAGCCAGCAGGTTAGCTTCTGTAGTCCACCCTTTTTTTGAACTATCGCCCCTGTAGGCCGAATTAACTAATATATTCAATTCCCCGACATCGGTAATGGTAGATTTTGTAATAGACATATAATATTGCTGGCCATCAAACCTAATATATTTAAAGTTCAATTGAAATAGCCGGAGTCTTAATTTGTCTTGATCAAATCAATCATAATGAATAACGGGGGCATGCACTTTTTTATTTAGTAATATTGCAACCGATAAAACCCATAACCATCTGGTAATTTTATATGTTGGCATTAAATACAAATTTTAAATATCCCAGTGGCTTTTTATTATTGCTGGCATTGGCTGTTTTTATAAATCTATGCACTATAAATACAGCCTTTTTTACAGATGATCCCGGCCTGTACGCTTCCATCGCCAAACAACTGATCTACAAGCGCAACTTTTTCCAACTGTTCAGCTACGGTCGCGATTGGTTGGATAAGCCCCACCTCCCCTTTTGGTTCATCATGTTTAGTTTTAAGCTATTCGGCATCCATACCTGGACTTATAAACTGCCCGCCCTTATTTGCTTTTTACTGAGCCTGCTTTACACCTGGCTGTTCACTAAAAAACACTATGGCGAGTTAACAGCTATGATGGCGGTGCTGATCGTCAGCACATCGCTGCATATCATCATGTCAAACACCGATGTGCGTGCCGAGCCTTACCTGATGGCCTTTATTATCGGGGCGATCTATCATATCAGTAACCTTGAACAGCGCTTTAGCATTGGTCAGTTTGTTTTAGCGGCACTGCTAACCGCTTTTGCCATCATGACCAAAGGCATCTTCGTTGTTGTGCCAATTTATGGCGCTTTGGGCGGGCAACTAATCCTGCAAAAGAAGTATAAGGAGATCTTCCGTATCAAATGGATAGCATTGGTATTGCTTACTATCATTTTCATTATACCTGAGCTATACGCTCTTTACATCCAGTTCGATGTCCATCCGGAGAAAACGGTGTTTGGCAGGCATGGCGTATCGGGTTTAAAATGGTTTTTGTGGGACAGCCAGTTTGGGCGATTTGCCAATAATGGCCCCATTACCCGCCCTAAAGGCGATGTGTTTTTCTTCATCCACACCTTGTTGTGGGCATTCGCGCCATGGTGCTTGCTGTTTTATTACGCAGCTTTCCGTTCAGTCAGGAAGATAGTTAAAGGAATCGGTCAGCCTGAATATTATGCTTTAAGCGGTGGGCTTATTTTGCTGATACTGTTTTCGATATCCAGTTTTCAATTACCGTTTTATACCAATATCATCTTCCCGCTGTTTGCTATTCCAACGGCTAATTTCTGTTGTGAAGTAGTAAACAATAAGGCCGAAGGTAAATTCCGGTCGATAGCGCAGTGGGTTTATATGGCAGCATTTCTGTTGGTGATTTTGGTACTGCATTACTTTTTGGAGCCGGCTGCCAATTATTTTTTGGTGATAGGTTTACTGTGTTTAGCTGCCGCATATTATATCATTTTTAAAAGTAAGGCTCAAACGCATATCCGTTTGTTTATGTTGACTTGTGCGACGATGCTATTTGTTGGATTTTATGTTAACACCACTTTATACCCGGTAATAGTTGGCTTTAAAGGCCCGATAAAAGCTGCCGAAGCCGTTAACACAATTATCCCGAGTGAAAGCCCGGTATATTCTCTGCGCGATCAGAATAATATCTTCCAGTTTTATTGCGACAGGCCGGTAAAGCTGGTCGCTCTTGATCAATTGGCATCCACCCAAACAGAAAAAGGCGCGGTTTTCTACGTTGATAAGGATGCCCTTACCTATCTTATACAAAACCATGTTGCATTTAATATTATATGGTACGGAATCGATTATCCACAAGAAAATATTTTGCCCGCGTTTATTAATAGCGACACCCGCGGCGAAACGCTGCAATCGGTTTATTTAATAAAAAGGAAGTAACTCACACCATGTATATCCCCAAACATTTTCAGCTTGATGACCGGCAGGAAGCCGTTGCCTTTATGCAACGGTATAGTTTTGCTACGCTGATTACAGCTAATAATAATTACCCCCAGGCTACTCATATGCCTTTCCTGGTCAAGCAACAGGATGATGAATTGATCCTGTCATCGCACTTTGCAAGGGCTAACGCGCAGGCTGCAGATATTGAAAAAGCAACAGCGCTGGTGATCTTCACCGAGCCGCATGCTTATATTTCGCCCGTTAATTACGAAAAAGAGCAAAATGTACCCACCTGGAATTATATTGCCATACACGCCTATGGTCAAGCCAAAATTGTGCACGATACAGACAAACAGTTGCAAGTATTAGATAAAATGGTAGCCTTTTATGATATTGCGTATGCAAGACAATGGGAAAAGTTGCCTATGGATTATAAACTAAAAATGATAAAAGGCATTATAGCGTTCGATATTGTTGTTACCGATCTGCAGGCTAAAAAGAAGCTTAGCCAAAACCGCACAGAGACCGAGCGGAATAATATCATTAAATCCCTAAGTGATAGCCCGCACAATACCGAAAAAGAAATAGCGGAGTACATGAAAACGGCAAGGTAAGTTATTTCGCGTCAGCATGATCGGCCTTGTAAATCGAATTAATTACACGGTTTAGTGTTAAACCCTGTACAATAATAGAAAATATCACTACGAAATAACTGCCGGCCAGTATTAGTTCGCGGTATTTGGTATGGGGTAAGGATAGCGCTAAGGCTATAGATATCCCGCCCCGCAGGCCGGCCCAGGTCAGGATCTTCACATTGCTGTGATTTACATTGAGCGACCGTTTTAAAAAGATGAGCGGTAAGGCAATGCTTGCCCAACGCGCGGCCAGTATCAGCAAAATAGCCAGGCTGCCGGTCATCCAATAATTGTTCAGGAATGGAAAATTCACCATTTGCAAACCTATCATCACAAACAAAATGGTGTTTAGCAACTCATCAACCAATTGCCAGAAGCGCTCCAGCGCCTGGTGCGAATGCTCCTGATCATCTAAATTAATAGACCGGTTCCCGGCAAACAAGCCTGCCGAAACGACTGCCAGCGGGATAGACAAATGGAAATAAGTGGCTACCAGCGAAATACTCATTACCAGGGATAAGGATACGAGAACTATCGTCTGAAAATCTTTTATCGATCGCATCAACCTAAACGCCAGAAAGCCGAATAAAAGCCCCAGCGCTATACCGCCAAATACCTCGCGTACAAAAAGTACCACGGCATTGCCAAAATCAATATCATTAATGCCCGATTCGGTAATCTCCAGCAGCGTTATAAAAAGCACCAGGCCCACCCCATCATTAAACAGGGATTCACCGGAAATAATGGTTTCCAAGTGGGCCGGTAAGCGTGAATTTTTTATGATAGCCCCAACCGCCACCGGGTCTGTGGGTGATACCAGCGCGCCAAACAAAAGGCAGTAAACCAGTGGTACGTAGATATGAAATATAGGCGCGATAAAATAAAACAGCGCCCCGAAGATGACGGTAGATATCACCACGCCTAAAGTGCTGAGCAGTAAAACCGGGCGCATTTCCCGTTTTAGCTTTTTAACATTAAGGTTAAAGGATCCGGCAAACAACAGGAAACCCAGCATAATGTTTAAAACCGTGCGCGAGAAATCGATATTTTTTGCCAGCACGGTAAGGTATTTTGCCGCGGCAGGGTTAAGGCTATCGATAATAAGAACAACGATAGACACCCCGATAGCAAGCGAGATAATGCCGATAGTACCCGGCAACCTGATAAACCGGGCATTAATGTACGAGTAGGCCGCGCTTGTAATAACCAGTAAAGCAATAATGAAAAACAGATCCATCGGCCATGATTTTAGTTTACACTAACACCTTAAGCCCTGATTTGTTTAGTTATCATAAAACCTGCCAACATGCCCAGCAATATAGTTGCTGCCTTAAACTTTGTGCTTACCGTAAATGGGGGGATGTACTTAGTGCCTGTTTCGTCGGCCACCGCGGGTTTATCAACGTATCGGCCACTTGAAGGCACTGCTATTGCGTTAAAATTGGCGCTCAATTGTTTTAGTGCTTCGGTCGCTTCCCTGCCGCGCAATACCGGGCCATGGCCGGCAGCTATAATACGTGGTTCTAATTGCGCCAATATGCCGACTGATTGCTCTGCCGACGCCCAATCGGGTGTCATATACATTGGCGGGCCTGATAATTTCTTCACATCGCCCAATAAGCCAATGGCCGACTCTGCATGGGTGGTAGCTACAGCATCGCCCGCTATAAGGGTGGTATTAAGTGGAAAAAACAACGAAATATGCCCCGGCGAATGTCCCGGGGTAAAAACCACCCTCCATTCAGGCAGTTCATCAAGGCCGCCGGCCATATTTACCGGTTTAATATGACCGCTTAAATCAACCGGCGAGCGGCTGAAAAATACGGAAAGCAAGCTCATCAACCCATGTCCTACGCTTGGATCAGCAGGCGGATACGCCGACTGGCCAGTCAAATACGGTATTTCAAATTCATGCGCATAAACCGGTACATCCCAGTGTTTTAATAATTCAGGTACCGAACCTGAATGATCGGCATGGCCGTGTGTCAGTATAATGGCGTTGGGTTGCGTCCCCTTGCCAAAGAGATTTTCGGCCATTTTAATGATCTTATCGCCCGAACCGGCCGGCCCTGCATCAACCAACACCCAGCCCTTTGCAAAATCCCTGCGATTGGCGATCATATATACATTTACGTAAAATAATTTCATGCCCCACACTCCCTGGGCCACCTGGAAGTATTTCATAATCCTACTCCTGTTTTAACTTATTGTAAATGAACACGCTTGCAATAGTATGGTTTTAACATTATCCCAACACAGGCTTAATAAATACTAACAATATCAGCGTAATTAACATTGCCATTACAAACCGGCCTAAACACAATCCTATTTGCGCTGTTACAACTGAATATAAATAAACTATGAAAGCACCAATTGATGTAACCCTTACCGGATCTGACGGGCCTATTGAGGGCCTTGCCAGGGTTATTGGCCATGACGGCTATAAGAGCGCCTACGAATTTTTATCAACCGATGAAACCCTGCACCTGATCATAGCGCAGGATGCTACCGGCGGGTGGCACCGCGTGGGTGGAAGCGACCCCTATTTTTCTGGCTGGGTGAATGAACTGGCCGAACAGGTTTCAGGTGTAGACCGATAGCCTTATATTTATTGCATGGAAAAACGCGAATTAGGAAAAACCGGGATAGCTGTTAGTCCGCTAATGTTTGGCGGCAATGTATTTGGCTGGACGATAGACGAAGCCACCTCCTTTAAACTGCTGGATGCCTTTACCGACGCCGGCCTTAACTTTGTAGATACCGCCGATGTATACTCGCGCTGGGTGCAGGGAAATAAGGGTGGCGAATCGGAAACCATTATTGGTAACTGGTTTAAGCGATCGGGCAAGCGTGATAAAATTGTATTGGCCACTAAGGTTGGCAAGGATATGGGCGATGGCAAAAAGGGGCTTGCAGCCGGGTATATCAAACAAGCGATCGAAGATTCCTTAAAACGCTTGCAAACTGATTATATCGACCTGTACCAATCGCACGATGACGACCTGAACACACCTTTCGAGGAAACACTTGAGGCATACAGCCAATTGATAAAAGAGGGAAAGGTTAGAGTGATCGGCGCGTCGAACTACAAAACAAACCGTTTAGCTCAAGCTTTACAGGTAAGTGCCGAAAAAAACCTCGCATCTTATCAAACCCTGCAACCTGAATATAACCTATACGCACGACAGGATTATGAAACGAACCTTGAACCGCTTTGCCTTGAACGTGGCTTAGGCGTTGTGCCATTCTACTCGCTGGCCAGCGGGTTTCTGACAGGCAAATACCGCTCTGAAGCAGATTTTAACAAAAGCAAACGCGGCGGCGGCATGACCAAATACCTAAACGACCGCGGCCTGAGGATATTGGACAGTTTAGATAAAATAGCCGACCAATACCAAACATCACAAGCCAGCGTGGCTTTGGCCTGGTTAATGTCGCGCCCGTCCATCACTGCCCCTATTGTCAGCGCGACGAGTATCGGCCAGTTAAAGGACCTGATTGATGCCACTGAGCTGAATTTGAGTGAGGAGGGGGTTAGGGTGTTGGATGAGGCGAGTGCGTATTGAGTAGACTCACCCGGTCGTTGCTTCGCTCGCCCCCCCCTCTCTGCTTCGCAAAGAGGATATAATTATCGGTAGCGATGGATTTGAAACCCATCGTTACATGAACACGACAACTCCTGCCCTCTTTTTGCGCAGCGAAGAGAGGGCCGACCAGCGAAGCGTGGTCGGGGTGAGTCTACAGGACGATACACAAAAAAGCCGCCCCGAATCCGGGGGCGGCTTTTATAATATATGTTGAGTTGGTAATATTAATTACGGACGTACTGGTCTTGCGGCAAACTCACGGCTGTCCTGTATCATGCCCATTTTGTTAGCGGCATAGTGCTGTTCAACACCGTTGTTACCGCCCCTGTCCTGGCCATGGTTAGTTGGCTGACCATTGTTGCCACCGTTTCCACGGCCAGCACCCTGTTCACCTCGTGAGGGTTGTTGGTTACCGCCCTGGTTTTGGCCTGGCTGACCATAGCCACCTTGATTGCGGCCGGGGTTTTGTTGGTTGTAGCCACCATTGTTTTGGCCTTGACCGTAACCGCCCTGGTTCCTGTCGGGTTGAGGCTGATTATAGTTGTTGTCGCGGCCGCCACGGTCGCGGTCATCGCGCCTGTCGTAGTCGTTACGGTTTGACTGGTTCCAGCCACGGTTGCCGTATTGTTCGCGGCCACGGTACGGATCACGGTCGTAACGGTCTCTGCCGGGATATGCCCTTGCGTAAAAGTCTGCACGGTTAACATATCCGCCAAACCGGCCACGGTAAACATCGTGGTGCATAAACGGACGGTTTGTGCGTATCTCAAACCGGCGGGCAGTCCTCCAGTCAAAGTTGTGGTACATGCCTGGCAGGTAAGCCGCGGCTATCCAGCGGTCGCCATCCTGGTAGTAGTAGCAATGTTCGGCAACGCTGTAATAAGCTTCTACTTCGGGGTAATAATAATAGTCATCGTATACAGGTTCGTTAACAACTACCGGCTCGGGAGCGGGAGTATAAACCGGGTGGCTGCCCAGGTTTAAATTAATACGGATACCTATTTGAGCATCAGCGGTCTTTACACCTAAACCACCTAAAACCATTGCTGAGATTATGATGAGCTTTTTCATTTTTTTAAGTTTTTGTTTCTTTAGTATAATAGACGGATATCACCACCCATGGTTTAATAATTATCGCAACAAATTCCGTTTCATTTAAATTTCATAAAACTATACTTTGTTTTAAGTTATTTTTAAGATATAAAATTCTACAAATATGAATATTTTCAATTTTTAAGCTGATAAAATATCGACAAATGCCATCCGGGCAGAATTAAATTTTTTTTATGATATTTATTGCCACTACATCTTTTATAACCAATGAAAATAAAAACCAGGCTATTGCTTACAGCTTTATGGCTGTTTTGCGTTGCATTTAGCTTAAAGGCGCAGGTAACCCAGCGTAACCTGCTGCAAAAATTCAGTATGCAGCAAGTTGGGCAATGGCTCATCCCGCAAAGTACATGGCAGCCATTCCCCAAAACAGCCGCCGAATGGCGCAGGCAACTGCCCGATACACTGATCAAAAAGATCATTAACAACGGTGAAGCAGCTTTGAAGAAACCTTTTAACGATATCCCTGCCACCGTAACGCTTGAATATGTGCGCACCGGCAACCGCAGCCATTACGAGGCGCTCTCTTTTGCTAAGCGCAACCAGTTATTTGACATGATAATGGCCGAGGCTGTTGAAGATAAGGGCCGCTTCACCGATCATATTGCCGATGGTATATGGTCGATATGCGAGGAAACATTTTGGGGGGCCACGGCCCATCTGAGCGCGCAAAAGGCAGGTTCAGGCTTGCCCGACGCGCAGGAGCCGATAGTCGAACTATTCTCGGCCGAAACCGCAGCCACTTTAGCCTGGGCAGATTATTTTGTTGGCCCAAAGCTGGAAAAGGTTTCAAAACTGATCCGCCCGCGCATTTATTACGAAGTGAACCGCAGGCTCCTCACCCCTATGCTTACCGCTAAGTATGGCTGGATGGGCGCCGGAAAGCCAGACGCTAAGCTAAATAACTGGGCGCCCTGGATCATGAGCAATTATATTACTGCCAACCTGCTGCTTGAAAAGGATGAAACTAAGCGCGCGCAGGCTATTGGAATAGCCATGAAAATTACCGATCAGTACATCAACGGGCTTGGCGACGACGCCGGTTGCGATGAAGGGCCCAGCTACTGGTTTGCGGCGGGAGGCGCTGTGTTTGATGTATTGAACCAACTGGCTGATGTAAGCAATAATAAACTGAGTATTTATGCCGATCCCTTTATCCAAAAAATGGCGGCTTATATTTATAAAACGCACATTGCCGGCAAATACTTTATCAACGTGGCCGATGCTCACCCCGAAATTTCGGCCGATGGTGTGATGATCTATCGCTTCGGCAAGGCCGTTAACGATCCGAAGATGACCGCATTCGGTAGTTGGGCCTTCAGCAATCTCCAACATAAGGCTGTGGCTATCGAGCAATTTCATCGTACACGAACCTTATATAATATGTTCGCACTAAATACGCTGTCAGGCAGTGATAATAAATACACCGATGTGCCTGATGCCTGGTTCAGCGATGTGCAGTTGATGGTATCACGTACTAACAATGGCCTGTTTGTAGCATCGCATGCGGGTAATAATGGCGAGAGCCATAACCACAATGATGTCGGCGATTTTATGATTTATGCTGATGGCTACCCGGTTATTATTGATGTGGGGTCGGGTACTTATACGGCGCGCACCTTTGGTAAGGAGCGATATGAATTGTGGTTTAACACCTCTCCTTTTCATAACCTGCCGGTAATTAATGGAAACGCGCAAAGTGCCGGTGTTAAATTCGCTGCAAGCAATGTAAAATACGACCTTGATAAATCGGTAGCCAAACTGACGATGGACATTAAGGATGCTTACCCCGCCACGGCCGCAATTAATAGCTGGCAGCGTGATGTAACTGTTAATAAATCGGGCAGGATCGAGATCACAGATAACTACAAAGCATCCGCACCAGTAAAAACATTAAACCAAAGTTTTATGACGGTATGCCCTACCGATATCAGCCAGGCGGGTAAATTGATATTCGGCTTACCGAACGGTCAAAAATTAACACTTGAGTATGACGCTACCGTATGGGATGTAAAGAAGGAAAAGATCGACCTGGTTACGCCTGAAGACCAGGGTTTAAAGTCAAGCTGGCATCAGCAGGATATTTACCGTATACTACTAACCGCCAAAGCTGTAGCAAATAACCGTATTGTAAAATATATTATACACAAATAAGTAAGTGTAATTTATACAACACAATTTCAACCGTTTAACGTATTATTGTAACGCGACCTTAGTAAAGATCTACCATGAAAAAGAAAACCCTGTTAGCATCGTTTTTACCGATGTTAATCACTGCCGCTATCTTAATAGTTGGCCCCAGTTTCCGAACGGCATTTTACAAAGCCGTTGATAGTAAGCAAGATAACACCGGCCTTAAACTGCCTGCGGGCTTCAGCGCAAATATTACTGCCGAAACCGGTGCGCGCACCAGGCATATTGTTGTAGCGCCCAATGGTATCATTTACCTTAAACTGGCCCGTCCTGATAAGGAAGGCAAAGCTATTTTAGTATATAAACAAGGCGCTGACGGTAAGGCTACCAAGGTATCGGGCTTTGCAAATTATGGTGGCACTGGTATCTACCTTAAAAATGGCTACTTGTATGCGTCATCTAATACCGAAGTTTTTCGTTATAAACTGAACGCTAATTACGAAGTGATCAACCCGAACGAACCTGAAAGGATCATCCGGGACTTGAAAATGGGCCGTCAGCATGAAACAAAATCTATTGTGCTGGATAACGACGGCAATGTTTACGTAAACATCGGTGCCTATTCAAACTCCTGCCAAAAGGAAGACCGTGCCAAAGGCTCGATGGGGATCCCCGGCTGCCCGATATTAGATTCGGCAGGTGGCATTTGGATGTTCAGAGCTGATAAACTGAACCAAACTTATAAAGATGGCGTGCGCTATACCACTGGTTTGCGTAACGTAGTGGGCCTCGACTGGAACCAGCAACTGAACCAGTTATTTGTAATGCAACATGGACGCGACCAGTTACACGATATCTTCCCGGACATGTATACCACCAAAGAATCGGCAGAACTGCCCGCCGAATGTATGTACGCGTTGAAAAAGGGCGACAATGCCGGCTGGCCATATATCTACTACGACCAGATACAGCACAAAAAAATCTTAGCGCCTGAATATGGCGGCGACAAGAAAAAGGAAGGCGATAAGTCTATTATCGATCCGGCAGTAGCATTTCCTGGACACCTTGCCCCTAACGGCTTGCTGTTCTATACCGGCAATCAATTTCCTGAACGATACAAGAACGGTGCTTTCATCGCGTTCCATGGCTCGTGGAACCGCGCACCGGAACCGCAGGCAGGTACCTTCGTAGTTTTCCAGCCATTTAAAAACGGCAAGCCATCAGGCGATTGGGAAATATTTGCCGATAATTTTTCGGGTAGTCCTGAAAAAACTGCCGCCGGTCGCCCCGATCATAAACCTTGCGGCCTGGCCCAGGGTGCAGATGGTTCGCTTTATGTAACCGACGACGTAAAAGGAACTGTATATCGTATATCTTATAAAAAATAATGAAGAAATTTTATTGCATCCTAACACTGTTGATTAGTTTTTCGTTTGCCAGTACTTATGCCCAGGCACATAAACCTGCCGCGAAAGCGCCTGCGGGTGGATTGAGCGCATCGGTGGCCGCAGGCAAAAAAGTTTATACCCTCTACTGCCTCACCTGCCACCAGGCCGATGGCGGCGGCGTACCCAACATGAACCCACCGCTTATAAAAACCAGCTATGTACTGGGCGATAAGAATAAGATCATTAAAATTGTACTGAAGGGCTTTAACGAGAACGTGGAAATAAACGGCGATACCTACACCAATGTAATGCCCCCACAAGCTACACTTACCGACCAGGAAATAGCCGATGTATTAACTTATGTTCGCAATAGCTTCGGAAATAAAGCTGCAGCTATAAAGTCTGCTGATGTTAAGAAGGTTCGCACAAGCCTGAAGTAAACGATATTATAATAAAACAAAGAGCCCATCCTTAAAATCAGGACGGGCTCTTTGTTTTATTAGGGCCGTTAATTACTTCTGCATCACCATCACACCATTCATCAGCAGGGTGCTGCCACCGTCGGCTACAATGTTATATACTTTTTGTACACCTCCGCCCTTTTCGCTTTTCTGCAGCACAGTGAATGCCTCATACTTTCCGGTCTGCTCATTAAGGCAAAGCACTTCTTGTCCCTCTGCAATCTGGCCAATTTTAATATTGCCGTCTTTGGTCATCATCGGGTGGTTGGGTGTAGCTTGTAAAACTTTACTGTTCAGGTTAACCAGCTGACCTTCTTTTGTGTCTTTCGTAATAACCGATACCAATACCAGGCGGGTTAATGCATAGTTTTTGGCATCGTGGGTAGTCAGTTCTTTCACTTTCACCACACTGGCCGCTTTGGTAGTTGGGTCGATAGAGATCACCTCATCCCCGGGCTTAATATTATTCAATAATTTCTTACTGCCGTTGGCCATGGTTACTTCCTCATCGCCGGGGAAGCAGATATCGTTGCCGTAGGTGGCGTTTTCCTCCTTCATGTCCTTGCCGCCGTTAAGTACCTTATATTGCTGAAAGGCCATTTCTTTTGAAAGTACGTAAGATAGTTTCAGGATAAAGTTGGCTTCCTCTTTGTTGATGTTGTCGATATCGTTAAAGTACTTATCCCAAACTTTGGCATCGGCGGTAAAATCAGGCACTACGGCTTTGTATAGCTTACCTTTCTCGTTGGTGTAAAATACCATCATGCCAATTTCCTGCATACCATCCTTGGCAATTAGTTTATATAGGTCGATACGCTTTTTTAACCCGTCGGTACCCGTAATGAAGTATGGTTTGCGGGCTTCGTACCGGTCGAGCACATAAGTGTTTTCAAACTTTACATAGGTATCCTTATCCAAATCGGCAATGGCGAAGGTTTGGGCCTTATTGTATTCGTCCATAGTAAGCGGACGGGGATTTGGCGCCTTGGTTTGTGCCTGCGATAAAGTAACAGCCGAAGCTAACAGTAATGTAGATAATAATTTACGCATAGGTTTTTGAGTAAAAACCACCGGCGTTTACACGCCGATGGTTTGTTTAGAAATAGATATTTGTCCCGGTGGTATTAAGCTTGATTATGATATTTGTTTAAACGCTTCAGCAAAGGCCTCCATCTCGTCCATGCGGCCAATGCTTACACGGCAGTAATCTTTGCCATTCATTTTCCATGGGCGCACGCTTACGCCCCGGTTGTTCAGCTCCTGTACAAAGCGCTGGGCCTCCATTTTAACAGGGAAAAGCACAAAGTTGGCCGATGAAGGAATATAATCGTAACCCTCCTTCTTCAATACAGAATACAGATACTCTTTAGAAGCCAGGGTCTTCTTCAAGGCATCCTGCAAAAAATCGGTCTCCTGGTAAGCGGCTATCGCGGCAGCTATAGTAAGCGCGTTAAGGCTCATTACGCCGGTAGCGTAACCGCTTAGCGTACGCGCTGTTTGTGGCTGCGCGATGATATAGCCACAACGCAAACCAGCAAAGCCATACAATTTAGAGAAAGTGCGGGCCACGATAATGTTACTGCCTTTCTTCACCATATCTATCATGGTAGCGCTTTTCGGGTCGGGCATATAATCGATGTAGGCTTCATCAACAAAAACCATGGTCTTTTTACTTACGCGTTCGCAAAAATCCTTTAGCTTTTGGGTATCTACTACGGTAGCTGTAGGATTGTTAGGGTTACAGATATACACCAGGCCTGTATTGGCATTTACTTTAGCTTCCATGGCATCCAGGTCGAGTTTATAATCGGATGTCATGGGCACCTTTACCCATTTAGAGCCTAACCGCTCGGCGTGCGATGGCAGGTCATCGTACGATACCTCGCCCGAGATGATCTCCTTGCCACCCATGCCATAAAATGTACCGGCCGCAGCCAGTATCGGGGTCGAACCGGCATCCATCAGGATGTTTTGCGGGGTAACGCCCTCGTGTTCGGCAATCTTCATCATCAGCGTGCGCGTATTGGCAAAAGGATACTGATAGCTGGTATCAATGGCTTCCTGTATGGCCTTCTTTGCGGCAGCTGATGGCCCGAACGGGTTCTCGTTAGCCGAAAGACGCGCCTTCATTACCGGTGGCGCCTGTAATATGGCCTCCCGGTCGGTAAGACAGCTATTTAAAGGGCTTGCTAAAGATTGCTTAAGCGGCATTGCCGATAGTTTTTCTAAAGTTCCTGATGCAACAGCCAGTCCCCCGGCCATTAAAGCGCTGGTTTTTATCCAGTTTCTGCGATTGAGTGAGGTAGCCATGTGTTTAGTTTTTTGTTTGTTCAGTTAATATCGATTATCCCTTTGCACCCTGTGCCGGGTATTTAATGCGTTGTTCGGTTATGCGCGCATGTAATGCCGCCACAACGCTCCTCGCGGATTCGAAGGCACCCGCCATCCAGGCATTCAGGTAGGTTAAATGTTCGCCCGCGAAGTAGACACGCCCATCGGGTTTTAGCAGCGCTGGGTATTGGTTTTTACGGGCATCGGTGGTGTACTCGGCCCATCCGCCCAAATTGTATTTAGTTTTATGCCAGCTTACCGAGAACGATTTTTCAAACTCAGTATCATACTGCGGGTGTACCAGGCGGCCTTTTTCCAGCGCCAGTTTTTCACGGTCGGCATAGCTTAACTCGCCGGTGCGTTTAGCTTTATCGTTAAAGTTGTAGTAGCCGATCAGGATGCCCTTTTTACCCAGGTAATCGTAAGATGGGTAGAAGATCTGCGTCAGCTCGTTATTGGTATGGGTGATGCCGCCGTAAATATGGTCGTCCTCTTCCCAAAAGCGGCGTTTAAATTGCAGACCGATCTTACCGGTCTTCATATAGTCGATATAATCGATCGCCCGGCTCACATCCGACGAAAAATTGTTATTGATATTACTTAGCACCGGCAAGGGCAATGTGCAGATACACATATCGCCGTTAAGGCTATGCATACCTTGCGCGTCCTTATATTCAATAGTTACGCCATTAGCTGTATTGGTGATCTTTGTTACCTCGGCACCCAGTTTCAGGCTTTGGGCAACCTTTTTCTCCAATGCCTTCGCTATCTGATCCATCCCGCCAACCGCCTGAAACATGGTCATCTGCAACTCGTAGGTGTATTCGGCCACATTATAAAAATCGGGGTCCATCAGGCCGGAGTGGATAATATCCGCCAGTTTATGCGGATCAGATATTTTGCCGGGCCTATCCCCGGCTCCTGGTGCTTCACTATAACCACGGCGGGCGGATGCTTTATAGAGTTTATCGGTGTCAAGACCGCCCTCAGCGCGCAGGTATTCGATCACCTTTTCGGCATCCTCTTTGGTCAATGCTGCATCCAAATTGCCATGATCCATGGTTTTGGCCAGCATCTCGGTCATATAACCGCGGATATCGTTATGTACTTCACGTACGCGGACCTTTTTATTGGATAGCGGGCCTTTACCCTCTGCAAAATAATATGCCCCCTCATTTACGTTATTATAAACCTGTATCGGTACGTTCAGTTCCTTACAATAATGGAGGGTTAGTTGATGGTGATGTGGTATCCGCGACGGGCCGGCGTTAAAATAAAGGCCATCATCAAAGTGCGCGGTGGCAATAGGTTTATCTGTTTCGGTATTGGTACTGCCATTGCGGATACTCCAGCACCGGCCACCGGCGCGCTGCCGGGCCTCTAATATGGTACAGGTGTAACCCAGTTTGGCCAACTCATAAGCGCTGGTCATACCGGCTAAACCACCACCCAATATAATGATATGCTTGCCTGCTACCCTGCCTTCAAGGTTAAAAGCGTGCGCGGGTGCGGCACGAAGCATGCCCAGGGCCATCATAGCCGGGTACGCGCCGCCTGCAAGCATCGCGCTCTTACCTAAAAAGTCTCGCCTGGATATTGTTTTCAAATGAAATTGTGGTTTGGTACTGTTAAAGATAGCGTTTTGTATGATCTCAGTGCAATTGGTAACACTTTTTTTAGATAATTGAAGAGAAACTTGTGCATAGTCTACTGATATTGTCGTATAAATAGGCGTATAAGCCTACATAAAATTGATCTGTTAAAATTTGTTAAATAGTTTTGTTTATTACGAAACTTTCGTAGGTTTACATTGCAATCAAAACAGACAATGGAAAAATTAACAATACAGGAAGAAGAAGCAATGCAGGCCATCTGGCAAACAGGCGGTGGTATCATCAAAGATTTTTTAGATGTGATGAACGAGCCGGCTCCCCCCTACACCACCCTTGCATCAACTGTGAAAAACCTGGAACGCAAGAATTTTGTAGCCAGCGAAAAACATGGCAATACCTATCGCTACAAACCAACCATTGTAGAAGCCGATTATAAAAAACGTTTCATGAACGGTTTTGTGAGCGATTACTTCCAAAATTCGTACAAAGAGTTGGTTACCTTCTTCGCTAAAGAAAAGAAGATCAGCGCCAACGAACTGCAGGATATTATCAACCTTATCGAAAACAATAAAAAATAAACGCTATGCCGGCCTTGTTTATTTACCTGATAAAAGTGAATGTAGCCCTGCTCATTTTTTGCGCCGGGTATTACGCTGTACTGCGCCACCTTACCTTTTATAACCTCAACAGGATATACCTGGTAACGGCTATTGTTTTTTCAACGCTGTATCCCAGCGTCAACCTGTCGGATTTTCTGAACCGTCACGAGGAGATCTCGCGCCCGATACAGGTTGTCATCGTCAACTGGCAGGAACCGGTTAAATCTATAACCAAAACATTTTTGGGCCGCGATGTTTGGTTTTGGCTGCAGGCCGCTTTTTGGACGGGTGTTATCCTGTTCGCTATCAGGCTGGGGATGCAATTGCTTTCGCTGTATCGCCTGCATAAACGCTCGGAACCGGCGCAATTGCACCACTATGTTATCAGGGTGATCAGGGGTAATATCAACCCATTCTCGTTTTGGCAAAGCATTTATATCAACCCGGATAATCACGATCCGCGCGAGTTGGATGCCATACTGGAACATGAGCACATCCATGTAAGCCAATGGCACACGCTGGATATACTGCTGGGCGAGATCAGCGCGATATTTTATTGGTTTAACCCCGGTGTATGGTTAATGAAAAGGGCCATCCGCGAGAATATTGAGTTTATAACCGATAATAAAATATTACAAAAAGGTGTCGATTGCAAAGCTTATCAATACAGCCTGCTGAACGTAAACTTCGGCGCGCAGGGTAACGCGATAGTGAACCATTTCAACATCTCCACCATTAAAAAACGCATTATCATGATGAACGCTAAAAGATCTTCGAACGTAAACATTACCCGGTACCTGTTTTTGATACCTGCCGTAATGATGTTATTATTAGTATTTTCGGTATCGAAAGCTGAACTGAACAAAGCGGTAAAGACCACCAGCGCGCATATGATGCGCACTTTTAAAACGGTAATCACCAAGATAGACCTGCTACCCGGTAATGAAGAAAACACCGCGGCAGTTACCCGCGAGCCATCGCCGGTATTAAGCGCAGTAAGCACCATACGTTTCGACTCGGACACTACACCTGTAAAAGCAACCGAACGTACACTTTTTGCCGACACTGGCAGAAAAATAACCCTTAAACTCAAGGGTGGCAATAGCGACGAGCAACCGGATATTTATTTAGATGGAGTTAAGATGAGCCCCGATGCTTTAAGTAGTATAAACTCCGAAAGCATTTCTAATATTAATGTAATTAAAAATTCGACCAGCGCGCCGCATGGTGTTATACGGATTGTTACCAAAGGACATGAAGATAAAGATGTAACCGGACATTTCTTGATAGACGGACATATATTAATAGACACTACGCCGGTAAACATTAAAGGCAGGATTAACGCCATAAGTTTAACTAAACCCGTTGAAGGGCTGATGATAGACGGCAAGCCAAACGAGGAAGTGATCGTAACCGGTTACTCATCGCGAAATATCACCAAAGTGCGCCTGAACGGTAAGGACGTACCGGCATCGGATGTACATAATGTGCAGGTTAAAGGCGACTCGATAAAAGCGCTGATGATCGCCTCTAAAACTGGCGCCCGGACGGTGGGTGGTACGCAGATATATAGTTTAAAAAAGGCCGATGGTAAAAACAGCCTCGATTCGGTAACTGTGAGGAATGTGGTTGGTATATCAACAAGGTCGGCACAGCTAAAACCTGGAAACGCCTTTGCTTTTAGCACAGCGCCTGTTACTATTGATAAACTTTCGGAATTGCTGATTATTTTGAACGGCAAGGAAATTACCCAAAAGCAATTCAAAAAAGTATCAGCCGGTGATTTGGAAAGTGTGACTGTATTAAAGGATGCGGCCGCTATTGCCAAATATGGCGATAAAGGCAAAAAGGGCGTACTGATCGTAACCACTAAAAAATAGCGGTAAAGCTTAATTTTTCAACCTAAAACAAGCCAAAAATCTGATGAAAGGATATTTGATGGGATTGCTATGCCTTGTAACGGACACAGTCGGCGCGCAAAATTATACCATTACCTTTAAAACAAGAGATGCGGATAGCACTAAGCGCCTGCGGATAGCCATGCCGGTTGGCGGTACAGCCTTCCCGGTGCAACAGGTTTATAATTTAAGCACCGGCAGCCCTCAGAAGATTGTTAACAACGCTACAGTTCCCGGTTGCATACAGGTTTATTACGGCAAAAGTTACCTTTTTTTCATCGAGCCTCAAAAGAGCTACACCATTACCTTTGAAGATCAGTACGCGCAACAGCCATTCACGTTTACAGGCGATAATGCGGAGGGACAATACCTGTTAAACAAACTCCAGCACGCTGATTATCAAAGCAAAGGCGACGCTTATATAGCTAAAGATAGCATATTCGCAAACGTGCAAGCCAGCATTAATAACGATGAAACAGCCGAGCGTGAACAATACACCACATTGCTGAAGCAAAAAAAGATAAACGATACCTTTTACCAGTTCGCCGTAAACGAGGGCGCCTATTATTATGCCTCCGTGCTGGCATCTATCATCTTTACCAAAAACGATCACAAAGAGTTTACCGATGCCTGGCCAAACTTGTTTAAGGCGCATAGCTTAACAGATCCAAGGGCCTTGGCTAATACCAGTTTTTACGATTATGCCGATCAGTACGCTGGTTACTATAAAACATCGTACTACCGCAAGATC
Source organism: Mucilaginibacter mali (assembly GCF_013283875.1). Lineage (NCBI taxonomy): Bacteria > Pseudomonadati > Bacteroidota > Sphingobacteriia > Sphingobacteriales > Sphingobacteriaceae > Mucilaginibacter > Mucilaginibacter mali. The sequence goes on from NZ_CP054139.1 coordinate 2,280,082, forward strand.
ACCAATACAGTTAAGCGTTTCGATATTCGTAAATCCAACGATTACCTGGTAGACTGGTACCACAAATACGCCGATAACCTGCCCGAACCGGCAAGAGAGTACCAGTTGGCCCGCTTCCTAAGCCGGTTTATTAATATGAAAAAGTACGAGCCAGAACTGGTTGAGCTATATACCGATTTCAATAAACATTATCCCCAAAGCATTTACGATAGCCATCTGAAACCTGGCATAAATGAGATCATCGCCTTTCATCAAAAAGCCAAAGCAGGTTAAAGCAACGAAAACAAGATAGCGGATGATTACCTATCTGAATCCATTTGAGTTTCATGTTCAGTTAAATAGTTAGATCAACTGGCTTCGGCCAGTTTTTCTGTTTCAAGCAGGTGTAGTAATGCCTTTTCGGCGGTATTCAGTTCGGCTGCCTTAATATCCTGGTGCCCATCAATCGCTTCAAGATACCTGAACAGGTGTCCCTCCTCATAAGTTTTTATTACCGTTGGATGCACGTAGTATTTTTTGCAAACCGTGCGCGTATTACCCAGGTTAAGCGCCACCTCATCAAGCACGCTGACGATCTTCTTTTTACATTCGGATACGGTATCAAATTCGCCGGCCTCCTTAAAGGCATACAGCGCGCTCACACTGCCGGCCCAGGTACGGAAATCCTTGGCGGTATAGTCCTCCCCTGTTATCTCCTTTAAATAATTATTCACGTCGCCCGATCCAACCGAACAGCGCTCGCCATCGGCATTATAATACTGAAACAACTCCTTGCCGGGGATATCACGGCACTGCTTCACCAGCCGGGCCATTTTGCGGCTTTGCAGGCTCACTTTATGGAAAACGCCTTTTTTGCCCTTAAACTCAAAATTGATCTTAGCCCCATCAACTTTTACGTGCTTATTCATCAGCGTAGTTAAACCGAATGAGCCATACAGTTTTTTATACGATTCGTTCCCTACCCTGATGCTGGTCAGTTCCATCAGTCGCACAATGAGTGCCACCACTTTTTCATGATCCAGATTATGCCGGTTCAGGTCTTTATCTACCTGCTGCCTGATGGCCGGCAAAGCAGCCGCGAAGCTTTGCAGGCGGTGATATTTAGATTGGTTGCGGATCTGGTTCCAATGCGGATGGTAGCGGTATTGCTTACGCCCGGCGGCATCTGTGCCGGTAAATTGCAGGTGGCAATTCTCTTTCGCCGAGATCCAAACATTGGTATAAGCTGGCGGGATCACCAGCTTTTTGAACCGGTTGACCAACTCCTTGTCCTTAACCAGCTTACCATCAGCATCGTAAAAGGCAAAACCACTGCCTAGTTTTTTACGGGTGTAGCCCGGTGTGCTGTCGGCACAATAACAAAGGCCAACGGCTTTAGCGGTTACTTTAGGGTCGCGGCCTATCTTCTCAAGTTTTTTTAACAGGCGGTTCATATTGTTGATGAACAATAATTGGGTGTTTAAGGTTTTATTGTTAGTGGCAATTTAACCACAAAGCCCACAAAGAGAGGAAGCACAAAGTTCACAAAGCTTTTATAAAGTGTAATGAGCCTTTGTGAACTTTGTGAAAACCTTAGTGTACTTTGTGGTTAAATTGCCCCTAATGCCTCAAGTTTTACCTTTTATTGACCATTATTAATCTTAAAACACCCAACTTCATATTTACATCAACTAAAATTCTATGAAATACAACTTTTTAGGTAACACCGGGCTGTTAGTGTCCGAATTATGTTTTGGCACCATGACTTTTGGCGGCAGCGAGGGTATGTGGGGCGCCATCGGCAAAATACAGCAGGATGAGGCCAACGACCTGATCAAAACCGTTGTAGATTCTGGTATTAACTTTATCGATACCGCTAACGTTTACTCATTCGGGCTTTCAGAAAGCCTGTTGGGACAATCGATAAAAACCCTTGGCCTAAACCGCGATGAGTTGGTTATTGCCACCAAGGTGCGCGGTAAAATGAGCGAGGGGAAGAACGATATCGGCCTGTCGCGCTTCCATATCTTCAATTCGGTAGACCTGAGTTTAAAGCGCTTGCAGCTTGATCATATCGACGTGCTGTATGTGCACGGCGTTGACAAGCGCACACCAGTTGAAGAGATCATGCGTTCGCTAAACGATATCGTAATGACCGGAAAGGTACGTTACGTAGCCGTTTGCAACTGGCCGGCCTGGATGGTGATGCAAGCCAATGGCATTGCCGAAAAGAACGGCTGGCATAAGTTTGTAGGCATGCAGTATTACTACTCGCTGGCAGGGCGCGATATCGAGCGTGAGGTATTGCCCTTGGCCATTGATCAAAGCATTGGCGTAATGCCTTGGAGCCCGCTGGCCGGAGGCTTTCTATCAGGCAAGTATACCCGCGATACCGAAAAAGCAGGCGACTCGCGCCGCGACGTGTTCGACTTCCCTCCTGTTAATAAGGATAAAGCTTACGATATTATTGATGTGATTGCCGAAATAGGCAAGGCGCACAATACATCGGCGGCACAAATTGCCCTGGCATGGGTAAGGCATCAGCAGGGAATTACCAGCACCATCATTGGCGCTAAAAACACGGCCCAATTGCTGGATAACATCAAATCCACAGAAGTTGAGCTTTCGACAGATGAACTAAAGCGAATTAACGAAGTAAGTGCGCTGCCAAAGGAATATCCCGGCTGGATGGTAGAACGCCAGAATGAGGGACGATAAGATAGAATCAAGAATATAGATTCAAGAGACAAGACTATAAATGCGAAAGCCGGTCAAAATTGAGCGGCTTTCGCATTCCAGTCCTGATTCCTGACTCTTCAAGTCTTGAATCTAAACTCCTGGGCTACTTACCCATCGCTTCCTGCTCCTTCAGCGCGGCAACATTGTTACTGCTGCTAAATTTGTCGGTTTTAACGGCGAAGTCTTCTAAGATACCGGCAATGGTATCCAAATTATCCGATACACGCTGATGCATATCGGGCAGATCTTTTTCCAGGCGCCTATCGCCCAGGTCAATATTATCAACCTCTATCTTTGTTAGTTTTTGTATGATGGCCTGCTGGCTGTTTTTCAGATCCTCTAACTCGTGGACTATCTTTTCCATCAGGGCAAACTTCTTCAAAGTATCCATTTTGTTTAATAGTTTATGGTGAATTAATAATAGTCCAACAGCCAAAAACAATAATTTGTTTAAAAATTTGGATGTTTGACTACAAACTAATACTTTAGTTAAATATTAACTGACTATGAAAACTACCCTACTCACTTTAGTATTTGCCTTATTGTTTTCGGTTACATTTGCACAGCAGGCCACCAGGGCCGACGACGCGCTATTGTTAGAATACTACCAGGCCCAGCGCTACCAGGATGCCGCCGATTATCTGAAGAAAACCTTCCCCGAGCCTGTTACCGATATCAAGATTCTGGCTAAACTGGCCTACACCACCAACATGGCCAACAAGCTGCCGGAGGCCCAAGCCTATTATGAGCGTATCTATAATATAGATACCACTAACGAAGGCGCTTTGTTCAGCATAGGTAACATTAATTTGAGGCGCGGGAATATGCCGAAGGCTGAAGTTTATTTTAAACGCATCCTTTTGCAGGACACCACTAACTTTTCGGTTTATACCAAGCTGGCGGCCATCGCGTCGAATAAAAAGGATACTACTGCTACCCTTAGTTACCTGCAAAAAGCCAATAAGCTAAACTTTTTTGATGTAGATGTGGCTGTTGATTTGAGCACGCTGTACATGGCGCAAAAAAAGTTCGACCTGGCACTGGCGGTATTAAATAAAGCATCAGAGAGTGATCCGGATAATATCTATATCCTGATCAACATGGCCACGCTTACTTTTAAGGAGAAAAAATGGCAGGAAACGGTTGATGCCTGCAAAAAACTGATTTCCCTTGACGCCGCCGATGGGCAGGTGATGTATAAGTTAGGCGTATCGTACTACAATTTAAAAAACTACGCCTGTGGTGCTGAAGTGTTAGCAGGTATGGATGACCGGGATCAGACTGAATTTAGCGATTACTATGCTTCGCAGTGTTATAAGGGCTTAAAGGATTATAAATCATCCATAGTTTGGTTAAACAGCGCGTTAAAACAAGGTATAACCGGTAATGCATCAGCTTATTACGGTGAGATAGCCGACAATAACGAAAAGATGGATCAAAGCAAGAAGGCGGTACTGGCATATCAAAAAGGCTTACAATTTAGAGAAGACCCGGCTATATACACAGCACTTGCTGATCTGTACGCCACCAAATTAAACGATAAGGTAACCGCGGCCAAATACTACAAAATGGCGGTGGCAAGCTATCAGAAAATGATACCGGATAATGGCAACCCAATGAACATTTATATGCTGGCCAATATATTTGACGCCCAGCTAAAAGATACGGCAAGCGCTATTAAATACTATAAGAAATTTTTAGATGCAAAGCCATCAAAGTCGCAGCAAAACTTTATTAATTACACCCAAAGTCGCATCGGGCAGTTGCAAAATAAAACTACCGCTGCATCAAGCGGGCAACATACTTCCCAATAATATCAAACTCCAGGTTCACGGTATCGCCAACGCAAACGTTCTGCAAATTGGTATGCTCGAAGGTGTAAGGGATAATGGCTACCGAAAAGCTGTTATCCCTTGAGTTTACCACCGTCAGGCTGATACCGTTCACGCATATCGAGCCTTTCTCAACCGTTACATTGCCTTTAGCAGCATCATACGCAAAGGTATATTCCCAACTACCATCCAATTCTTTAAAGCCAACGCATTCCGCGGTTTGATCCACATGGCCTTGTACGATGTGCCCATCTAACCGGGCATTCATTTGCATGCAGCGCTCCAGGTTTACCAAATCGCCCATTTTAAAATGGCCGATATTAGTTTTATTCAGCGTTTCTTCAATTGCGGTTACGGTATGGCCGCCATCGGCAATGGCTACTACGGTAAGGCAAACACCGTTGTGGGCTACAGATTGATCGATCTTTAATTCGTGTGATATAGTCGACGATACGGTAATATGCAGATTGCCCTGATCTTGCTTCAGATCGGTTACATGGCCTAAGGTTTCAATTATTCCGGTAAACATAGGGCGAAGTTAGATATTAGCGGTAAGAGATTAGTGATTAGATTGTAAAATGATAGATTTACAAAATGGCAAAGCAAAGCGCGGGCATATTAGCTTACCGGGTAAATGATGATGTTTTAGAAGTTTTCCTCGTACATCCAGGCGGCCCATTTTGGAAAAATAAGGATGCCGGGGCATGGTCTATTCCCAAAGGCGAGTTTAATGATAATGAAGAACCGCTTTCCGCTGCCCGTCGCGAATTTGAAGAAGAAACCGGTCAAAGCATTGCTGGCGATTTTATTGAGCTGAAGCCCGTCAAACTCAAAAGCGGCAAAACGGTTTATGCCTGGGCTGTAGCCGCTGAGGTTGACGAAAATAGTATCCAAAGCAATACATTTGAACTGGAATGGCCGCCCAGATCGGGTAAGATGATACAGGTGCCGGAGATCGATCAGGCCGGATGGTTTGATGTGCCGGCGGCAATGGAAAAGATAAATCCGGCGCAGATGGCCCTGATAGATGAACTCGCGAAATTGCTGAAAGCGAATAGCTAAAATATTTTTCATAATCACTGCAACATTTTGATTCTATAAAGCATTTTGTAAAAAACTATTATCATGAAAAAGCTGGCCTTATTATGTGTTTTCTGCGTGGCAGTTGGTACAACTTATGCTCAACAGCAGCAACCAACCGATGAATTTGGGATCTTCAACGCCAAAGTTGAGGCTGAACGATATGCCGCAAGTCAGAAGCAGGATTATACAACTGCCGACAAGGTTTTATTAAGCTGGATAGATAAATACGACAACTCACCGGACGCGGTAAAACTGAAATATAAGGGCTACCGGGGAAACATCTACTATAACCTGGCCTGTTACGAATCATTATTAGGCCATAAGGAGAACGCGCTAACCGCCTTTGAAAAATGCCAGGCCTTGGGCTATAACGATTACGCCCACACCATAACCGATACCGACCTGAACAACCTGCACCAGGAAAAAAGATACCTCACCGTTGTACAAGCCATGCGCGAAAAAGGCGATATGGGCTATGTATTGCAAAAATCAGGAGCTTATAAAAAGGAAAAAGCAGCCAACGCGCCGGCATTCAGCTATCAATCAGCCAACACGCCCGAACTGGTTAAATTGAAGAATACCTTCAATTTAGATTCGGTTGCGGGTAATAAGGATGAGATCAGCAAGTTTAAAAACCTGCTATACTGGGCGCATAACCAGGTAAAGCATGATGGTAGTTCCAGCAACCCGCTGTCAAGAAACGCTATCGACCTGATCGCCGTTTGTAAGAAAGAGAACCGTGGTGTTAACTGCCGAATGATGGCCACCATTTTGCGCGATGCCTACCAGGCAGAGGGTTTTCAAACCCGCGTAGTTACCTGTATGCCAAAGGATACGTTGGATAACGATTGCCATGTAATTACCGTGGTATGGTCTAAAACGCTGAACAAATGGCTTTGGATGGATCCAACTTTTAACGCTTACGTTACCGATACCAAAGGCAACCTGCTGAACATTGAGGAAGTTCGTGAGCGCCTGGTTCGCTCAGGCACTAAGGAATTGGTTTTAAACGATGATGCCAATTGGAACAATCAAAACAAGCAAACCAAAGATTACTACCTGGGCTACTACATGTCTAAAAACCTTTACTGGCTGCAATGCGCTGCAAAAAGCGAGTGGGATATCGAAACCGCAAAAACCGGGAAGGCCCCTATTCAATATATTAACCTGTATCCGGGCAGTTTTACCACGCTGCATATTTCGGGCGGCTCGGTAAAGGAATCGAACAGGTTTGCAACTACTAACCCAACTTATTTCTGGCAAAAGCCGGCAGCGCTATAATTAGTAGCTGCGGCGGTTTTTCACCCAGTTTGATGTCTCGGCAACAGCTGCTGGTGCGGCCTTAACGCCTTGTTTGGTATTGAGTAATTGCTCCATTACCAGCGCGGCGATGAAAGCTTCATTAATATCCTCGGTTTGCAGCATTTCAGGTGCGAAGTACTTTTTTACAAAGTGGGTATCAAACTGGCCGCATGTAAAAGCCGGGTGCTGCATTACAAACTTACCGAAGCCTAAGGTGGTGGTGATACCGGTTATGGTATACTCATCAATCGCCCTGATCATGCGCTCGATAGCCTCTGTACGGTCTTTACCGTAGGTGATCAGTTTGGCTATCATCGGATCGTAATAGATGGGGATCTCCATACCTTGTTCAAAGCCGTCGTCCACCCTAACGCCCGGACCTTTGGGGGTAACGTAGGTTTGCAGCGTACCGATATCCGGCAGGAAATTATTAGCCGGGTCTTCGGCGTAAACACGCAGTTCAACCGCGTGACCGATGATATTCAGATCTTCCTGCTTAAAGCTGATGGCCTCTCCCCTCGCAATCCTGATCTGCTCTTTTACCAGGTCTATGCCGGTTATCAGTTCGGTTACGGGGTGTTCTACCTGCAGGCGGGTGTTCATCTCCAGGAAGTAGAAGTTTAGCTGCTCATCCAGGATAAACTCCACGGTGCCCGCGCCGGTATAGTTAACCGATCGGGCCACATCCACAGCGCATTTTCCCATTTGTTGGCGTATCTCCGGTGTCAGTACCGATGACGGCGCCTCCTCTATTACCTTTTGATGGCGGCGCTGTACCGAGCATTCTCTTTCAAATAAGTGTACGATGTTATCATGCGTATCACCTAAAACCTGTATCTCGATGTGGCGTGGCGAGGACACATATCTTTCAATAAACACGGAGCCATCGCCAAAGGCCGATGTAGCTTCTGATACGGCCAGTTGCATTTGCTCTTCAAAATCGGCGGCTTGCTCTACTATGCGCATGCCTTTGCCGCCACCACCTGCGGCGGCTTTAATTAATATAGGGAAACCCACCTCTACCGCGCGCTTTTTAGCTTCGGCTACATTGGTAATGGCCTCCTCGGTGCCGGGCACCATGGGGATATTATACTTTAACGCGGCTGCTTTGGCTGATAGCTTATTACCCATTACCTCCATCGCCTCGGGCGATGGGCCGATCAATATCAATCCCGATTCTCTGACCAGGCGGGCGAACACCGGGTTTTCTGAAAGGAAGCCATAGCCGGGATGAATAGCTTCGGCGCCGGTTTGGCGGCAGGCATCGATGATCTTTTGCCCTACCAGGTAGCTTTGATTACTGGGCGCTTCACCTATAAAAACGGCCTCATCGGCATAGCGCACATGCAGGGCATCCCTGTCGGCGGCCGAGTATACGGCTACGGTTTTTATCCCCATTTCGCGCGCGGAGCGCATTACCCTTAAAGCTATTTCGCCACGGTTGGCAACCAGTATTTTTTTCATGCTAAGCATCAAAGTTAGTAGAAATGGTGGTATCACCTCATATTATTTAATTAAAATACGGAGTGAATCGTGGTGCTTTTGAGTGGTTTTAGGCTGTTTTATTGCCCGTTTTAGAAAAAGTAAAATGCAGGATAGTATAATAACTGTCAACATAGATTCATCAAGCCGATAATATCAGCCCTTATAAATCAACCATGACAAGATAATAATTCGCGATAACATTGTTGGTGACGTAGGTGTGCCCTTTTCATACGCTATTAAATATTTTTATTTTTTCACCACTACTACCCTATACCCATCCGGATCGGTATAAGTTGATCCATTTACTTTCCAATATGGATTCTTAGCCGTGACTTCTGCCACACCCTCATCCTTAAACCTCTCAGCCAATCGCCGATAATCCTCTGCCGTATCCGGGTAAAACACCAGCAGGTCGTCTTCATCGGACTGATGTACAGGAGCTTCATCGGTAGCGGTAAACTCAAGGTGCCAGTCGGCCCCGGGCAAGCCCAGGAAAACGCCATCGTAGCCATCATGCCCGGTAAAACTGCCCAATACTTGCATACTTAACAAGCGTGTATAAAAATCGGTCAGCAACTGCAAATTGGCGGTGTGGCGGGCTACTCTTAATTTCATAATGGTAAAAATCTGTTTTTTTAATCAGAACATAAATTAACTGTAACATAATTGTTGTACTTTCATCTAACCATCAAAATCAAAATAACTGACCCCACACATGTTAAGCATCCGCAATATTGTGAAGCAATACGCCGGTCACCGCGCGTTAAGCGATGTAAGTTTAGAGGTAGAGGCCGGGCAGATCTTCGGGCTTTTAGGGCCCAATGGCGCCGGTAAAACCTCCCTTATCCGTATCATTAACCAAATAACCGCCCCCGATAGCGGCGAGATCTATTTCAACGGCGAAAAGCTGAACCAAAGCCATATCGAGCGCATTGGCTACATGCCCGAGGAACGCGGCCTTTACAAAAAGATGGAGATCGGCGAACAGATGATCTACCTGGCCCGTTTGAAAGGCCTTAGCCGTGCCGAAGCGCAAAAGCGCCTGAAATACTGGTTCGAAAAGCTGAAGATAGAGGCCTGGTGGAATAAAAAAGTGGAAGAACTATCCAAAGGGATGCAGCAAAAAGCACAATTTGTGGCCACCATTTTGCACGAGCCGGAACTGATCATCCTTGACGAACCTTTTAGCGGCTTCGACCCGGTAAATGCCGAGGAAATTAAGGAAGAGATAATAGAATTAAACAAGCGGGGCTCTACCATCCTGTTCAGTACCCACCGTATGGAATCGGTAGAGGAAATGTGCAGCGCGATAGCTTTGATCAATAAATCAAAAAAGATATTGGACGGCAAGGTGCGCGATATCCGCAACTCGTACCGTAACGATACGTACCTTATTGAATATACTGGCGATAAATTGGTATTAGACGGCAGCCAGCCATTTGAGGTATTACACGAAGCTGTTAACTACGATAGCCACACTATCCGCGTGCAGTTAAACGGCAAAACATCAAACGATGTATTACAGTACCTGATCCCTAAGGTGCAGATAAATATGCTCAAGGAAGTAATACCAAGCATGAATGAAGTATTTATTATGAACGTAAACCAAAAATAAAAGCCATGAATAAAGTTTTCCTCATTATACAGCGTGAATACATGGTGCGGGTAAAAAAGAAATCTTTTTTACTGATGACCTTTTTGGTGCCCGGACTTATCCTGATCATGTATGCCGTAATAGGTGTATTACTGGTGAATAAAAGCGGGCAGGAACTGTCGGTTGTAAACGTAATTGATAAAAGCGGAGTTTTTAAGGGCAAATTTAAAGACACCAAACAGGTTAAATTTGTAACCGGCGAACAGGATATTGTTAAAGCCAAAGCCGAATTAAAAGATCACAATACCTTTTACGTGCTCGACATTGCTGCCGATTATACCAAAAAAGACGCAGTGCAGGTATACGCTGCAAAAACGCCCGGCCTGGAACCATCTAACCAGATAGAAAATCAGATGAACGATATAGCCACAAACGATCAGATGGTTAAAGCGGGCATCGACACTGCCAGCCTGCACAAAATACGGAGCAACATAGATGTAAACACCAAACAATTAACCGAAACCGGCGAGAAGGACGCGGGCGTAGGCGCGGCATTAGCCATGAGTATTGCCGGGGCCATATTGGTTTACATTTCGCTGTTTATTTACGGCGCGCAGGTAATGCGTGGTGTGCTTGAAGAAAAAACCAGCCGCATTATTGAAGTGGTGGTATCATCTGTAAAGCCTTTCCAATTAATGATGGGGAAAATTATAGGTGTTGGCATGGTTGGCCTTACCCAATTTATGTTGTGGATCATACTTTCGGCAGGAGTTAGTGTTGTTGCCACCGGGGTGATCTTTAAAAATAAGGTTCCTGCACAAACCGAAATACACGGGAAAAAGATAGTTGCACCACAATCAACAGTGCCACAAAGCCCCGTGGTTAAATTCTTTTCGGGTATTGATAGCAGCAACGTTGTAAAAGAACTGGGAGGTTTTATCTTTTACTTCCTCACCGGGTATTTATTGTACAGCGCCTTGTTCGCGGCGGTTGGTTCGGCGGTTGATAGCGAAACGGAAACGCAGCAATTTATGTTTCCCATCACGCTCCCCCTGCTATTTACCTATATACTTTCGGTAAGTTATTTATTCCAGGCGCCAAATAGCACCCTGGCCGTATGGCTTTCGATGATACCATTTACCGCGCCGGTAGTAATGATGGTGCGCATGCCCTTCGATCCACCGGCCTGGCAAATTGCGCTGTCGGCTTTTATGATGATCGTAGGCTTCCTGTTCACTACTTGGGTGGCAGCACGTATTTACCGTGTAGGTATCCTGATGTATGGTAAAAAAACAAGCTATAAGGAACTGGCAAAATGGTTCTTTTATAAAGAGTAATACACACTTCTAAATCTCCCCGAAGGGGGAGGCTTAAAAAACTTCCCAAACCCTTCCCCTCGGGGAGGGTTTGGGAGATATCAAGACACACCAAACCCAAAACAATATCAACAATTATTATCCCCGCAAATTGTAAAAACATTTGCGGGGATTTTTTAGTTTTATACCTGCATGAACAAACCTATAGCCGTAATGGATCTGGGCACCAACACCTTCCACCTGTTGATTGCCGAAAACAACCCCGACGACCCTAAAGAACTTTTACACCTGTACGAACCGGTGCGCCTGGGCAAAGGCGGCATTAATAAGGGCATTATCCAGCCCGATGCCTTCGAGCGGGGCATTAACACCATGCAGAAGTTTAGGGATAATATGGACAGGTTTAATGTGGGACAGGTAAAAGCTATAGCTACATCGGCCCTGCGCAGTACATCAAACGGTAAGGATTTTATAGCAAAGGTAAAACAGCAAACCGGCATACAAATAGAGGTGATAGATGGCGAACGCGAGGCCGGATACATTTACCGGGGTGTTAAAGCTTCAGGTTGCCTTTCGGGCGATAATAGCCTCATTATCGATATCGGCGGCGGTAGCGTAGAGTTTATTATCTGTAACGATCATGGCATCAGCTGGAAGCAAAGCTTCGAGATAGGTGCAGCCCGGCTAATGGAGCGCTACCACGAGGTAGACCCCATCAGCGCCGAATCGGTAAGCGAGCTGCAGGGGTATCTCGACCAAATACTCGTCCCGCTTTTTGAGGCAGCTAAGGATGTGCACATCCAAAAACTCATCGGCTCATCAGGCGCTTTCGAAACCTTTGCCGAGGTGATGGAACTGGAAAAAGGTCACCACTTTGATCTGAAAGCCATTAAAAGCATGGAGTTGAATACGGAAGAGTTTGAAGAGCTGACCGCCCGGCTCATCTCCTCATCGCATGATGAACGTGCCGCTACCAAAGGCATCATCCCCTTACGGGTGGATATGATCGTTGTAGCATCGCTGATAACCCGTTATGTGATGGACAGGTTACAGATCTACCAGGTAGCTATGTCGATGTATTCGCTTAAAGAAGGGGTTTTGGCGGAGTTGCTGGGTTGATCAACCGAAAATCTTTTTTGTAGGCTGTTTAATTAGATGCTCATACAATCGCCTAAAGAAGGATGGTCGCTGCTTTGTTACCACGGTATAAATAGCGCCACCTGTTACGGTGGCCTTCAAATGGCTTTTGTAACCCACTATGTTAGCCCGGCTGCTGCTTGTTAATTCCAGGTCGATGATTTGATTGCCCGCCACTATTGCAGAAACCTGTTGCGGATGATATCCGGTAAAGCTTACCATCAGCGAATCGGTGCCTTCGGGTACATTAATACTGTATTTTCCATCCGGCCCGGTTACCGTATGAAAGGTAGTTCCTTTTGCACAGATCACTACGCCGGGTAAAGGCGCTTTATCGGCGCTGTCGACAATGGTTCCGTTAATGGTTTTAAATACTATAGGTTTTGCCGGTTTCGATTGATGGACAGTTCGGTGCTTAATTGTTTTATGCTGCGCGTAAGCACCGCTAACGGGGATGGCAAAAAACAAAGATGCGGCCAATCCGAAGCGCTTCCAGCTAAATTTAGCTTCCTTCGGCGTGTTCAATTCCCTGTTTATACTTTCCAATTGCCATAAATTTACGCGTCCACATGTATTGATGCTATTGGTAATGGTATCGATGATCTGCTGATTGCTCATCACCGTAAAGTCGGTTACCGTTTTGCAGCAATAGGCGCAGTGCCTGCCGCCGGTCGAGGCCATCATCTCATCCCAGTTTTGGCTGCAGGGTTCGGGGATGCTGATTTGTTTAAGCGTCTTCATGGTTACTCACTAATATCTGTTATTTAAATATTTTTTAACGGGCTGCTTTACAAAACGGTAGTAAACACGCTTAAAAAATGGCGGGCGTTTTATAATAACCTCACCCATCATCATTTCTTTCATTTTTAGTAGCAATTTTATCTCCTGTTGGCTATCGGTAGCAGCAATACGTACTGTTTGCATCTCAAAACCTATAAATGTAATTGTCAGTTCCGTTGCCGATTGAGGTACCTTTAAAGTAAAGTTTCCATTTTCATTTGCCATTGTGCCTATTGTTGTTCCGCTAACTTTAATAGTAGTACCGGGTAGTGGCAAGCCATCGCTAACGCTTAAAACAGTACCGGTTATTGTTTTAAACCGGGTGCTATCCTGGCTGGCCATTTCACCAGGTATTTTTTTTTCGTCAATTTGTTCAGTTCCGGGCTTTTTGGTTGTGGTTTGCGATTTTGATTGATTAGATAACAGGAGAATTCCCGCCATTAAAGCCAAATGTTTCCAAAAGCTTTTACGGTTGCTTATCGCGCGTAGGTCCCGGTTTATATGCTCAACCTGCCAGGGCTCAAACCGGCCGCAAATTTTATTACTGTTCGATAACAGATCGATGATCTGCTGATTGCTCATCACCGTAAAATCGGTCACCGTTTTGCAGCAATGGGCGCAGTGCCTGCCACCAGTCGATGGCGTCATCCCATCCCAGTTTTGGCTGCAGGGTTCGGGGATGCTGATGTTTTTGATGCTCTGTATCATTTTTGGTAGACAAATTATATTTACCATGATGCTTTGTATATTGCTTTTCCATAAACTGATCGATATGAAATTTAAATTTTTACTTACCCCAACTTTGTTTCTGTTGATTTTGGGCATCGCGGCCCATGCGCAGCGTCGCGGTGGCAGCCGCGCCAACACTAACGATACCATTAAATCCAACTATGTACCTAAGGAACTGTTTGCCCCTCTGCACTACACCGATAAGGGCAACGAGTTTCACAGCGCCAACGGCGACCCCGGCCCTAAATACTGGAAGCAACGGGTTGATTACGTACTGAAGGCTACCATAGATACTACCGCCAAAAAACTGACCGGCGTTGAGAATATTACCTACACCAATAACAGTCCCGACGCGCTGAGTTACCTGTGGGTGCAAATGGATCAGAACACTTACCGGGAAGATGCCCGCTCTAACTTTTCAACAGGCGGCGGTGGCGGCGGTCAGCACACCAAAGGCTACGAACTGGAATCGGTAGAACTATCCATTGCCGGTAAGGTGCAAAAGGCCAGCTACATTGTTACCGATACCCGCATGCAGATCCGCCTGCCTAAAGACCTGGCCCCTAATGGCGGCAAGATCAATATCCTCATCAAGTATCATTACACCATCCCGGCCAATGGCAACCGCACCGGCTACTTTAAAACCAAGGATGGTACCACTTACGAGATTGCCCAGTGGTTCCCCCGCATGTGCGTTTACGATGATACCAGCGGCTGGGACACCCTGCCATTTTTAGGCACAGGCGAGTTTTACTGCGAATACGGCGATATCGATTATACCGTCACCCTGCCATCAAACTTTGTAGTAGCCGGCTCGGGCGAGTTGGTTAACCCAACCGAAGTATTGACACCAAAGCAAATAGCCCGCCTGGCACAAGCCCGCAACAGCGATAAAACCGTGATGATCCGCACCGCTGCCGAGGCTGGCGACCATTCGTCGCACCAATCGGCAAAGCCAATGCTTACCTGGCACTTTAAAATGTTTAACACCCGCGATGCGGCCTTTGGCGCATCGAACGCGTATATATGGGATGCCGCGCGCATTAATTTGCCCGGTGGTAAAAAATCGCTGGCTATGTCGGTTTACCCGGTAGAAAGCGCCTGGGAGCGCTCAACCGAATACCTGAAAGGATCGATAGAGTACTTCTCGCAAAAATGGTACGTATACCCCTACCCGGTTGCCATTAACGAAGCCGGCCACGCCGGTGGCATGGAGTACCCGGGTATTTTGTTTGATGGCTTAACGTCAAAGGGCGAGGGCTTATTCTCGCTCATCGCGCATGAGATCGGCCACAACTGGTTCCCGATGATCGTTGGGTCGGATGAGCGCCGCTTTGCCTTTATGGACGAGGGCTTTAACACCTTTATCGATATCTACGCCAGCGATGTGTTCAACAAAGGCGAGTACGCCCCCAAACGCGATGGCGAGTACGCACCAAACAAAGGCAATCCTGCCGATGAGATCATCCCAACTATTGTTGACCCGAACGCGCCCACCATTATGACTGCCGCGGACGCTGTTGCCGGGCAATACCGCCACCCGGTTGAGTACTTTAAGCCCGCCTTCGGTTTAGTACTGTTGCGCGAACAGATCCTGGGTAAGGACAGGTTTGATTATGCCTTCCGCAATTACATTCACAAATGGGCCTACAAGCATCCACAGCCTGATGACTTCTTCCGATCGATGGAAAGTGGCGCCGGCGAAGACCTTTCGTGGTTTTGGAAGGCTTGGTTCTATAACAACTACAAGCTTGATCTGGCCATTATCGATGCGCAATACGTAGATAAAGACCCGAAAAAGGGCCTGTTGGTTACCATTGCCAACAAAGAAAAAATGCCAATGCCGTTTTGGGTAGAAGTGATCCTGAAAGATGGTGGCAAATACCGTACCCAACTGCCGGTGGAAACCTGGATCCAAACCAAAGCCATCACCTTCACCATACCAACCACATCCGAAGCCGAAAGCGTACGCGTTGACCCGGATGCGGCCTTGCCGGATATTAACCGGGCGAATAATATTTTTAAGGTGAAGTAAAGCCTAAGAATTTTGCACGTCATCCCGAGCGATAGCGAAGGATCCGTGGCTATGCATACCGCTCTGCTCATTGGAGATTCTTCGCTATCGCTCAGAATGACGATATCGGATTAAATAAAAAGAGGCCGTCTCATAAGTCAATTATGAGGCGGTTTTTTCGTTGATGCCGATTTAGATGAGTTATTAGGAAAGCGGGACTGTATCAGCCTGCTTTCGATTTTTTTGAGTTGGTTCAGGTGTTTTTATCGGATAAAAAGCCTTTTTTATCAGGCTTTCCACTTTCTGAGGTTATGTGCGATGGATAATAACCCTATTTCGACCTCGGTTTTGGACATTCCCTTCAGCAGGAATCGCCTGAAGCCGTGATTATGCTTCAGGTTGGCGAACACCGGTTCGACATCTGCGGGCCGTCGCTTTCGGTATTTGATGCCCTGTTCGGTATTCAATCTTTCTTTCGCTATCTGCTTGTGTATTCTAAGGCTGTGGTTGATCTCCACCACGCGGTTACCGGCTGCTTGGTGACAAACGCCCCGCATGGGGCAGTTTTCACAATTCTGCGCCTGATAGCGGCTGATCAGTTGCACATAGCCGGATGTGGTGACCCGCTGCCCGGTGCCGATATGCTGCATGTGTTGTCCCATCGGACATACCAGGTAATCTTCCTGTTCATTATAGTGCAAACTGTCATTACCGAATGCTTTGATGCCTTTATTTTGTTCCTGGTCGAACGTGTTGTATTTGATATAAGCTTCAATGCCTTTTTGCTGTAATACGCCATAGTTCTCGTCCGAACCGTAGCCCGCATCGGCCACTACCGCTTTTGGAAGTGCATGATATAAAGTTTCGTATTGTTCGATGTGTGATGGAAGGGTCTGGTAATCGGTTGTGGTTTGGTGCAGGCTATAGTTCAAGATGAACTGCTCCTGGGTGGAGATCTGCAGATTGTATCCGGGTTTAAGCTGCCCGTTCAGCATAGGGTCTTCTTTCATCCGCATGAAGGTGGCACCCGGGTCGGTCTTCGAAAAGCTGTTGCGACCGCCTAACAGCTTTTCCTGCTCGTCATACCGGGCCAGGTTCTCCGGCCAGTGCTTTTTGGCATAGTTCAGCTTCTGCCTTACTTTCTTATCGACATCTTCCTTATCGTCCAGGGCGGCGTTGATCTTTGAGATCGTTTCTTTTACTTTTTCCGGGTTGATCTCGCTGTATTCCAGCGGTGCGGTGTCTTTAAGTTCTTCGGCAGCGATGGTTTGCGCATAACTCCACAGTTCATCCAATTGGGCTTTCATCTTCTCCTTGCTGTTCTTAATGCTTTTGCCCCATACAAAAGTGTACTTGTTCGCTACCGATTCGATCTTGGTACCATCGGTAAAAACAGCTTCTTTCAGCGAGACGATACCTTCCTGCTGTAATAACAATACGATCTGTGAGAAGATCTCCTTTAAAACACCCGACAGCTTCTCGCTCCGGAAACGGTTGATGGTATTGTGATCAGGCTTTTTCATGCCTAAAAGCCACATGAAATGTACATTCTGCGCGGCCTGGTCTTCCAACTTCCGTGAAGAATACGTGTTGGTCAGATAACCGTAGATCAGCAGCTTGAGCATCAGCCGCGGATGAAAGCTGGATGCCCCGCCGCCTTTATACTTGCGGTTAATCGGTTTAACATCTACCTGATCGACCACCTTCGATACAATACGTACCGGATGACCCTGCGGTACCAGTTCCTCCAGTTTATACGGTAAAAAGGTTAACTGGTCAGGATCATATTCCTTAAAGACTACTTTTCCTCCCATGCCTTTAAGTTACTGAAAATTACGCTCAAAAACAAAGAGGCTGCCTCGCTTTTGAGACAGCCTCTTTTTATTTAATCCGATACATTTGCCCTATGAACATCACCTACAGCACCACAATTAAACCTACAGCCCAACAAGTTATCAGCCTGTATGAAAGCGCCGGACTAAACCGCCCTACCAAGGACGAAGCCCGCATCCAAAAGATGTACGATAACTCTAACCTGTTCGTAACCGCCTGGGATGGTGACCTGTTGGTGGGCGTGGCCCGTTCGCTTACCGATTTTTGCTATTGCTGTTATTTGTCAGACCTGGCCATCCGCGAGGAATATAAAAAAGCTGGAATTGGCAAAAAACTGGTTAACCTTACCCGAGAGGCAATCACCGAAGAAAGCATGCTGCTGCTATTATCTGCCCCGCTGGCTATGGAGTATTACCCAAAAATCGGCATGACCGAAGTGAAGAACGGTTTTATAATCCCACGTAATCAATAAGCAGCGCCATGATATCGTACTTTAAAACCCTGTTTAACTACGACCGGCATACCAACCTGCTGATGGTAGATCAAATCCTGGCCGCCGGCATTTCATTCGGTCAGCCGGTTGTATTGATGGGACATTTACTTGGCGCGCAACAAACCTGGCTGAAGCGGGTTACCAACTCTCCCATCCCGAGCGGCCCGATATGGCCCGAAGACTGGCCTGCGGAAAGCCTGAAGGAAATTATCGAACAAAATCATAAGGCATGGATAACGCATCTTGATAGTTTGCAGGAGGGTGATATCGATACCATCATTCATTACCAAAACTTACGCGGCGATAGCTTTAGCGAACCGCATCGGGATATTATCGCGCATGTCGTTAATCATGGCACTCACCACCGGGCGCAGATCGGCTTCCTGCTTAAATCGGCCGGGGTGGCGACTTTGCCGCCTACGGATTATATTTTTTACGTCAGGGGCTTGTAACACTATAAAACTTGTCATGCTGAACTTGTTTCAGCATCCCATCACACAGGTCCAGCACGCAAAGCGCAAACTATGCAAGTGGGATGCCGAAACAAGTTCGGTATGGTGTACAATGTTTTAACACCGCAGGATTCTCCCCAATTTAACGTCAAATTGCTATTGTTTACGCATTTCGTTTACCTTAACTTTGCCCCATGTTAAAGCGCGGTGTTGCCATCATACTTATTGCATGTACGCTTGCAGCCAATTTTACCAAGCTGTTTGTGTTTGCCGGCTTTGAGATGAACCAAAAGTACATCGCCAGCACCCTTTGCGAAAATCGCGATAAGCCATGGATGCATTGTAACGGCCGCTGCTACCTGATGAAAAAGATAAAGCTGGCCGAAGACAAGGAGAAAAGCAACGAGCGCGAAACGCAGAAGAACCTTCTGCAACAGGTATACTTCACAACCACGAAGCAAATCACCTTTACATCTCACCTTTTACAGGTATTTCCTGAACGGTATAAATCCATGACACCTCAAAGTGTCTCGATCAGTATTCTACAGCCTCCGCAACTTGCTTCTTAAATTTTCTTTTTAGGATAATCCAACCAACGTGTCATGCTGAGTAATATAATCCCGGCGGCCTCTAATGGTTTTTATGACATGCCGATGAAAGCCCCCTCTAAATCTCCCCCAAAGGGGGAGACTTTGGAACCCTCTCCTCTGGAGAGGGCAGGGTGAGGCTTCAGCGGAAAAACAAACATGTCATGCTGAACTTGTTTCAGCATCCCATTCGCATATCCTCGTATGCTCGAATTTTCATGCGGGATTCCGAAACAAGTTCGGGATGACGAAATGTTGTTAATTGCTTATCCTTTTCGAATTATTATTATCAATGATCTGTAAAACAGATTGTTAAAAGAATACATATGAAGCAAATATTCATTTCCATATACCTATCTATAATTACGCTCGTTGCCTATGGTCAAAGCATACACGGCACCGTTACTGATGCCATTACGCACGAAGCCATCGCCGGTGTTACCGTTACATCGGCCGATAGCAGCCAGCATACCATCACTGATGCTAAGGGCAGATTCAGCATCAATACAAATACCGATCTGAAGTTTAGTTATATCGGTTACAGCAGCTATACCGCAGATACCAAAAGCGGCGCGCAGTTAAACATCAGTCTTAATCGTGCAGCTATCGATCTGCAACCGGTTATCATTTCGGCCAACCGCGAACGGCAGGCCCGGCAGGATGCCCCTATCGCCATCAGCAAGATCACTTCGGTGCAGATACAGGATACCAAAGCCACGGCGCTTTACCAGTTGCTGAATAAGGTTTCGGGCGTATACATGGTCAATCTCGGGAACGAACAGCATACCATGGCTATCCGGCAGCCCATTACCTACAACGCGCTTTACCTGTATATGGAAGATGGCCTGCCCATTCGCCCTACCGGTATTTTTAATCATAACTCGCTGTACGAGATCAACATGTCGGGGGTGCGGGACATCGAAGTGATCAAGGGGCCGGCATCATCCTTGTATGGCAGCAATTCGGTTGGCGGCGCGGTGAATTTTATTACGCAAAACCCACCGTCAGGCTATGCGGGCAATGTTTCCATCCAGGGCGATAACTACCGTTATCGCCGGGTAGATGCCGATGGTGGCTTTAGCTCGGGCAAGTTTGGCCTGTATGCAGGCGGTTACATCGCCCATCAAAAAAATAGCTGGCAGGATTATTCGGACTTCGATAAGTATTCGGCCAACCTGAAATCGACTTACGATTTGGATAACCGCACTAAGCTGACCGCCGCTGCATCGTACAATTACCTGAACACCCAAACCCCGGGTAGTTTAGATAGCGCGCATTTCTACAACCGCAGCTACGGCAGCAACCAGCGTTTTACCTATCGTAAGGTGAGCGCCTTTAGGGCCAATGCAAGGCTGGAGCATACATGGAACGATCAGAACAGTACCTTCTTCACCGCATTTTATCGTGATAATTCCACCGCGCAACTGCCCAGTTATTTTATATCCGATGTGCGAAACGCGGCTGGTGTTTACCAAAGTTCAAACGGGCAGGTGAACGATCAAAAGTTTCACAGTCTCGGCTTTTTAACCCAGCACCGCAGCGATTTTAACTTCCTGCATTCGCGATTAGTGGTCGGCGCTTATTTGGATGACAGCCCGAGCAGCTACTATGCGCAATACCTCAGCATACAAAAGGATGCGGCCAATAACTACTATACCGGCTTCACCAATACGGGCACTTATATTGATGATTATCGAATTAAGCTGTTGAACTACGCGGCTTATACACAGTACGAGATCCATCCCTCCGAAGCCCTGCGCATTGTAGCTGGTTTACGATACGACCACGTGCATTACGCCTTTACAAACGGATTGCCCGCTGCAAATACCAGGTATAAACGGCAGGAAACCAATAACTTTAATATTGTAGCGCCCAAGCTGGGCTTAACCTATAACTTCGGTAATAACAAAGGGCTGTATGCCAATTACAGCGTGGGCTTTCAACCACCCGAGACCGGCGACCTGTACAGTTCGCGCCAGTTAACGCCGCTAAAGCAGGCTACCTTTAACAATTATGAGGTAGGCGGCTGGTTCTCGGCGTTGGATAAAAAGATGTATGTGGAAGTTAGTTTGTATGATTTGGAGGGGCGTAACGAGATCATCAGTCAGCTGCTGGCCGATAATACCACGCAGAACCAAAACGCCGGCGCTACCCGCCACCGTGGTGTGGAGTATGCTATTACTTACGCGCCCGTTCAGCAGTTAACATTCAGGTTTAATGGTACCAATGCCCGGCATACTTACTTAAATTATAGCGAGGTGCGTACCAATTATGCTACCGGCAAAAACTATACGCTGGTTTATAACAATAACCGCATGAGCAACGCCCCGGCCTGGACGGCTAATTCGGAGATCACCTATAAACCGGAGTACTTCCCCGGCTTCCGCATAGCGGCCGAGTGGCAGCACCTGGATAAATACTTTACCGATCCGGCTAATACAAAGACCTACGGCGGCTATAACATTTATAACCTGCGCCTGGGGTATAATTGTAAGCAAGAAGCCTTAAAAGGCGTTGGTATATGGTTTAATATGCTTAACCTCAGCAACAAGTTGTATGCTACCACGGTTACCAGCAACCAATATGGCGATACGTATACTGCCGCGCCGCCGCGCACCTGCACGCTGGGCATCAGCTATTCATTTTCAAAGCATTAACAAATGGAGAAGACAAATAACAAGCTGCAGCGCAGCTTCTATAAATGGCACCGGATATTGGGATTGATCGCCCTGGTGCCCATTATGGGTTGGACACTGAGCGGTCTCTCCCACCCATTCATGTCCAACTGGTTCAGGCCTTTTATCCCGCAGGAAAGCTACACGCTGCCGACAATAGCCGAAATGAAGCCGGCATTAAGTTTAACGCAAGTGCTGGATCAAAACCACATCAATGAACTGCGGAACTTTGGACTGGTACGCTTCAAGGGGCAAACCTATTATCAAATACTGCAAAAGGACAGTGTATGTAATTATTATTCAGCTACCGATGGCAAGCTATTGCCCGGTGCAGATAAGTCCTACGCAGTTTACCTTGCCCGGTACTTTACCCAGGATTCAGTATCGAAGATCAGGTCCATCAGCCTGCAAACCAAATTCGACGCGCAATATCAACCCATTAACCGCCTGCTGCCGGTATGGAAAGTCAGTTTAGATCGTCCTGACGGTATGGATATTTATATAGAAACCAGTCAAAGCCGTATGGGCACATTCAATAATAATACCCGTAAGGTAATGTTGGGCGTGTTTGAGCAAATGCACACCTGGGATTTTATGGCTGATTGGTTTGGCGATAGTTTCAGGTTAATATTTTTGAACTGTGTCGTCGGCATACTGTTTCTATCGCTAATAAGTGGCGTTGTGATTTACGGCTTCTTTTGGAAGCGGTTTAAGGAAATAGCGCAAAAGCGCAAGGCTAAGGGCACGGATTATAGACGAATTACCCATCGTTACCATCGGCAGTTGGGATTGATCATGTCGTTTATTATGCTGCTATTTTTTAGCAGCGCCCTGTTCCATTTACTGGTGAAGCTGCATAATATACAGCCCGCCCATACGGAATATGAGCAACTGATCAACCGGAGCGAATTAAAAAGTGATAACCTGCATCTGCCAATAGCCGATACACTGGCTACCAAACAGGCATTGGTGAAAATGTATGATGAAGATGTGTACTACCAGGTTACCGACTATAAAAAGAACATCCATTACTACAGCACTGTTGATGGCGCCGAATCACCGTATGGCGATATCAACTTCGCGGAATACCTGGCCTACTTCTACCGCCATAAACCCGGAGACCGGGAGGAGAAGATAAATATGAAGGCTGAACCGGTCAGGCAGTTCACCAACGAGTATGGCTTTATCAACAAGCGCCTGCCGGTAGTTAAAGTGAGTTATCCGGGTAACGATAACTGGTACGTGGAAACATCAACCGGTAAACTGGCCACTCATGTGGCCGGGATAGACCGCGCCGAGGGCCTGTCGTTCATCTTCCTGCACAAATTCTTCTGGATGACCTGGGCGGGTAAGGATATCCGCGATGTGGTGAGTATCTTGTGCGCCTTAAGTATTTTAATAGTAGCATTATTAGGCTTCGCGGCCTTTATCAAAACTAAGTAATTATGAAAAAATATATCATCATAGCTTCATGCACACTGCTTACATTTGTCGCGGCGTGCGGTAATACCTATCAGCAAAAAACAACACCGGCAACAAAGGCTAAAAACGCCAAACAATATACCTGTACCATGCACCCCGAAGTGTTGAAAAACGAACCGGGCCTGTGCCCAAAATGCGGGATGGAACTGGTAGAAAAAACGAACAAATAAAACATACATCAACATGAAGACAAAAATATTAGTGGCATTATTAGTGGTAATGTCAGCCATGAGTGGTTGTAAAGACGAAAAGGCTGAAGAAAAAGCAGGTATGGACGCAGTAATTAAACTGCACGATAAAGCCATGGGCAACAGCGAATTGGCCATTAAAAATAAAGTGGTGATTGATAGCCTGGCTAAATTGAGCAACAGCCTAAACTTTATTACAGAACTGAATGCCCTGAGCAAGCAGCTGTCAACTGCCGATGAGGCCATGGAGGACTGGATGCACAAATTCAACCCCGATTTTACCGGTAAATCGCATACCGAAATTATGGATTACCTTGCCAAACAAAAGGCGCAGGTGCAACAGGTTGATTCGATGCTGATCATCGCGAACAAGGCTGCCGAAAAACGCTTACCGAAAACGAAATGAGAAAAATATTGATCCTATTAAGCTGCGTTGCTATCGGCATATCAGCTTGTAAATCTGGCGCTGGTAATAATAACGCTTTGCCAATACTGGGCAACCGCGAAGCCGTAACTAAAACGGTGGATGGCAAAACCGTAACCGATACCGTTTACCAAACCATCCCGGCTTTTAAGTTTGTGAACCAGTATGGCGATAGCATCACCAACAAAAACCTGAACGGGATGATCTATGTGGCCGATTTCTTCTTCACCAGTTGCCCCTCTATTTGCCCGGTAATGCACCGCAACATGCTTAACGTGTATAACGAGTTTAAAAATGTGGCCAATTTTAAGATCCTGTCGCATACCATCGACCCGAAATACGACAGCGTTGCCGTAATGAAAAAGTATGCCGATAAGCTGGACATCAGCGGGCAAAGCTGGTGGTTTTTGCAGGGCAAAAAGGAGGAGACCTACAAGCTGGCCGAAAGCTACCTGGCTCACGCCGCCGATGATGCCAAAGCGCCTGGCGGGCACATTCACGATGGCTACTTCCTGCTGATCGACAAGCAAAAGCATATCCGCGGCGCTTACGATGGTACCGATGCCGCGCAGGTAACCAAACTAATTGCAGATATCAAGATCCTGCAAGCCGAACCCGACCAAAGCATGGCCCAATGAGATCGATAGCAATAATAAGCGCGCTTTTAATAGTGGTTGCCCTGATAGCATCGTGCCAAACAGAGCAACAGGTGGAATTTAACCGATACTATGCTACCGGGGCAGCCGTTTACCAGGCGCATTGCCAAAACTGTCACGGCGATAAAGGTCAGGGACTGGCGGCATTGATACCGCCATTAACAGATACCACTTATCTAAGGAAGAACCGCGCCGCCCTACCCTGCGCCATGCAGTTGGGCGTTAATGGTAAAATTACCGTTAGCGGAAAGGAGTTTGAAGGCCAGATGCCGGCTACCGAGTTAACGCCGATAGAAATTGCCGAGGTGCTGACCTATGTTACTAACTCGTTTGGAAATAAGCAGGGGTTGATAAGTGATACGGAGGTGGAAAAGGGATTGAAGGGATGTAAGTAAGTAGCCCCCCTCGTCATTGCGAGCGAATCGTGGCAATCCCCGAAATACAGAGCGGATCTGCTTACCGGGGATTGCCACGTCGCTTCGCTTCTCGCAATGACGCGTTTTTTATTACCTTTGCCCCATAGCAAATCGTTCTATCGCTGCTCCGCTTCGGCGGGGCAGAGGAAAGTCCGGGCAACACAGAGCATCCTGCTTCCTAACGGGAAGGCGCCGTCAGCCGGCGACAGCAAGTGCCACAGAGAATATACCGCCCTCAATTTATTGGGGGTAAGGGTGAAAACGTGAGGTAAGAGCTCACGGCTTTTCCGGGCGACCGGGATCGCGGTAAACCTCAGGAGTTGAAAGACCAAATAGGTGCCGGAAGCGGGGCGGCTCGTCTCCTTTTCGCAAGAAATGCCGGCATGGGTAGGTCGTTTAAGATGTGCAGCAATGTACATAACAGATTAATGATAGAAGTTGCCGAAAGGCAAAACAGAACCCGGCTTACAGCTTTGCTGCTGATATTTGCCCCCTTGTAAAAAAGGGGGCATTTTTTTTAACACAAAACCCAAAGTGTTTTGTTTACTATACAAATTTTATACATTTACTAAATTCAACCCCATACTGCTAATGGCAAAGATCCTTATTATTGACGATGAGCGGGCAATCCGCAATACCCTGCGAGAAATATTAGAATACGAAGATTATACGGTTGAAGATGTAGATAACGGCATCGACGGGTTAAGCATGATCCGCGATAACGATTACGATCTGGTGCTGTGCGACATTAAAATGAACCGCATGGACGGCATGGAAGTGCTGAGTGAGGGCCTGCAAATAAAGCCCGATCTGCCCTTTATCATGATATCCGGTCACGGAACAGTTGAGACCGCTGTTGAGGCCAGCAAAAAGGGCGCGTTCGATTTTATCAGCAAACCGCCCGATCTGAACCGCTTGCTGATCACCGTCCGCAACGCTTTAGACCGTGGCAGCCTGGTTACCGAAACCAAGGTATTAAAACGCAAAGCATCTAAAACCCGCGAGATACTGGGTTCAACACAGCCTATACATAAAATTAAGGAAACCATCGATCGTGTTGCTCCTACCGATGCACGTGTACTGATCACTGGCGCTAACGGTGCCGGTAAGGAATTGGTAGCCCGCTGGCTGCACGAAAAATCGAACAGGGCTAATGCGCCATTAATTGAAGTAAACTGCGCGGCTATCCCGTCAGAACTGATCGAAAGTGAACTGTTCGGGCACGAGAAAGGTTCGTTCACTTCGGCGGTAAAACAGCGTATCGGCAAGTTCGAATCGGCCAGTGGTGGCACCTTGTTTTTGGACGAAATTGGCGATATGAGTCTATCCGCACAGGCTAAAGTGTTGCGCGCCTTGCAGGAAAATAAGATAACCCGCGTAGGCGGCGAAAAGGAAATTGATGTAGATGTGCGCGTAGTAGCGGCAACCAACAAAGATCTGCTAAAGGAAATTGAAGCCGGTAACTTCCGTATGGACTTGTACCACCGCCTCAGTGTGATCCTGATCCATGTACCACCGCTTATTGAGCGTCGTGATGACATCCCGCTGCTTACCCAAAGCTTTTTAGAGGAAATTTGCGGCGAATACGGCATGCCGGTAAAACGTGTGTCTGAAGCCGGAATGGAAGCGCTGAAAGCCCTGCCATGGACAGGTAATATCCGCGAATTGCGTAACATGGTAGAGCGCCTGATCATCCTGAGCGATAAGGTAATTACCGATGTTGATGTACGTTCGTTCGCTAACCCCTCGGCGCCGGTTACGGCTACCGCAGGCGCGGCGGCTGCGCCTGAAACAGATTTCGATCAGTTTAAAAACTTCCAGGAATATAAGGATTATGCCGAACGCGAGTATATCAAGTTCAAGCTGGAGAAGAATAACTGGAACGTATCAAAAACTGCCGACGATATCGACATACAGCGCAGCCACCTGTATAGCAAAATAGAGAAGTTTGGATTAAAGAGAGGGGAATAACCCCCTCTTTTTATTGTTATCATGCCTGAGAAACTTTTAAAATTATCTTTTTACATAACATTAATAGAAGCTATTGCGGCATTTGTATTTGTATTCGTCAGTATCAGCAATCCCAACCCGGGCGCAGAATTAGGGCCATTAGTGTTGGCAGGTTTTTATGGGGTAACGGCTGTATATTACGTATTAATTGCTTTGGCTATCTATATTATATCGTATAAAAAAAATTCGCCTTATATTGTATTGATATCCTGGCTATTACTTGATTCTGTGCCGGTCTATTTTTATTTCTTTGGGTGATAGCCACGCGGCATCTAATTACTAAAACGATATAACTATGTTCAAAAGGCTAATATTAACTTGCATTGTATCTATGTTTTTTTTTCATGCATACAGCCAGTCTTTGGTTACTGATACCACCATGGCTACCTATTTAAAAAAACACCGCTACATATTGCTAAGCGATAGCAGCCACTTGCCCCAGCCTGTTATGCCGTTTTATGCCTCGATTATGGAATTTGCACATGGCGACCGTGCCTATTTAAAAAATTGCTATATCCCAGCCGGCGGCGCGCTCGACGAGCAATACACCCTAACTATCACTTTAATAGATATTACCGGCATAAGCGTAATAAAAAAATATGATGAGGATAAGGCCGCGAATGTAAAAACGTATGGTGGCCCCGGAGAAATGCCTATAGTTATGTCAGGAAAAAATCCCCCTTTCCCAAGCGGCAACTTAAGCGGGCGTGATGGCAAGCTGGTTATTAGTAAATTGATTGGTAAGATTGATTTTAAACTTGCAAAGTAAGCAGCTGTTAGCCCTTCATCAAATGATGCAGGTATAAGTCTGGGTTGTTCAAAAACGATTTGGTAAAGCTAAAATGCTCCGTGTCTTCATAATTAGTTTCGTGTACGCCATTCTCATCAAACTGCAAAATGGTGGCATTAGGGTAGCAGATCAATATGGGCGAGTGCGTGGCGATAAGGAATTGGGCGCGACCGCTTCGCTCCAGTTCATGTATAACCGACATAAAGGCCAGGATACGTGCCGGCGACAAGGCTGCCTCGGGCTCGTCGAGGATGTAAATACCCGATTCGAACTGGTTGCTGAATAAGGACAGGAACGATTCGCCGTGCGACTGCTCATGCAGCGACCGCCCACCATAACCCATCAGCGCGCGACCATCCTCGGCAGCCAGTTCATCAAGATAAGACGCGAAATTAAAGAAGCTTTCGGCCCGCATAAAAAAGCCGTTACTGATCCGTTTCGGGTTCCAGCCCAATTGCAGGTGCCGCGCCAGTGCCGATTCGTAACCCTCAAACCGGTAACCGGTATTTATATTATGGTTTCGGTTGCCCCCACGCAGGTTAAAACCACATTGCTCGGCAATGGCTTCCAGTAAGGTAGATTTCCCTGAC
Source organism: Mucilaginibacter mali (assembly GCF_013283875.1). Taxonomy (NCBI): domain Bacteria; kingdom Pseudomonadati; phylum Bacteroidota; class Sphingobacteriia; order Sphingobacteriales; family Sphingobacteriaceae; genus Mucilaginibacter; species Mucilaginibacter mali. The sequence goes on from NZ_CP054139.1 coordinate 2,308,668, forward strand.
CCATTCTCCCCTACAAAAAAGGTTACATTGCTTTTCAGCTTTAGCTGCAACCCTTTATTAAGGCTTGGGATGTGCTGCAGGTAGGTACCATCGGTTAGCGCGGGGACAGATATGTTGGATAAAAGCGGCACAGATTTATCTTTTGCATAATTATAGGATTAATTTCTGAAAGCGGAAATCGGAACTGCGCATTTTATCCTGTTTTATAACACTTAATTATTGGTACAATTCATTTAATCATCATCCCCATCGGCGCTGGCTGTCGCTTTTACAAACGCGGCGCGTACCGGGCTGGGGGCGGTCGCGTTAATGCCTTTTATGGCTTTCCATAACATATTGTTCATAATGGCATCAGGCACCTTGTCAACGCCAGAAAAATCAAGACCTTTTGATAAAGCACCCAGTTTGTTATCCCTCGGGTTCAGTTCGTTAAGATTGATATTTGATGGCAAACTATTGAAGGGCGTTTTGTTTACCTGCGATGTAAAGCAGCGCCACATTGGCGTAGCCGATGCATCGTATTGGGTCATTGGCGCAAGGCCCAATATCAGCTCCATAGTGCGCAGCATGGATGAGGTAGAATACATGGTATGATCTACAAAACCACGCTTAACAAAACCACCGGCAATATACGCGGGCGAGCGGTGGGCATCCACATGGTCGGGGCCGTTCTGAGCGTCATCTTCCAAAATAAAGATCACACTGTTTTCCCATATCGGGCTTTTGCTGATATGTTCAACCAAACGGCCAACAGCAAGGTCATTATCAGCCACGTGGGCAAAAGGTGTAGGCCGGCCCGGCTTAGTGCCTTCGGTATGGTCAGATAGCATGCGCAATGTGCTCAGTTGCGGCACCGCGTTGATGCGCATCAGCGAGTCGAAATCCTTTTCCCATTTTTCATAGCGCAGGGTATCTGGGTCAAGCAAGTCGCGTGTAGGATACGATTTGGCGAAATGATCTTTCAGTACGGCGATCTGCGGTGTGTTATCGGCATTTATAAACTCGCCGTAGGTACGGTAGCTGATATTGGCACGGCTGGCCGCATCCCAAATATAAAGCTTGTTTTTGCCGGTATTGCCGGTTGCGCCTTTACCGTGATGACCGTAGCTGGTAGGCCAGTTCTTTTCCATATAATCGGTAGCATAGGCGCCCAGGCTCCAGTTGTGTCCATCGGCGCTTACCTCGCCATCTACATAAAAATTATCCAGCAGCACAAAGTTTTCGGCAAGTGCATGGTGGTTTGGTGTAATACGTCTACCAAAAAGCAGCAGACTGGTATCGCCATTGCCTTTAGGCATATCAGACAATACCTGGTCATAAGTGCGGTTTTCCTGGATGATATAGAAAACGTGTTTAATTGGTGATTTATCCCCTACTTTAACCGGTACAGGGTTTCCGGGCTCGCCAAGGGCGCTATGCTCCTGCTGACGGCTGTAAGGCGTGTTATGATATACCGCCTGCGAATAAACAGAAAGCTGCTGCTCTTTAGGGATATCTATAATGCTCAATGTGCCCATCAGCAAGCCGCCGCCAATGTATTGTACCGGCTGATCTTTATTGGGGTCGCCGCCATGCAGCAACACGGTTTGTTTTTTTGATATAGGGTTAGGCCCGTGAGGATTAGGCAACGACGAAAACCCCTTGCCATTTGCAACGTACAGCTTATTATCAATTACACGCACCACGCTTGGATACCAGCCGGTAGGAATAAAGCCCTGCGATTTGCTTTTCCCCGGCTGGCTTACATCAAACACGGCCAGGCAATTATTATCGGCATTGGCAATGTAAAGGGTTTTATCATCCTTGCTTAAAGCTACCGAATTGCTGGTGGTACCGCTTAACGGTGTTGGATATACCGCGGTGTTCAGCGTTTCCAGTACTTTGTTTTGCTGCAAACTAATTACCGATACCGTATTATCATTAGCATTGGCCACGTACAGGTATTTATTATTGTGCGACAGGCACAGGTCGTTTGGATTATCGCCTACGGCAATCGTATTGGTTACCTGGTTAAGTTTGGTATCAAAAACCGCCACTTTATCGCCGCCCCAAATACTGATGTATAGCTTTGAATTATCGGGCGATAGCAGGCAGGTGTAAGCTTCGGCCGCCAGTTTAATTTTTTGCGTAACCGCTTTGGTTTTTATATCGATAAGATAAAGACTGTTATCCTGCTTGGTCACCACGTATAAAACACCTTTCCTGTCATCAAGCGCCAGACCGGTGGGCGAGATCATGGTAGCGTTAGCGCCTGCCCCCCAGGCTGCGCCTAATTTAATGGTGTCCTGCGCGTTCAGTTTTTTATTGCTGATATCGTAGCGGACGATCCAGTTATTATCGCCCCCTGAAACATATAGCGAACGTTCATCGGCACTGAAAACAATACCACCCCATGCCCTGCTGATCTCTACTTTATCCAGTTCGCTGTCGGCAACGGCATCAAGCAACTGTATGGTTTGGGTGCTTTCGCCATCGTTGGTTACCGCTGCAAAACGATGACTTTTGCTAATGGCGATATTCAGCGGCAGATCGCCCAATGGCAGGCTTTTGCCAACCGGCGTTAACGACCAGCCGTTGGGCAGCTTAACCCGGCTGCGTTCTAAGGTTTCCAAATTTTGCGCATGTAAGCCCCGGTAGCCTAAAAGCAATACGCCGGTTGCAAGTAATAGTTTATGGTACGACACGTTTTTTGGTATTAATGTGTTATTGCCTGTAAATACCTGGCAAGCTTATGCAGCCCTGAATCACGACGTGCGAAACTACAAAGTCAATATTAAGTTGACATTAATTATGAAGGGTAGAAAAATTTGAGGGCATGGGCGGAGACAAAAGTATTGAGGTAACGGTTTATTCATCAGTTATTCGGAGCCGGGGGCGAACTGTTTTAATACACGAGCTTCCCTGGCCTCCGTGTCAACCGCTGTGATCTCTGTGGGTAAAATCTCCCCAAATCTCAAAACCCATACAAAAACGATATAAAACGAAAACGGGAGGCCGCATCTTTCGAATTGATCTCCCGTTTCCAAACCCTGTGTGCAACCGTGGCTGCTCATGGGGCATCAAGTTTTGTGTAGTTCTGACTGGTCTACTCCTATCATTGCCTTCCGCATTTGTCCGAAATTCGTCCGCTTTTACTTCTGCCGCTTTTGCAAGCTGCCTGATGTCGCGGTGCTGTTATCTTCGTTATGCCAACGCCGATATTGTGTAGCGCCTGTTACCTGTTCCTGCTTCTTACCGTGGTCGTCCGCAGTCAGCGTAATGCCCCTTTAACCATCCATTCTGTTTAAAAACCTTTCGGCTCTGTGTGTTTCCCTGGTGGCTCAGTACCTTCCCGCATTCTTTAGCGCCCCCGAAGGGTTGCCCGATCTGCGTTCCGAATTACTGTAAGGCTGTCAAAGTACGTCGTTCTTGATGTTATCTAAGGTAGCAGCTAAAGCGATACTTGTCAAGTAAAATCGTACCGTTTTTATAAACAGGTTATTAACCTTAAATGCTGGGTTATTAACACTTGAATAGTTGCAGTATTACCTGATAAAAAGCCAATTGCAATGAACACTTCAAGGGTTATTAACATTCCACTTTTGCACAAATGGCATCAATTTTCGCGGTTTTTCAAACATTAAAAAATCGTAAAACTAAGATTAAGTTAAGTTTTCCTTGAAATGAGAGGGGAATTTTTAAGGGATGTCTGAACCTTGATTAAACAGATTTTCAGGATTACAGGATTTTTATTAAATGCGGATAAGATCCTGTAATCGGTGCAATCCGTTAAATCAAGGTTCAGACAAAATCAGCGGTCTGGGATTACGGCGTTGGCAACTTATATGCCTGGCGGGCCAACAGCAGCCATTGCCCTTTTTGTTTCTGGAAGATCAGCATAATACCTAAAACAGTGCTGCCGGGTTTGCCACCATCATTGGTTTGGGCTGATAGTTTATGGCGTACAATAGCAGTAGTGCCCACTACTTTCACGGTTTGCTCGGTCAGATCAATAGTTACAAAGTCTGATGCGCCGCTGGCAATGGCTTCTACAAACTCGGCCTTGTTTTGGATCTTTCCGCTGGAGTGGCCGTAGCTCAGGTCATCGGCTGCCAGTTTGGTCAGGTCGGCGCGGTTACCGTCTACCATGGCTTTACGCATAAACTCAACAGCGGCGGTTACGTCCTTTTCATCCTTGCTTTGGGCAAAGGCGGTAGCGGTAAATATTAAACAGGCAAACAGTAACAGGTGTAATTTTTTCATCAGTATGGTGGTTTATAATAATGTTTACTAAAGTAGTTCGACTATCGCACATATCCAAAAGTTTAAGCGCAAAGCCGAAAGCCGAAAGCTAAAAGCTAAAAGCATAAAGCATAAAGCATAAAGCATAAAGCATAAAGCATAAAGCATAAAGCTAAAAGCATAAAGCATAAAGCAAGGAAAAAGCTTTCTGCTTTAGTCTTTCGGCTTTAAGCTTCAAATTGTAAAATCCTTATACCTTTCGCCTTTCTCCTTTCACCTTTCCCCACCAAAGCGTATCTTGTAACAGGAATTAACCAAATTTAACAGACAATGCGTAAACTTTTACTGCTCAGCCTACTCTCGGCTGCGTATTTGGGTGCTAACGCCCAAAAAAAACCATTAGACCACACCGTGTTTGATGGCTGGCAGGCGGTATCTAACCAAACCATCAGCGATAACGGCAAATGGATCTTATACGTGGTAAAACCACAGGCCGGCGACGCCAACCTGGTGATCACCGACCCGAAGATCAGTTACAACTTCCAGGTACCGCGCGCGGATACGGCCCGCTTAACTTCCGATTCTAAATACGCGGTGTTTTTGATCCGCCCATCGTATGCCGATACGCGCATGGCCAGGATCAAAAAGAAAACCCCGGCCGAAATGCCTAAGGACACCCTGGGCCTGATCACTTTAGGTTCTAATGTCATTACCAGGGTTCCGGCAGTGCGTTCTTTTAAAATAGCCGAGAAGGCTTCAGTTATTGCCTACCTGGCTTCGTCTACGGATACCACAAAACGTCCGGCGGCTGGCGCGGCAGGTGCCGGTGCTCCTGCTGGCGGAGCAGGCGGTCGCCGTGGCGGTGGCGCGGGTGCCCCTGCAGGAGGTGCAGGCGCACGCGAAGGTGATGATTTGACCCTGAAGCAATTAGCAACAGGTAAGCAGCGCACCTTTAAATACGTAACCCAGTATCAGTTAAACAAAACCGGCAAACTGCTGGCATTTGTGGCTGTGGCCCCTGCCCGTAACGCGCCGAAAGGTGCCAAAACCGGGATGTTTGTTTACGATATCGAAAAGGACACCCTAAAAACCATCAGCACCGGTAAAGGAACTTACGGCAGCCCCGTGTTTGATGATGCAGGTAACCAGTTGGCCTTCACCGCTGAAAAGAACCCGGAGAAGGCGCAGGTAAAACCTTATAAACTATACTATTATAATACCCAGAAAGACAGCGCCGACGTTTTGGCCGCGACCGGTTCGGCAGGTATGACCGATAAATGGTCGGTTTCGGGCGATGGCCGTGTGTACTTCAGCCGTACAGGTAACCGGCTGTTCTTTGGCACCGCTCCTATTCCTAAACCTGTTGATACCACCATTGTTGATTTTGAGGTGGCACACCTTGACATTTGGAATTACAAGGATGAATACCTGCAACCCGAGCAGCTAAAAAACCTGCAGCGCGATCTGCGCCGCAGCTATCTGGCTATGATAGACCCGAAGGATAACGACAAAAAACTGGTGCAACTGGCCGATAAATATATCGAACAAGTTATCCTGCCCGAAAACAACGACTCGCGCTGGGCTTTGGGTACCACCGATACCGGCACCCGCGTACAAGCACAATGGAACGGCGGCGGTATGAACGAGGCTTACCTGATCGACACCAAAACCGGCGAACGTAAACGCATTATTAACCGCACTAAGGCGCGCTACAGCATGTCGCCGGCGGGTAATTATGTAATGTGGTTTGATGCTAAGGAGCAAACTTATTACACCTACTCTATCGCCACCGGTAAAAAAATGAACATCAGCAAAGCTACCAGTACCAAAATGGGCGACGAAGATAACGACGTACCTGATGATCCCGGCGCTTACGGTGTTTCGGGTTGGACGGCCGGCGATAAATCGATACTGGTGTACGACCGTTTTGATATCTGGCAAATAGATGCCGAAACCGGCGCTGCAACTAACTTTACTAACGGTATGGGTCGAGCTAACAAGCTCATCTTCCGCTATCCGTTTATCGATCGTGGTGGCCGTGGTGGACGTGCCGCGGGTGGCAATGGCCCGGATGAGTTGAAATACATCAGCGATAAGCAACCGCTTTGGTTGCTCACCCAAAACTACGAAACCAAACAGTGGGGGTATTACAAAAAGCAATTAGGCAGCACCAAAGCACCTGAAAAAGTGATGATGGGCGATTATGCCATCAGCGCTTTGCAAAAGGCTAAAGATGCCGATGAGTTTATCTATACCAAGCAAAATTACCAGCACTCGCCCGATCTGTATACTTCAATCGATCTGAAAAAAGAGACCCAAATTAGTAGCATCAACCCGCAACAAAGCAACTATAACTGGGGTACTGCCGAACTGGTGAAATGGACTACGCCGAAAGGCTATAATTCGATGGGTATCTTATACAAGCCCGAGAATTTCGACCCGAATAAGAAATATCCGATGATCTGCTACTTCTACGAGAAGGTATCGGAAACCCTGTACAACTACCAGGCCCCCGCTCCTACGCCGTCGCGTTTACCGATATCGTTCTTTGTGAGCAATGGCTATTTGGTGTTCACACCTGATATCAGTTATGAGGTTGGGCACCCGGGACAATCGGCTGTTGAGTTTATCAACTCTGGCGTAGAGATGCTGAAGAAAAATCCATGGGTTGATGGCGCGCACATCGGCATACAAGGCCAAAGCTGGGGCGGTTACCAGGTGGCTTATTTAATTACTGCTACCAATATGTATGCCGCTGCCTGGGCCGGCGCACCTGTTGCCAATATGACATCGGCTTACGGGGGTATCCGTTGGGAAAGTGGTGTAAACCGCCAATTCCAGTACGAAAAGACGCAGAGCCGTATAGGCGCTACCCTTTGGGAGAAGCCAGAACTGTATATCGAGAATTCGCCGCTGTTCCACCTGCCAAAGGTGAATACGCCGGTAATGATCATGAGTAACGATGCCGATGGCGCCGTACCATGGTATCAAGGTATCGAGATGTTTACCGCCCTGCGCCGTTTAAACAAACCCGTATGGTTGCTGGAATATAACGGCGAGGCACATAACCTTGTTCAACGCCAAAACCGCAAGGATATCACCATCCGCGAGCAGCAATTCTTCGATCACTTCCTGAAAGGCGCGCCAAGCCCGGTATGGATGGATAAAGGCGTACCTGCTGTGGATAAAGGCAAGGATTGGGGATTTGCTTTGAGCGATAAATAAAACAACCACCCTGTCATTGCGAGCGATAGCGTGGCAATCTCATAGGACAATCCAATCGGACCTGCCTATGAGATTGCCACGTCGCTATCGCTCCTTACAGCAATGACAATAGTGCATTATTATTCCAAATAATAATGCCTTATCCTGTTCAATCCCTCATCCAACTCATAAATCCAGGGCACAGCGGTAGGGATCTCCAGCTTAGTTACATCTTCGTCGGATAAATTATCCATATACTTGATCAGCGCGCGCAGGCTGTTGCCGTGCCCGCAGATGATCACCTTTTGATTTTGTTTAATAGCTGGTACAATAAACTCGTTCCAGAAGGGTAATACCCTGTCTATGGTCTCGGTCAGGTTTTCGGTAAGCGGGATCTCGCGTTCGGTCAGGTTTTTATAGCGCAGGTCGCGACCGGGATAGCGGTCGTCTTCTTTAGTAATGGCAGGCGGGTACTCATTGGGGTCGCGACGCCATTTTTGCACCTGTTGTATACCATATTTGGCAATAGCCTCATCCTTATTATCGCCCTGTAAGGCACCGTAAAAACGTTCGTTCAATCGCCATGATTTTTGTACGGGGATCCACAAATGGTCTAACTCTTCCAATATAAAATGCAGGGTTTTAATGCTGCGCTTCAGTACCGATGTAAAACCGGCATCAAAGTTATAATCGTATTTTTTAAGGATCTGCCCTGCCCGCTTGGCTTGCTGATAACCTTCTTCGCTCAGGTCAACATCTGTCCAGCCGGTAAAGCGGTTCTCGTGGTTCCAAATACTTTCGCCATGGCGTATTAAAACTACTTTTTGCATATTGTTCATTTAACACTAAAGCGTTGTTCCGTGTTTGTAAAATTACTTGATTATTAGCAGCAAATAAATTAGATTGCCTCTTCAATCCATTTAAAAACCTAAAATAATGATCCCTGAAACACCTGTACCTGTAAAGGATGGCATCGCTAATCCTGCGCCCTTAGGCCTTTGCGCCTTTGGCCTTACCACTGTTCTATTAAATATGCACAATGCCGGCATGTTCGAAATGAATTCGATGATCCTGGCCATGGGCATTTTTTATGGCGGCCTGGCACAAGTTATTGCCGGCGTTATCGAAGCTAAAAAGAATAACACCTTTGGCTTAACCGCGTTCACCTCATACGGCTTCTTCTGGCTGTCGCTGGTTGGCTTGATCGTAATGCCTAAGTTAGGCTGGGTAGCTGCTCCTCCGGCAAGTGCCATGGCCGCGTTTTTGGCGATATGGGGTGTATTTACATTCCTGCTTTTCTTTGGTACCTTAAAATTGAACCGTGCGCTGCAATTTGTATTCGCATCGTTAACTGTATTGTTTTTCCTGCTTACCGCCGTTAAAATAACCGGCAGCGAAAGCCTGGAGCATTTTACCGGTTACGAAGGTATAATTTGCGGTGCATCAGCCATTTACACCGGTATTGCTAACGTATTGAACGAGGTTTACGGCCGCACAGTGTTGCCGATTGGGCCAGTGGCTTAAACTAATTTGTCATTGCGAGCGATAGCGCGGCAATCTCGTAGTATGCAAATCAAACTACGGGATTGCCGCGTCGCGCTTTCGCACATTGCCTTGTATGCCCCTCGCAATGACATTTTGGTTAAAAATGCGTTACTTTGCCCTTGTGAAAGATTACAAAAAATACTACCTCATCCCCGCTACGCCCGAAGAGATCTACCTGGCGCTGACCAACCCGTTCACTATTGAACTTTGGACAGGCGACCCGGCGGTGATGTCGACCGAACCCGGTACCGAATTTTCGATGTGGGATGGAAGCATTGTGGGTAAGAATATCGAATTTGAGACAAACAAGAAGGTTGTTCAACAATGGTATTTCGACGGACAGGACGAACCATCTATCGTAACTATCAAATTACACCCTGATAAAAATGGTTCTTCGGTAGAGTTAAGGCACAATAACATCCCCGACGAAGCCTTTGAAGATATCAGCGCCGGTTGGGATGAAGCTTATTTTGGCGCACTGAGCGAATTTTTCGAGTCGATATAAAATTCGCTGTTATAGCTATTCCTGAACTTGCAGATGTAATGAAGTAGTAACCGGGAGAGTGAAATAAAACCGGCATCCACTTCCGGGTGTTGCTTCAACCCATAGCGCACCATTATTCATTTCAATTAGTTCCTTACAAAGTAACAAACCTAAACCGGTCCCCTTTTCGCCCGATGTGCCGGGTTGCGAGAAATGCAGTTTCTTATTGAACAGCTTATTTATTTCTTCGGGCGACATACCTACCCCGGTATCCTCTACACAAACCTGTACATCGTTATTTTTTACAAACGATATCACTTGAATTTCTCCGCCGTTACCGGTAAACTTTATGGCGTTGCTAACAAGGTTACGTAATATCACTTTAATGTGGTTTGCATCGGCCCATACCTCTGCCTTTGTGATGCAATGGTTAGTCAGCGATATATCTTTCTGTTGCAGCTGGTGCGCAAATGTTTGCAGCATTTCGTCGGCTATCGCGCAAATATCAATGCTCGAAGCACGTACCTTTTGCCCCTGCATCTGGTTATCGGCAAAACCCATCAGGTTTGAAAGGGTTAGTTCAGCACCCTTAATTACCGGGGTAAGGTCTTGCATTAGCTTGGTCACTTCATCGGCTGTGATGTAACCAACGGCAAACAGGTCGGAGATGCTGATCAAACTGGCAATAGGCGTACGCAGATCATGGCCAATAATAGCCAATAATTTATCTTTTAGCTTATTAACCTCTTCAAGGTCGGTGCGCTGAGCCTCGATCAGCTTTTTCTGGTCTATTAATACCTGGTGCTGTGCTTGCAACCGGGCGTTCATTTGGTTTTTCTCGCGATAGTAAACAAATATCACAATGATCAAAACAACTGCTATCACCAAAAATATCACCAGTAGCGCGATTGTTTTATTCTGGCTTTTTATCAGGGCGCGGTTGGCATCGCTGGTGCTTTTAACCTGCTCTATCGTATTTAACCGGGTATTAAGCAGGTTGTAATCCTGTATCAGTTTTAAGGTTTTAATGTTTGTGAAATTCTTAACGCTATCGTATAGTTGTGTAGCTTCGGTTTCGCTGCGTAATGCCTGCTTAACGTTCCCTTGTTTTTCGTAGATATCCGTTAAAACTTTTAAAGCCCTCAGTTTCAGGTCAGAAGAACCAATGGTATCGGCCAGCAAATAGCCTTTTTGGGCATACCCCAACGCTTTATCCGGGTTGTTTTTTAAAACAAAGATCCGTGATTGATCTATAGACAAAACCGAAAGCAGGCGCTTATTTTTAAGTGGTACGGCTAAGTTATAGCAGGTATCCAGTGTACGTTCGGCAAGGTCTAATTTACGCTGACCGATATAAATTTGCCCGAGCCGGTTATATAAAATAGCTATAAGATTAGCGTTATGGGTTATTTTACTGTACTTAAACGCCACCTGTATATGCATCATACCATCATCATAATCGTTGGTGGCGTTAAAAAGCGAGGTCAGTTCGGTAAATATTAATGCTTTAAGCGCGGGGTCCTTCCCGGCTTGCTTTATGGCAGCTTTAAAAAAATGCAGGCCCAGCTTGTAATCTTTCAGGTCTACATAGTTACGGGCTATATTACGGTAGCAATCGGCAAGTGCTTTGTTATCATCCCTTAAATAAGGTACCGCCAGCACTAAATAAAATTGGCTGACGGGTAATAACGACTGTACCCAATAACTAACGCCTATGGTATTAAAACACTGGCCTATACCGTGTTTATAGTTTATTTTTTTTGATAGTACCAATGCCTTTTCGGCAAAAACCCGTGCTGAATCAGGCTGTTTTAAAACTAATCCCCTTGCGCGGGATATCAGGAAGTTTATATTTTGGATGGCGGCCGGGTCGGGCCTATTCTCTTTTTTTACGGCAGGGTAAGCCATTGTACATATCAATGCCAATAAAATTGATCCCAGCCAGTTTTTCATTAATAATAGTATTCCGTTAGTCTTTTAAACTTATTACGCAGCGTTCGCCATCAAGGTTTTTTCTGCAATATTCTAAATCAAACCCGGCCTTTATGCTTTTGGCCTGTGCCTGGTGCATTTGTTTTTCCAGTTTACGCCTGCGGGCTTCTTCAAAGCGCCGCACCTGTTCGTGGGTTTCCAGTAACAGCGCGGGCACCTCAACCGGTTGATTATTTTCGTCCTTAGCTACCATGGTGAAATAGCTGGTATTGGTATGCTTTACCACATTAGCTTTCACATTTTCAGATATCACCCTGATACCCACCACTAACGATGTTTTGCCCACATAATTAACCGATGCCATTAGGGATACCAGTTCGCCCACCTCAACCGGTTGCAAAAAGTTTACCGTATCTATAGAGGCTGTTACGCAATAATTGCCAGCATGCTTCGCGGCGCATACGTAGGCAACCTTATCCATTAATGAAAGTAAAATGCCACCATGTATCTTGCCACCAAAGTTAGCGTACGATGGTATCATCAGTTCGGTAATAGTTGTGCTTGAAAAATGTACAGGTTTATGCGGAAGTGTTGAATCAATCAAGGGCGGCATTGTTAACATTACTAAGGGCTTACAAGTTTACTCAACAAAAAGGGTATTTCATAAATACAGAGAAAACAATTTAATTTTTTCTGAAAATTTTAAACCCGGTTTAAAAAATAAAGTCAAACCATATTATATTGCCTAAAATCTAATTTGCTGTGAAAACAATTTGCCTGATCACTTTTTCACTGCTAATTTCTTCGGTGTGCATTGCACAGGCAACCGTTGAGCAAGCAGAAAAATTAACCAAAAAAATTACCGCCTTTTACCATGTGTTGCAAGCCGATCCTAAAGTTAAACATGGTTTGTACCAGGCACGGCACGATAAAAATATGGCCCTGGCCAGCGGCCTGTATGAAAATGACAAGCGCGTAGGTTTATGGCATTTTTTTGATTACCAGGGTAACCTGCTTCAAAATTTCAATTACGATAAAAACGTGCTTACCTATGAAGCCCTTGATGACCAGGTAAATGGGTTTAAGTATTTTTTTGATAAAACGGTAAAAGCGACTGATACCGTTACCAAACCCATTAAAATAGGCGGTAGGTACTTTGGCTACCTTAATTACATGACCTTATTTAAACTGCCAAAGGAGTTTGACACAGAATCGCACCCGAGCTATAATTTAATTACCGTAGAGTTATTAGTAAGCCCGGGCGGACATTTGGCTGATTATATTATACACCTGCCGGTATGGGGTGGTAAAAAAGACCTTAGCTTTAATATCGATATGCTAAGTGAAGAAGACAAGGTATTTATACCGGCAACCATTAACGGCGAACCGGTATCGGCAAGGATAATTATACCTTGCAGCATTGATGGCCGGGGGAACCTCACTTTCGGCATTCTGGCGAAAGTTTTGGAAAGCATGCGGGAAGATTCGAATTAACTATGTTGTAATATCACATACTTTATAGTTAATTTTGGCACAAACACAAAAGGTTGAACGATTACAGAAAATTAAAACGGTTTCACAGCTTTTATAAATTTCAAAAGGACTTTAAGGCTAAAAGTTTGCGTAAAGTACGCGGCTATGAAATAGCGCTGCTTTGGTTAAGTAAATATCTTAATCGTACACAATTCCTTATTTTATCAGGTATTTTAGTTGGTGTTACAGCGGGCCTTGCCGGGGTGATATTAAAAATGCTGGTGCATTATATCCATTATCTAATAACCAACAAGTTCAGGTTCGAACAGCAGATCGTTTTTTATATCGTGTTTCCTTTATTGGGCATCACTTTAAGTACGGTAATTGGAATAGTGTTTTTTAAGAATAAAGCCGGAGATCGAAAGGGTATACCAGCTATTTTACACGATATAGCACAAAATTCAAGCGTGGTAGCACCGGTAAAAATGTATTCGCAAATTGTGCAAAGCGCAATAACTGTAGGGTTAGGTGGCTCGGCCGGATTGGAAAGCCCCATAGCCGTAACAGGGTCGGCCATTGGATCTACCTTTGCCAAAACTTATAATTTAGATTATAAAGACCGTACACTTTTGCTTGCCGCCGGGGCCACAGCGGGCATAGCATCGGCATTTAACGCGCCGATAGCCGGTATGATGTTTGCCTTTGAGATACTGCTGACCGGTGTTGTGTTTACCGATTTTATTCCCCTGGTAGTAGCGGCAGTTTGCGGTAGTTTAGTATCGCGCATGATATTGAACGAGGAAATATTATTCCAGTTCCGGTCTCGCCATGCCTTTGATTATAAAAACATCCCGTATTACCTGTTATTAGGCTTTTTAGCGGGTTTATATGCCCGTTATTTTGTATTGATATCGCACTGGGTTGAACATAAATTTAAATCATTAAAAATTGGCGCACTGCAAAAAGCAATAATTGGTGGTTTAATGCTTTCCTTACTTTGTGTACTCTTCCCGCCACTTTTTGGCGAGGGCTATCAAACGGTGAAAGATTTGGCCAACGGACGCATTCAAAATATCATAGCACTAAGTTTCTTGAAGTATTTTGATTACCACACCTGGTTTGTATTGATTTTTTTAGGGTTTATTTGCCTGTTAAAGGCTTTTGCTACCTCCATTACGCTAAATAGCGGCGGTACCGGCGGTAACTTTGCCCCTTCGCTATTTGCGGGTGGCGCCCTTGGTTACTTCCTGGCTTTTGTTTGTACACAATTGGGTTTTGGTAATGTACCTGTCACCAATATGGTTTTGGTGGGTATGGCCGGGGTAATGAGCGGCGTGATGTATTCACCACTGACCGCTATCTTCCTGATAGCAGAATCAAGTTCCGGGTACGATTTATTTATCCCGTTGATGATCGTTTCGGTAATGTCCTACCTGCTCGGCAAGCGCTTCTCTCCCATCTCTTTAGACCTTAAAGCACTGGCCGAGGATGGCGAGATCTTTACCCGCGAACATGACCGCAACCTGCTATCGCTTTTGCAAACAAACGATTTGATAGACAGGGATGTACAACAGATAAACCAATCGGCATCTTTTACGCAATTAATTGAACTGGTGCGTGTTGGTAAGCGTAATTTTATAGCAGTAGTTGACGCTGACCAGCATCTTACCGGTATTGTGATGCTTGAGGATATCAGGCCTGTGATGTTCAATAAAGAACAATATCAGCACCTTAATGTAAGCACTGTAATGACCACTCCCCAAGCCCTGGTTGATATTGCCGATGATATGCCCGACATTATTAAAAAGTTCGATGAGACTGCTACCTGGAACCTGCCGGTTGTAGATGATGATAAATTTGTAGGCTTCATTTCAAAATCGGCCATACTAAACCGTTACCGGGAAATACTGAGGGAACACTCGGCATAGGCTTAAAAAAGCACGCCATTCCCTGTTTGCACAAAGAATGGCGTGTGGTGATAGGTATAGGATATGTTTTTCTTAGCGTTTCTTAGGATCTCATTACACCGATTCGCTTACCAGTCCAGTCTGGAAATAACACCTTATCGTTGCTGATACCCAAATGCCGGTCTGCAACTTCACTAAACACGCTGCGGAAGTCGGTAGTTACGGCCAGATCGCGGCCATCTTCCAGGTTATTTACTGATAATGGTTTGATATCGCCGTGAACTATGCCGCCATTTACATCGCCGCCTAAAATAAAGTTGCACGATGCGCGGCCATGGTCAGTACCGCCGGTGCCGTTTTGGTGTACGGTACGGCCAAACTCGGTCATGGTCATTAGGGTAACATCATCCTGGTAAGCGCCAATATCATTCCAGAATGCTACAATGCAATTGCTCAGATCGTTTACGTTGCGGGCAAATATGCCGTTATCGCTCCCCTGGTTAAAGTGGGTGTCCCAGCCGCCCGATTCGGTAAAGGCAACTTCCAGGCCCACATCCATTTTTATCAGCTGGGCTATTTGCTTCAGCGCGGTACCTAATGCTGTATTTGGATAAACAGCGCCATTAGCCGGCTGATAGTTACGTACATCGGTTTTTTGCAGCATCTTCACCGCGTCGAAGCTTTCCTTACCGGTTTCCTTTAACAGGCCGGTAGCGGTTTGCGAGTACAGATCTTCAAAACTTTTAGCAGCCATATTTGCCCCCACCGGGTTACCACGCATCTGGATGGCAAAATCCTGCAGGCTGCTGATGGCTACCGATGGATTATCACCATAAAACGAACGTGGCAGCGATGAGGTTAAACTAACCGCTTGAAATGGCGTAGCCGCATCATGGCCTAACAGGCCCACTGCTCTGTTGAGCCAGCCGCTGCTGGTGCCTTTATTAAATGGTGTGCCGGCTTCCATATAATCCTGCGCGTCGAAATGCGAGCGGGTGTTATTTGGCGAACCGATGCCATGTACAATTGCCAGTCTTTTATCCTTGAACAAAGGCTCAAACGCGCTCATCGATGGGTGCAGCCCAAACCGGCCATCCAGGTCGATCAATGGCTTGGTATTGCCACCCTTTGCTGCCGATAAGAACAATGTTGGCCTTGCAGCCTTCAGGTTCTCGTCGGTAAATGGTGTTACGGCCATCAGGCCATCCATTGCCCCACGCTGGAAGATGCATACCATGATCTTCTTCTTTTTGTAAGGGCGAAATATCTTGTCGCTCGCTGCCGCTTCGGCTAAGAAGGCGGGTATGCCGCCCATAAGGCCAACCCCTAACAGGGCCAGGCCGCCTGATCTTAAAAATCCTCTTCTTGATACCATGATCTTGTTATTTTAATGGGGTAACTATCTTCTTTGAAACTCGGGCGAACCAACTATAATACCAACCACCTGCGATAGCATGGAGTTATTGCCCTGCGCCGTCATCTGCGCCTGGTAGCCGTTCTTTTTGCCAAAATTCTTTTTGCCGCCTTTGCCCTGCGGGTCGCCGGCATTGGCCATCATCATATCCTGCATATTGCCGCCGCTGCTCATATCGGGTTGTTTCGGCGCGGCCTTGTCGGCAGCATCGCTTACCTTTTGTACCAGGTTAGGGTCGCTTAGCATTGGGGTAAGCTGCTTGATGGTCGCGTCGATATTGCGTTCGGGCATTACCAGTTTGCTATAGATGCGCAGGGCAGCTTCGGGGCTTTCCGGTTCGTGATGGTTATTCAGCGCGGCAAGATCTATCCGAACACCCGGGATACGGCCTGATGCCAAAGCCAAACCGAAATTCATACGGTTAAGCAAAGCGCCGGTATTGATCCAGTATTGGCCCCTGTCGGGGAAACCGGTCGGCGCCTGGTAGGCATACATCTTCTGCCCCATTTTATTAGCCCAGCTATATAGTTGAAATGGCTGATAGATCTTCGCATCTAAACTGCGTACCGAACTCACCACCAGTTCGAAAGGTGATTTTGTTTTTTCGCGCACAGCCGATGGGTTCCAAAATTCGGGCGCGGTGGCCATGGTGATCATCACCTCGCGGATATCGCCGTCCTTATCTTTAAAGGTTTTGGCCATCTTATCCAGCAAAGTTTGCGGCGGAGTATCGTTTACAAAGCGTACCGCTATTTTTTTGGTAATGAATTTCGAGGTTGAATTATGATGTGCCAGCATATCCAGCAGATCGACACCCTCCTGGTAACCCTCGTTACCAAATTTACGACCTAACACAGTTTTGCTGCCGGTATCGTGGCGGTTTGGTGTAAACAGGAAGTCGCCATCGTGTATAAAGCCACGTTCTTTCATGCGCTCTTCGCCACCCATTTTTACCAGTTGCTGCATCATGCCACCGCCGGCGCCACCGCCCATGTACTGGCCCATTGGGTATACTGTCCAGCCGGTCAGTACTTTCGCGGCCTGGGTAACATCCTGTTGGGTGTAGCCACCATCAACACCAAGTGTGTGCAACTCCATCACCTCGCGGGCATAGTTCTCGTTCAGTCCCTGGTTTTTACGGCCTTTTTGCAGCTTTTCAACAGCGGCAGCCATTTGCGGGTTATCGGCCATTTGCTTTTGCATCATTTCTAACCGGCGCTGAAACTGCGGGTTCCTGTCCTGGTTGGCGTTAGTGCCCGAACTGCTGAAGTTATCCAGGTAGTAAAGCATAGCCGGCGATTTAGCAGTGGCCAGCAACAAGTCGCCAAATTTACCGGTTACGTTCGGACGGATCACATCGCGCTCGTAATCGGGGATAAATTCGGCACAATCGTTTTTGGTGGTTGATACGTTAAAATGGTTGAACCAGAAATCGGTCAGCACTTCGCGCAACTGGTTGTTACTGTAAGCTGCACGTAAGATCTTTTGGTTATAAAACTGGCGGAATAATTCCTGTGCAGGCTTAAGGCCCTTCTTTTGCATGTAGGCTGCAAGGGCATCGCGGTATTCCTTTCGGTCGGCCTTTGCCGAATCCTTATCTATCACCCCATCCCTGATGGCCATACGCAAAGCAGCGCCGCCACGCGGATAGATATCGGCAATCTGCGCGTTGGTTAGTTTCAGATCAGGATATTGGTCTAATAAAGTATTTAATGAATCATCGGGCATATTGCCGTCCAACTGCTGTTGGAACCAGTTTTCGAGGCCCATTTTTACTACCGCGTCAATTTCGCCGGGAGTAGGCCCGTAAGTAAAACGACTGAGCAAATGCGCGGCGGCTTGTCGCTCGGTCAGGCCATATTGCTTATAGGGAAAGGTAAATTTTGTTTTGTTGACGGCGGCGCTGCGCACAGCCAAAAATGATGACAGCACGGCAACGCCGCACAGCATCAGCACCAACATGGACAGATATTTTAAGGGGCTTTTCATAATAAGTTCCAGTTAAATAGCAGGGTGTATATATTGGGTAAGACGCAACTCCCGCCTTTTGGTTTAATTGTTTATGAATAAAATTATGTTTTTTTCATGACAATTTCATTTGGGGTGGTTTTGCATGATATTTCCTGTAACTATTTAGTAACAGGGGTATCTAAACTTTCGTAAACAAGTACTTTATGTTGCGCGTGCTAATTGGTGATTTAACCACAAAGGGCACAAAGATCTTTCACAAAGTACACAGAGATTTGCTTAACTATTTTAAGGTTCCACGGCGACAAAGGCCACTAAGTTGATGTTTTAATAAAAACGTCTTTGTAAACTACTTCTACTATGTAAAAGACTGAACACCCGGATTACGGGCCTTAGCGTGCCCTTTGTGCAAAATCTTTGTGCCCTTTATAGTTAAATTGCCCGCAACCAATCTTAATTAACTATCTTGAACAACAAAATACCGACCCCATATTTATGAATGACCAACCATTGATCCAGATCAGGAACCTGTCTAAATCGTACGGTTCTAAACTGGTACTAAAAAATTTAACATTAGATATTTTCCCCGGCCAGGTAATTGGCTATATCGGCCCGAATGGCGCCGGTAAATCAACCACGGTAAAGATCCTCACCGGGCTTATCCCCGATTTTAACGGTGAGGTAATTGTAGATGGCATCAACATGAGCCAGGATCCGCTGGAGATAAAAAAACTGATCGGCTACGTACCCGAGAATGCCGAGATATACGATGTATTGACGCCCATGGAATACCTTGACTTTATCGGCAAGTTGTATAACATGGAAGAGGCGGTATTACACGATCGGGCTAAAAAACTGCTGACGGCTTTTGGTCTTGGCGATAATATCGACTCGCGCATGGATACTTTCAGTAAAGGTATGAAGCAAAAGGTGCTGCTGATATCGGGCATTATCCATAACCCTAAAATTATTGTACTGGATGAACCACTATCGGGTTTGGATGCCAACGCGGTGATCATGATCAAGGAACTGATCGTTAAACTGAAGCAGGAGGGCAAAACCATCTTCTATTGCAGCCATGTGATGGATGTGGTGGAAAAGGTATCCGACAGGATCTTGCTCATTAACAAAGGCGAGATCATTGCCGATGGCAGCTTCGAATCGTTGAAGCAGGATCATGCCGATACGCTGGAACAGATATTTGCCAAACTGACCGGCCGCGAAATAACAGGCACCGAAGCTGACGCCATCATTAACTCATTTGACTAAAAAATGGATAAGCTATTTCTCCGTTTACTGCGGTCATTTGACCCTGTGCTGAGCAAGGCGGGTGTAGACACCGGCCAACTGCACGAAATTTTGCGCGTTAAGCTAATGATGGATAACCGCCGTCCGCGTACCCTGTTTGCCAAAAGGCGTGCAAGCAGCGGCAATGTGGGCAACCCCTGGATGCTGATGTTCATTACCATGCTAATGGGTTTTTTCATCGGTCTGCTTTTGTTTTTCACCAACATGCCATTGGCGGGGCACACGTTTTACTTCACCATATTTATGGTGCTGATGTGCTTTACACTGGTAACCGATTTCACCACGGTGCTGATAGATACCCGCGATCAGTACATCTTGCTCCCCCGCCCGGTTAACGACCGTACCATCGCCGTATCGCGCATCCTGCATATTACCATATATGTATTGCGCCTGGCACTGGTGCAGGGCTTACCCGGTATTATTATGGCTGGGATTGCCGATAAAAACGTATTCTCGTCGCTGCTGATGCTGATAGAGATATTGGAAGCCACCTTCCTGAGCATCCTTATTGTTAACCTGATTTATTTAGCCATGATGCGCAGCGTTAACCCACAGCGCTTTAAGGATATCATCAGCTATTTCCAGATCGCTTTTTCTACACTCATTTTCGCGGTTTACTATCTGCTACCAAAGCTGATAGATTTTAAGGTACTGCGCGGTATGGATCTGCTGAGCCATTGGTGGGCCTATATTTTGCCACCGGTTTGGATAGCGGCCTTAAACGGTGCGGTAATACACGCATCGCAAATAACCGTAGTTATAGCGGCTTTGGCGGTGCTGGGACTGGTTACACCTATCATTGGCTTGTGGTTTGTAGTAAAAGTGCTGGCCCCGGGCTTTAACCGTAAACTTGCGGCGTTGTCTACGTCCGAAAGTGTGGAAACTGCTGTGAAAGTTAAAAAGGAATACAAAGAAGATTTTCGCGATAAGATAGCCAACATTGTAGCCCCCGACCCGGTGGAAAATGCCGGCTTCCGCATCAGCTGGAAACTGGCTGCCCGTACACGGGAGTTTAAAATGAAAGCCTATCCATCATTCGGTTTTGTACCGATCATGTTCCTGTATTTTACGCTAAGCACCGGCAAGGGCATGACCATGGGGCAAAAGATGGCCAAAGTGCAGGGTGGCGCCAGTTATGTTTTTTTGGTTTACCTAAGCACTATTGTACTTTCAACCATATTAACGTATATCACCCAATCAGAGAAGTATAAATCGGCCTGGGTGTATTACGCTTTACCTATCGGGCAGCCGGGTAAGATCCTCTCGGGTATGTATAAGGCGGTGGTTACGCTCTACTTTTTGCCTTTTGTTATCATTTTAGGCATAGGCATGTCCATCGTGTGGGGGCCGCAGGTTATTAACGATATCATTCTCTCGTTTTTTATCTGTGTGATATATGGCATACTGATGGCCTTGTTTGCTGTAAAGGGCCTGCCATTCTCCAAACCGGTGATGAACAAACAAGGCGGCGGCAGGGCCATATCCAGTTTGGTAACGCTGGGATTAGTTGGTATCTTAGGCTTCGGGCATTTTTTTATTGTGAAGTGGGAAACAGCGGTTTGGCTAAGTATTATACCAGTTGCCGCCATTGCGTGGACAATGCTGCATTATTACGGAAAAACCACCTGGGACGACCTGGAATCGTACGAGGAATATGAAGTAGAAAAACCCAAAACCATCAAAAAACCAATTTACAAAACCAAATGAAGAGACCTTTACTTTCTCTGCTGCTGTTTTTAGGCACAGCCGGGGCTTACGCGCAGGATGCCGTTAGCTACCAAATGCCGCCAAAGGCCATGGCCGATCTGCTACTGGCCAAACCAACGCCATCGGTAAGTATCGATTCTAAAGCCGAATGGATGTTACTGAGCGAGCGTAACACTTACCCATCGGTTGAAGAACTGGCGCGGCCTGAACTACGCATTGCCGGTATGCGTATCAACCCGGCCAATTTCTCGTTAAGCAGGCAGAGCTTTGTGAACAACTTCACCCTGCAGAATATCAAGACCGGCAAAACCTTCCCGATCACCGGCTTGCCGTCGCCATTATTAGCGGGTACCTTCAGCCGCAGTCCGGATGAGCATAAAATTGCCTTTACACAGGTAAATGCTAAGACTGTCGATCTGTATGTGATCGATATCGCTACCAAAAAAGCCATGAAGGTGAACAAGCATCCGCTTAACGTGGTGCTGAACAGCGGCATTGTTTGGGCAGATAACAACACACTGCTTTACCGCGTCATTAGCAAACCGGCAAGTATGGCACCGCAGGCACCCGCCGCGCCAAAAGGGCCAACCGTACAGCAAAGCTTAGGCAAAGCATCGCCAAGCGCCACTTACGAAGATCTGATCAAAAACCCTTACGATGAGCAGCTATTCGCCTTTTACGGCACATCGCAACTGGTAAAAAACAAAGGTGGTGTAGAAACACCAATAGGTAAGCCAGCCATTTACAGTAGCGTACAGCTATCGCCCGATAAGCAGTTTATGCTGGTGCGGACGATCAATAAGCCGTTCTCGTACCTGGTGACCGCGGGCGGCTTCCCTTCTACCGTTTACATTACCGATATGACGGGTAAGGTTTATAAGCAACTGGCCCAGCTGCCATCAAGCGAGGCTACGCCATCGGGCTATGATAATACGCAGAATATCCCCCGCTCTTTCGACTGGCGCGACGATGAACCTGCAACTATCACCTGGGCACATCCGTTGGACAGCGGCCTGATCAAAAAGAAGGTGGATTATCATGATGTGGTGTACGAACTGAACTCCCCTTTTAAAGGTGAGCCAAAGGAGTTGTTTAAAACCGAATACCGCTTCCGCGGGATCACCTGGGGTAATGATAAACTGGCTTTGGTTAACCAGGGCATGCGTTCGAAGCAGATCAACCGCGTATCAACCTTTAATACATCGACAGGTAAGCTGGAAACACTGTATGAACGCAGCCAAACCGATGCCTACAACAATCCCGGAACCCCGGTAATGTCGCGCAATAAATATGGCCGCGATGTGATACAAACCACCGATAACGGCACCAAAATACTGATGAACAACCCAACCGGTGCATCTAAAAATGGCGACCTGCCCTTCCTGGCCAAGTTTGACCTGAACAGCAAGAAGAACGAGATCATCTGGCGTTGCGAACCGGGGCATTATGAATCGGTAGTAGATGTGATAGATGCGGATAAGCTGGTGTTGCTGACCCGTCGCGAATCGCAAACGGAAGTGCCTAACTACTATATCAAAAATTTAGTATTGCGCATGGCCGATGTGCCGGTTACGCATTTCACCAATCCATACCCGCAACTGGAAGGCGTTAGCAAGGAGAAGATCCATTACAAACGCGCCGATGGCGTTGACCTGACCGGCGACCTGTACCTGCCGAAAGGCTATAGCAAAGAAAAGGACGGTCCATTGCCGGTGCTGATCTGGGCCTATCCTGCCGAATACAACTCGGCTGATGACGCGGCGCAGGTGCGTGGTTCTAAAGACCGTTTTACGCTGATTGGCGGCGGCAGCCCGATATTTTTTGTAACGCAAGGCTATGCCATTTTAAACAATGCCGAAATGCCCATCGTTGCCAAAGAAGGTAAAAAACCTAACGATAACTTTGTTGAGCAATTACAACTGAACGCAGAAGCCGCCATTAACAAACTGGCCGACATGGGCGTAGGCGACCGTAACCGCATTGCCGTTGGCGGCCACAGCTACGGCGCGTTTATGACGGCCAACCTTTTGGCGCATACCAACCTGTTTAAAGCCGGTTTAGCCGAAAGCGGTGCCTATAATCGTACCCTTACCCCCTTCGGCTTCCAGAATGAGGAGCGCACCTATTGGCAGGACCCTAAGTTATATTACGATATGAGCCCGTTCAGCTTCGCGGATAAGATCAAAACCCCTATCCTGCTGATCCACGGTGAGGCCGATGATAATCCCGGTACCTTCCCAATCAACAGCGAGCGCTTATTTGCGGCAATTAAAGGCTTGGGCGGTACGGTAAGGTTTGTTTATCTACCTTACGAGGCCCACGGTTACCGCGGCAAGGAAAACCTGCTGCATAAGCTATGGGAGCAGTACACCTGGATGGAGAAGTATGTGAAGAATGCAAAATAGTCCGAAAGTCCGAAAGACGGAAAAGTCCGAAAGATAAAAAGGGATGGCTTAACGCCATCCCTTTTTATTTCGACGTGGCGAGTGGGAACGTACTGACAATAAACATAATAAGTGGTGGCGGAAGTTTGTCAGTACCCATAAAAACCACAGCCGAGGAGAAAAATTGAAATTTTGAACAAATGCATATACTTAACTAAAAATCAATGTGTTGCGTGTTCAATTTTTGTTCAAAAAACGCGGTTTTTTGTTCATTTTTTTTCTAACATCCGTTCAAGCGTGAACGTTTGACTTGCAATATAACTTCTCTGTCCCTCCCCCGAAGAAGAGGTTAGAAGGGGTGTATTACTCCACCCCTTTCACATTCATCCTTAAAGTATAAATAGCCGTCGACGCCGTGATAAACAGCAATTTCCTATCCTTACCGCCGAAGCAAATATTGGCCGTCCATGGTTCGGGGATATCGATATGGGCCAGCTTCCTGCCGGTAGGGTCGTAAATGGTAACTCCCCGGCCGCACAGGTACAGGTTACCCTGTTCATCCAGCGTCATCCCGTCCGATCCCTGGTTGATGAGAACTTGTTTATCCTTCAGGCTACCATCATCGGCAATACTGTATTTGTAGATCTTGTTGGCCTGTATATCGGCTACGTAGAGCGTTTTACCATCGGGTGTGCCCACTATTCCGTTGGGTTTCTTCAGCTGATCTTCAACTGCTATTGGCGCGCCATCTTTGGGCAGATAATAAACCTTCTGGCCGTCCAGGTCGCTTTTTTTGCGTGTCCAGTAATCGCGCTGGTAATAGGGATCGGTGAAGTACATGCCCCCGGTTTTGTTGTTCACCCAAACATCGTTAGGGCCGTTAAGGAGGTGCCCGCCCAGGTCTTTTACCAATACCGTAACCTTGGCATCCTTATCAATCAACCATAGCTGATCCTCTTCATCGGCGCAACTGATCAGGTTACCCTTTTTATCAAAATACATCCCGTTACTGCGACCGGCCTTCTCCATAAATATGGATAGTTTGCCATCGGTATCGTACTTCCAGATCTTGTTATTAGGCTGATCGGTAAAAAAGATATTCCCCTTTTTGTCCGGCGCGGGCCCTTCGGTAAAGCTGAACTGTTTAGAGATCAGCTGCGGCTTTTGCAAGGTGTCGTACAAAGGTTTGTTCTGTGCAAATGCGCCGATGCTTATTATGCCGGGCAATACACAGGTTAAGGTTTTAATCCGTATCATTAATCTTCCATTTTAACCGGCGGTGGAAACCTTAGTTCATTATACAAGCCAAAATCGCTCAGGGCTACGCAGGCGGCAGCGTTGGTTACACGCAATCTTATCTTACGTGCTTTAACAGGTTTATCCAGCCGTATCAGTTTGTTTGCGCCAATACTGGTGGCCGTGGCTATTTCCTGCCATTCTTTACCTACCATTATATCAATGGCAACACCATCAATCCGCTGACCTAATTTGATATTCTCGCGCAATTGTATCACGTCAAATGTTTTAGCTTGATGCAGGTCGATGATCAATTCGGGTGTCAGTACGCCATCATCGGTAGCCCAATAGCTGTAACGGTCGTTATCCGTTAAATGTGCGGGGCCAAATTTAAGCCTGTTACCGCCGCGCACATTGCTGGCCGAAAACGTAGCCCCTTTTGCAAGGTTAGTTTTAAAGGTCATCCGCAGGTTGGCGCCTAAACCCATCAGCGCGTTTTCATCTTCGGTAGTGATCAGGCCACGCTTATCAGGTGCTAAACCCAGGTCAAGACAGGCGCCCCTGCCCACGCTTTTATAATACAGGTCCATCAACTGGTCGGGCGTTTTTGTCTTGCCATCTTCCTTTTGATGATAGAACCATCCCGGACGCAACGGCACGTCGCATTCGGCAGGCATCCAGTATTTACCATCGCGATGACCTTCTATACCCTCCTTATCCAGCACAAAACCATTGCCGGGGGCTTTGCCGGCTTCGGGAGCGTGCGGCGTATAAGTTGCCCAATAGGTTTGGCCAGCATATCCGCTTTCGTTACCCACCCAGCGCACATCAGGGCCAACATCGCCAAAAATTACCGCGCCGGGTTGTAGCTTGCGGGCAATGCCCCAGGTATCATCCCAACCGTAATAAGTAGAGCGGTCTATTTTACGCACTTCCTTAGCGCCGCCGTAATAGCCATCGCCACCGTTGGCGCCATCGTGCCATACAATAAACAGCGGGCCATAATTGGTATACAATTCCCGCAATTGCTTGCGGTAAACATCGGTTACGTATTCGGGTTTGCCGTATAGGGCACTGTTCCTGTCCCAAGGCGAGCAGTATACGCCCATCTTCATGCCCAGCTTATCGCAGGCCTGGCGGTATTCGCGCAGGATATCACCTTTGCCATTTTTATACGGGCTTTTGCTGATGTTGTGTTCGGTGGTTTTGGTTGGCCACAGGCAAAAGCCATCGTGGTGCTTTGCTACAACAATGATCCCCTTAAAGCCTCCCTTTTTTGCGGCGCCTACAATTTGCATAGCGTTAAACTGCGTTGGGTTAAATATGGCCGGGTCTTCATCTCCATAACCCCACTCCTTATCAGTAAAAGTATCGGGGCCGAAGTGAATGAGGCAATACATACCGGTTTCCTGCCAGTTTAACTGGCGCTGGCTTGGTAAGGGACCATAAGGCTTGGGCGGGGCCTGGCAAAAAGCGCTGGTGTACAGGGCAAGAACTAAAATAAACGATAAGTGTTTTTTCATTAATATCAGGTTTGGTGAAACTTACGCAGTTTTGGAAACTTCCTAAGTCTGAATGTTAGGGCTAATTTAGTTGTTAATATTTATTATTGCACATGTTTTCAAAAGCGGAAGCTTCACAAATACGACAAGAGTTCTGGACTACCTTCGGGCAATACCTCCGGCCCATCCTATCGGCCGATGGCGAAAAGGTGAATTGGATAAACTATAAAACGGGTATTAAATACGTGTACTTCCGTATGGAAGCCGAGAACCGGCTGGCCCGCATCGGCATTGAGATAACCCACTATGATACCGGTATACAGGAGTTGTTTTACGAGCAGTTTGCCGAACTGAAAACCATGCTGCACAGCTATCTTAACGAAGAATGGCAATGGCAACTGCACCATACCGATATGGAGGGCAAAACCATCAGCCGCATTTATAGCGAACTACCCAACGCCAGCATTTTTAACCGGGAGGACTGGCCCCGGCTCATCAGCTTTTTTAAACCCCGTATTATCGCCCTCGATGAATTTTGGAGCACAGCTAAATATAGCTTCGACGCTTTAAAGTAAACAGGCCGCTCACTACTACAATACCGGCCCGGTGAAATAATCATTGGCCGGCGTAATTGTTATTGACTATTTTTTTACATCTTAGTCATGATTTAACCTTATAACAGTATATGGGCCTTTTTGATAGTTTACGCAACGAGTTATTAGATATAATTGAGTGGGTTGATAATACCCAAAATACATTGGTGTGGAAATTTCCGCGCCAGGATAATGCCATTAAAATGGGCGCCAAACTGATCGTCCGCGAATCGCAGGCGGCTGTTTTTATGAACCAGGGACAAATTGCCGACATTTTTATGCCCGGCACCCATGAACTGCGCACCGAAAACATGCCCATCCTAACCACCCTGATGAGTTGGAAGTATGGCTTCAACAGCCCCTTTAAAACGGATGTTTACTTTGTAAGTACCCGCCAGTTCACCAATCAGAAATGGGGCACCAAAAACCCGGTAATGATAAGGGATGCCGAGTTTGGCCCGGTGAGGCTGCGCGCGTTCGGATCGTTTAACTTTAAGGTACAGGATCCCAAAGTGTTTGTTACACAAGTATCGGCCACCAACCCCGATTTTATAGTTGA
Organism: Mucilaginibacter mali; assembly: GCF_013283875.1. Classification (NCBI taxonomy): domain Bacteria; kingdom Pseudomonadati; phylum Bacteroidota; class Sphingobacteriia; order Sphingobacteriales; family Sphingobacteriaceae; genus Mucilaginibacter; species Mucilaginibacter mali. The sequence goes on from NZ_CP054139.1 coordinate 2,336,105, forward strand.
GGATATTAACGAGCAGTTGCGCAACACGGTAATATCCCGGGGGATGGACGCCATGGCGCAATCGAAGATCGGTATATTAGACCTGGCTGCCAATTATAACGAGGTAGGCAGCATGATCACCGAAACCGTAAAGCCTGATTTTGCCGAACTGGGCCTTGATCTTACCAAATTACTGGTAGAAAACATCTCGCTGCCACCCGAAGTTGAGCAGGTGCTTGATAAGCGCAGCGAAATGGGGATCATCGGTAATCTTGGCGCATACGCGCAATACCAGGCCGCCAACGCCATCGAAAAATCGGCAGAGAATACCGTTGGTGGTAACCTTGGCATGGCTGGTATGGGCCTTGGCGTAGGCGCGGCTATGATGGGACAGGTAGGCAATGTTTTTCAACAGAACCGCTTTGACCCTAATGCTTCAAACCCGGATACACCGCCGCAGCTGCCCAGTGTGCAGTTCCATTTTGCTAAGGATGGTAAATCGGACGGGCCACATAGTTTGAACGAGATCAACGCGATGATCAGCAATAAGGTGATCACCCGCCAAACCCTGGTATGGAAAAAAGGCATGGCCGAATGGGCCGCCGCCGGAACCGTTGCCGATCTGGCCGATGCCTTTAATAACGAGCCGCCGCCATTGTCTTAATCCTTCTTGATAAATATATATGGACGGAAAGACCAACCTGGCTGATATCAACCGATCGTTAAATTGTGGCGGCTGCGGTGCGCTGCTTCATTTTGAACCGGGCACGCACAGCTTAAAGTGCGATTATTGCGGCCAAAGCAACGCGATACAAAGCGGCAATGACAGCCGGGAAATCACATCTTACGATTTTGATGAGTTTGTTGCCGGTATTGATACCGAAAAGCAAGGCAATAATTTAAAAGTTGTTGATTGTACCAATTGCGGTTCGCAAACGCTTTTAGATCAATACGTCAGTTCGGATAAATGCCCGTTTTGTACAGCGCCCCTTGTGTTGAACATGACAGGCGGACAGCAATATGTGCAGCCGCATTATGTGCTGCCTTTTGAAGTAACCAAACAGCAGGGGATCCAGTTTTTTAATAAATGGATCAGCAATTTGTGGTGGTCGCCCAACGACCTTGAAAAAAAGGTGAACGGCAGCACTTCCATACTAACCGGCGTTTACCTGCCGCATTGGACTTATGATACCGACACCATAACCGATTACACCGGCGAACGCGGCGATTATTACTATACCGAAGAAACTTATACCGAAACCGTCAACGGCAGAACGGAAACCAAGACCCGTCGGGTGCGGCATACAAGCTGGTCGTACGCATCGGGGACGGTTTATGCCGATTTCAGGGATGTGATGGTGCCGGCAAGCCAATCGTTAAAAGCGGAAACACTGACCAAACTGGAACCATGGAAACTGGAGATGCTGGTGCCGTTTGATGAACGCTATATGAGCGGTTTCCGATCAGAAACCTACCAGGTAGACCCTAAGCAGGGTTTTATTTCGGCAACTGAATATATGGCTGGCCCTATCAGGTCAAAAATAAAAGATGGTATAGGTGGCGATGAGCAGCGGATAGACCATACCGATACCGTCTATAATAACAAAGCCCTTAAATATTTGGTACTGCCGGTTTGGGTGAGCGCCTACAATTATAACAACAAGGTTTACCAGTTCACCATCAACGCCAGCACAGGCGAAGTGATCGGTCAGCGGCCTTTAAGCTGGATAAAAATAACGCTGGCTATCCTGTTTGTACTGATGGTAATAGCAGGTATTGTGTTTTATTTTCAGCAGGCAAATGCTGGGGTGTAAGCGTTTTTGGCTATCTTAGCCTTTGAAATACTTATGCAAAAACAGTTACGCCTCATCCTTATTTTTCTGCTATTAACTGTAACGGGGTTCGCGCAGCAGCGCTATGTCGGGCCGCTTGCCCCTACCGGATTTCACCCGGATATGAACCGGTATGAGCAGGAGACCGCGATGTATATGGCCTACCTGTCCGATCTGTCGTACGAAGACGGCTGGTCGGTTAAGGATGTGTTCGACCTGGTTGACCGTACCTATCCATCGGCTAAGCTGGCCTGCCGCTTTTTGCAGGACAGGAAAAGCGGCACCCAGGCCATTGTTTGGGGAATGCATGAGGGCGTTATCGTAGCCATCAGGGGTACACAACCCAAACAACTGCTCGACTGGCTTACAGACCTTAAAATATCCAACTATGTAAATACCGACCAAATGGACGAGCGCCTGAAAGCCCTGCCAGCCGGTCATGCCGGCTTCCGCAAGGCCGCCATGCGCCTGGTAGAGGAATGCCAGTTGCTGGATGCTATCAGCGAGGTTGCAGCCGTTACCCATCCGGGAGTGCTGCACGCGCAGGTGCCGGTGTATTTAACCGGGCACTCTATGGGCGCGGGCATATCGCAATTGTTGATCCCCGTTATTGCCGGGCATTTTCGCTTTGCAGGGGCTTACCACTTCGCCCCGCCACTGGCAGTAGCTATTGATCAAAGCCAGGGCCTGAAGGAACGCTTCGGCAATAAGGTATACGATATTGTGAACTACAAAGACTATGTAACCCGCGCCGGCCGCAACGAAACCAGCCATTACGGCAAGTTTTACCGCATTTGCAAAGAAGGCGAACTGGATAAGGAAAACGAGGTTTTCGCCCGCTTTAAAGGCCTGGAATACCTGACCGAGTTTTCGCTGCACTCGCTGGAGAGTTATATCAAATTATTGCGACAACCGAAAAATACTACGGGATTGGTGCAGCAAAGGATGGTTAATGGGCAGGTTTGTAAGATTGATTGAGGGAATGAAGATGATTATTGTGGAAATTTTTGACTTTTCTTCATGGGAAAAAAGACTATCAGCAATTCTGATATTACCGATTGGGTAAAATTAGGTAGTGAAATCACAGGTAGCACAGCTGGTGCCTTGATTGGCTCATATTTTGCTGGTGTTGGAGGAGCCGTAATAGGTGCTTCAATAACACCATTAATAAATGAAACTATATCTAAGATAGGTGGGGACTTCAAGAATATGTTTTTGGGAAGACGAGAAGAAGTGCGGATTGGTGCAACATTCTCTTTTGCACTAAACAAAATAAAACAAAGATTAGATGCAGGAGAAACGCCAAGACTTGATAGTTTTTTTAATATGGATAACGGTAACAGGCCGGCTTCCGAGGAAATATTAGAGGCTGCCCTAAGACTCGCTCAAAGAGAACATGAAGAACTAAAGATCAAACACTACGGATATTTAATAGCTAATATTTATTTTGATGATAGCATCGATCGGGCTTATGCTAATTTCCTGATTAACATTGCCAATAGATTGTCTTATAGAAAGTTATTGTTGATTGAACTCTTTAATAACACTGAAAAATTTGAATTGTATCAAAAACGAAAAATTGATAATACGCCCCCTCATATAGTTGGAGGTGTAGACCTATCATTATATTCTTCAAATAAACTCGATTTAAGAGCGCCTCTAAAACGTCGAAAAGTAGATTTAAGTGTTGAGATTGACGAATTGGAATTATATTATCTTATAAATAAAGAATCGGGGATTAAGATAAAACCTTTAGCTGACAGCTTTGCACATATTGGTTTAACTAATATTGGATCTGATTTAAGACGCTTAATGGAACTTAAAGAACTTAACACAGATGATTTAGAAGAGGTTGCGAGTGTTTTACGCTATAAAGAATAAAATCATACCAAATAAGGATTGATTAAAAAAATCAATTAGCCCTTTTGAAATCCACATGGAGAAATTTTTTAAAACACCTGATCAAATATCAGCGTTGATGCAGCATTGGTTCCTTTCCTATCACGGTGAGGATCGAGTGTGCGGAAAAAGGAATCAAGACAGACGGATATTTTGCCGAGTTTGGTTTAGCAACTCAAAGTCGGCAGACAGTATATTGGTCGATACCATCCGGAGTACCAGGGTTTGCTTTTTGGAATGTTACAAAAAAATGCACACTTATAGGAAGAAAGTATCTTTAACGGACTAACCAAAAAAAGCCTTAGTTTCCGAAGAGGCTTTACGGATGGACAACGGAGCATAGTCCGCACCATTATATTGATGAATTGATTGAAATAGACGGTTTTTCAAAAATATCATTAGATAAAAATCATATTTGAATATGCTTAATTTATTCAAGAAGAAGTCGATAATGCTTATTAAGCATCAATACAAGAATTTGCTTATTGATCTTCCTGCAAATTGGGAATATGAGCTTGAACAAGACGAGCAGGAAGCTTGTTTTGATCCCAGCTGTCAAAGCACACTTCGCCTTAACATTATTAAAGTAATCCCCTCCGATGGAGCATCTAATGAACAAAACATAGAAGCGCTTACTGGAAATCAACAATTTATGACCACGCAAAATGGGTATCTTTTGACAAAAGCTAATTATAGAGACTCTATAGATAGTGGTGAAAATATTACCCTTGTCTCATGGAGATTAATTAGTAATGCTGGTTACGAAAAAATAATGGCTGTAGTCACCTACACCGTTTTGAAGAAAGAAAAAAATTCAAAAAAAGAAAAGATGATTATCCATCTTATTGAAAATTCTCTAAAAAATTCAGAGTTATCATAATTTGTCTTCAATAGACTATAACAAAAAAAGCCCCTCATTTTCATGAGGGGCTTTCGGGTAAGTAATGGGGCTCGAACCCACGACCCCCAGAACCACAATCTGGTGCTCTAACCAACTGAGCTATACCTACCGTATTTGTTGGGAGTGCAAATGTATAAAAAAGGGTTTTAATGTCAAATCCTTTTTTACAAAAATCGTTAATCAACTAATATCATGCTAAATGCATTTTAATATTACATAAAGCTTACGCAATTATTTAGAACCGTTATAAACTATTGGGTAGCTTTGGGACATGACAGAACAATTGGTTGAGCTGAATGTAACCGGGATGCATTGCAATAACTGCGCTATTTCGGTACACCGTATGCTGGAGAAGAAGGGACTGCAAAATATCCTGGTCGATTTCGCTGGCGAAGAAGTAAAGTTCTCTACCGCCGATGCATCGGCGGTGCCGGGTATTATTAAAGATATCGAGGGCCTGGGCTACCACGTGATCGAAGACCTGTCGGCCCACCAGGAAAAGTTCTATCAAAAAGTGGAGAGTAAATTTATCTTCTGCGCCATCTTCACCGCCCCGCTCCTGCTGCACATGGTTTTGCCCTGGCATTGGCTGCACCACGCAAGTGTACAGTTAGCGCTTTGCCTGCCGGTATTTATTGTTGGCTGCCTGCACTTTGGCAAAAGCGCTATTACTTCTATAAAAAGCGGCGTGCCCAATATGGATGTACTCATCTTTATCGGATCGACAGCGGCCTTTATTTACAGCCTGGTTGGTACCATCCAAAATCTTGGCGGGCAATACCAGTTTTACGAAACCTGCGCCACCATTATCACGCTGGTGCTGCTGGGCAATTTATTCGAGAAGCGTTCGGTAACGCAAACCACATCAGCTGTGAAAGACCTGGTAAAATTTCAGCAGGTTGAAGCCCGCCGCATTGTTAACGGTGAAATAGAAGTGGTTAACGCCAAAGAGATCAAATCGGGCGATATTGTACTGGTCAACACCGGCGACAAAATACCGGTTGATGGTGATATTTTGGAAGGCAGTGCCTCGGTTGATGAATCGATGCTAACGGGCGAAAGCGTACCGGTTGAAAAGCAAAAATACGACAGCGTGATCGGCGGCACCATCCTGCAATCGGGCAATATCCGTATCATGGCTACCAAAGTAGGTTCAAACTCGGTACTGGCGCAGATCATCGACCTGATGAAGCGTGCGCAGGCCGCTAAGCCCCCTATCCAAAAACTGGGCGATAAAGTAGCTGCGGTGTTTGTACCGGCCGTTATCCTGATCGCCTTAATAACCTTTTTACTTACTTACTTTGTATTTAATGGCGGGCTGCAAAACTCGCTGATGCACGCCATCGCGGTGCTGGTGATCTCCTGCCCCTGCGCCATGGGCCTGGCTACACCGACGGCGGTAATGGTTGGTTTGGGTCGTGCTGCTAAAAACGGTGTGCTGATAAAAGGTGGCGATACCATAGAAGCCGTGGCCAACACCAAATACGTAATATTTGACAAAACCGGTACCCTTACCACCGGCAAGTTCGCCCTGCGCGATATCAAGACCTATGGCGATGTTCCGGTAGAATCCGCGCGTGGTATCATCGCAGCTATCGAAGCACGTTCTAATCACCCCATTGCCCGCTCACTGGTTGAACAATTAAAGGCGCAGCCACAGGAAAAGCTGATCCTGAAAACTGTATCCGAAGAAAAAGGCCTGGGCATGCGTGCAGAAGATGTGCAGGGTAATCACTACTTCCTTGGCGCGGCTAAAGATGGCGGCGATAGCAATTATAACCTGTCCCTGTATAAAAACCAGCAGCTACTGGCGCAAATAGCTATCCAGGATGATATTAAGCCCGGTGCCGCTAACCTGATCGCCAGTCTTAAAAAGATGGGCATCACCCCCGTGCTCCTCAGCGGTGATAAAGCAAGCAGATGCAACGATGTGGCGCAAACGCTGGGCATTACATCGATCCATGCCGAAAAGCTGCCTGATGAAAAACTGGCCATAGTTGATGTGTACAAACAAAAAGGCAAAACCGTAATGATTGGCGATGGCATTAACGATGCCCCGGCCCTTACCAAAGCTGATGTTGGCGTATCCATGAACGATGCCAGTCATATCGCTATCCAATCTGCCCGGGTAATTTTACTCAACACCGACCTGAACTCGCTGCTATTCTTTTTGCAGGTGAGTAAACATACGCTGCTTACCATCAAACAAAACTTGTTCTGGGCCTTCGCATATAATATTGTGGCTATTCCTGTAGCGGCGCTGGGCTTTATGAGCCCGATGTTTGGCGCTTTTACCATGGCTTTTTCGGATGTGGTGGTGATCGGTAATTCTTTGCGGTTGAAGATCAAAAGAATAAGCCCCCCAGCCCCCTAAAGGGGGAGCCTGCTAAGCGTAGTTACCTTAGAAATATTACCTTTGCGTTATTTCAAATCCAATTTTTATTCCCCCTTTAGGGGGCAAGGGGCTTATGATCGAACTTTTTACTGATGGCGCGTCGAGTGGTAACCCCGGTCCGGGTGGTTACGGTGCTATCCTCCGCTCCGGACAGCATTATAAAGAATTGTCCGAGGGTTTCCGAAAAACTACCAATAACCGCATGGAACTTTTGGCGGTAATAAAAGGACTGGAAGCGTTAAAGAATCCTAATCAGCAGGTTATTATCTATTCCGACTCGAAATATGTGATCGACTCCGTTGAAAAGAAATGGTTGCAGGGTTGGGTAAAAAAAGGCTTCGCCGGTAAAAAGAACCGCGACCTGTGGATGCGATACATTGAGGTAAGCCGCATACACCAGGTACGCTTTGTATGGGTAAAAGGACACGCCGGTCACCCCGAAAACGAGCGTTGCGACCAGTTAGCTGTTGCGGCAGGTAAACAAAAGAATTTGCTGATAGACGCCGTTTTTGAAACGGAAAGTATGAGAACGGATTTGTTATAAAACACCACAAAAAAACGTCATCCCGAGCGATAGCGAAGGATCCCAAACTTTGCATATCCGCTATATTAAACGGGGATCCTTCACTATCGCTCAGGATGACGGGTTTGTTTATTGCCGGGGTTACTGCACCGATACCACTCCCTCAAAATTAGTTTTGGTTACCTGCGGCGAGAAGCAAGCCATCATCTCCTCGGCCTTTTTTACCATGTGTTCAGAGCCGATAAAGATGGCCGAGCGTTGGTGCAGTTCGGTTACATCCAATTCTAATATGCGCTGATAACCATCACTGGCGCGGCCACCGGCTTGTTCAATAATAAAGGCCATGGGGTTGCATTCGTAAACCAAACGCAGTTTACCTTTTGGCGATTTGGCAGTGATCGGGTAAATAAAGATCCCGCCTTTGATCATATTACGGTGCAAGTCGGCTACCATAGATCCGGTGTAACGCGAGGTGTATGGGCGATACGTTTTATCATCCTCAACCTGGCAAAACTTAATGTATTTCTTTACGCCATCAGGGAAGTGAGCGTAATAACCTTCGTTAATGGAATAGATGACACCATCTTTAGGGATAGTCATATTAGGGTGCGATAAACAAAACTCACCTATCGACGGATCAAGCGTAAAGCCGTTTACCCCCTTACCTGTAGTATAAACAAGCATGGTTGACGAACCATAAATAACATAGCCGGCTGCAACCTGTTCGGTACCTTTTTGCAATACATCTTCCATTGTAGCTTCGCCCTCCTTGCTTTTGCGGCGGAAGATGGAGAATATAGTACCCACCCCTACGTTCACATCTATATTTGATGAGCCATCCAAAGGATCAATAGCCACCACATATTTGGCGTTTTTAGATATTTCATGATCGATATAGATGTACTCGTCGTTTTCCTCAGACACCACGGTGCAACACTCGCCCCCGCTTTTTAATGCCGAGATAAATTGTTCGTTAGCATATACGTCCAATAGTTTTTGTCCCTCGCCCTGCACATTAATGCTGCCCGCGTCGCCTATAATGTCTGCCAAACCAGCCTTATTAACCTCACGGTTCACCAATTTGGCGGCAATGCCAATATCGCGCAATAAACGCGAAAGTTCGCCTTTGGCATAAGGGAAGTCGGCTTGTTTTTCAATAATGAACTGGCCCAGGGTTTTAACTACCTTCATATGTACTTAGTGTATATTTTACAGTTACTTTAACAACTCTACTGCTTCTAAGGTATGGATTTTTTCGTCAGAAACACAAAATTTTATTAAGGTTCTTACTTTATGCCAGCCCTGTTTTCCAGCGGCTCCGGGGTTAATATGCAGGCATTTTATCTTTTCGTCGAACATCACCTTTAAAATATGCGAATGCCCGCAGATAAAAAGCTTCGGTGGCTTAGTGTATATTTCATTTCTGATGGCAGGATTATACCTCCCCGGGTAACCGCCAATGTGCGTCATCCAAACATCCACGTCCTCGCACATAAACCGCAAATGTTCGGGGAATGTCTTGCGCAGGTCCCCGCCGTCGATATTGCCATACACGCCACGCAGCGGTTTCAGGGCCGATAAACGGTCGGCAACTTCCATTGTGCCAAAGTCGCCAGCATGCCATATCTCGTCGCAATTATCAAAATGCCGCAGGATATTATCGTCTATATAGCCATGCGTGTCAGATAGTAAGCCAATTTTAGTCATTTGTCAGTTGTCATTTGTCATTAGTTCATTCCGGAATTATCGACAAGGCCAAAATGACCAATGACAGCGCAGCGAAATGACCAATGATCATATCTAAGGAAAGATCGTGAAAAATTGTTGTAAAGCCATACAGTACTGTCCTGTGTATTGTTTAGGTGCATCATAAATAACAAAATCGTTTTGCTGTAGTTTTGTTTCTGTCAGGCCAAAAACTAATAGCTGCCGGTGCGGTTCAGATTGGGGGTACGAGCCGATATTTATCAGCTGCTGCAAATTTAAACCATATTGTTGGGCTTGATGCTTAACCAGCTTGGCTGTATCTATCGGTAATACCAGCCAAAACACACCGCCTGTTTGCAAATGAGCCGACACGCCCGAAAGCATATTATCAAACAAAGCTGCATCGGCATGTTTAGCCAGTTGCTTCCCCGCCCCCGGCGATTTTAGCGAGTTGATATAGAATGGCGGGTTGGAGACAATCAGGTTATATTTCTTATCCGGGTTATCCTCAAAAAAACGCTCAAAGGATAAAGCATATACTTTCAGCCGGCCTGCAAATGGCGAAGCTGCAAAATTAGCCTTAGCGGTTTGTGCTGCGCTTTTGTCTATTTCTACCGCATCGATACTTGCCGTGGTAAAGCGCTGGGCCAGCATCAGTGCTATAACGCCTGTTCCGGTACCAATGTCTAATATATCGCCGGCATTTTCCGCAGCGGCCAGTGCGCCTAACAATACGCCGTCGGTATTGATCTTCATGGCGCAACCGGTTTGGTCTACACTGAATTGTTTGAAATGGAACATTAGGCGAAGCTATAAATTAGGATGTAAAACCGGCACGCTTACTTTATGATTTAAATTTTCATTTTCATTGCCGTTGGCTTTAGCCAACGGATTACCTGGCCGGATAAGGGCTTTAGCCAAACTCAGTACATTTTGGCTAAAGCCATACAAATAATTGATGCTAACCGTTGGCTAAAGCCAACGGCAATGAATTAGTGAGTTGGGTAATATTAACTTGTAATACTACTTCTCATAAAACTCTACAGGTAACCCATCCGGATCGGCAAAAAAAGCAAAGCGCTTGCCGGTATGCTCATCTACCCTTATCGGTTCGGCTATTACCATATGGCGATTTAGCTCCAACACAGCCACTTCTATATCATCCACCTCAAAAGCCAAATGGCGCAAACCCGCAGCTTCAGGCCGCGATACCCTTTCAGGCGGATCGGGAAATGAAAAAAGTTCTATCTGATATAAACCACCAACAAACAGGTCAAGCTTGTACGAATCGCGTTCGGTGCGGTAAACTTCCTGTACGATATCCAAACCTAAAACTTCGGTGTAAAAGTGTTTGGATACTTCGTAATCCGAACAGATGATGGCGATGTGGTGTATGCGGTTGAGTTTCATTTTCTTTATTAGCTAAAAGCGTAAAGCAAAAGGCAGAAAGCTTTTGACCTTCTGCCTATTTGTAGTATATGTTTGGCTTTCTGCTTTAAGCCTTATGCTTTCAGCTTACTCGCCTAGTATTACGTGCAATACGTTATCGTAAACCAGTTTTACGTCCTGTATGTTGCCATATAGTTCTTCGTCAATCATCAGGTTACCTTCACGGGCTACGGTACCCAGCAGGCTAAATTCAACCTCGCTGGTAGCCATCAGCTCAACAAAGCGCTCCTGGTCGGCCGGGGCAACGCTTACTACAATGCGGCCCTGTGCTTCGCCGAACAGGAAGGCATCTTTACGAATGCTGCTATCGGTAGTAATATCAAAGCCTAAGCCATTTGGCATGGCAGATTCTACCAGTGTGATAAACAAACCACCATCGGCCACATCATGCGCCGATTGGATGATCTTGCTGCTGATCAGCTGTTTGATCACCTGATGGGTATCATATTCTTTATCGATATCAAAATATGGTGCAGGTGCTTTCAGTATCTTATGGTACGATGCCAGGTATTGCGATGATGCGATATCATTTACCGATTCGCCGATCAAATAGATCAGGTCATCCGGCTGTTTAAAGTCCGAACCCATGATATTGCTCAGGTCATCCATTACACCCAGCATACCAATAGTAGGTGTTGGGAATACCGGGCCTTCATCGCTCGATTGATTGTAGAAACTCACGTTACCACCAGTTACCGGGGTTTCAAATTTGGTACAGGCTTCGCCCATGCCTTTTATAGCGCCAACAAACTGCCAGTAAACTTCAGGGATGTAAGGGTTACCAAAGTTCAAACAGTTAGTAATAGCTACCGGCTCGCCACCGGCACAGGTAATGTTACGGGCAGCTTCGGCAACTGCAATGGCGCAACCTTTTTGCGGGTCGGCGTATACGTAGCGGCTGTTGCAATCAACGGTAATTACAATCGCTTTATCGGTATCCTTCACCGCAACCACAGCCGCGTCGCTTGGGCGGTTGGTGGTCATGGTAGCCGTACCGATCATCGAATCGTACTGGTCGGTTACCCAACGTTTCGATGCGATGTTAGGGTGCGATATCAGGTGTTCGGCCACGTCTTTCAAATCAGCCGGAACAGGTACATCATCAATGTTAAATTTCTGATTTTCGGCATAGTAAGCCGGCTCGCGGTACTCGCGCTGATAAACCGGGGCGCCGCCACCTAATACCAAATCATCGGCAGGTACATCTGCAACCAGCTCGCCGTTCATGTAGTAGTGCAGGCGCTGGGTATCGGTCACCTCGCCTATTTGCACGCAGTTCAAATCCCATTTATCAAATATAGCCTGCACCTCAGCCTCGCGGCCTTTGTGCACTACGATCAGCATACGCTCCTGCGATTCTGAAAGCAGGATCTCAAACGGCTTCATATTATCCTGGCGGGTTGGTACTTTATCCAGATCGATACGCATACCATGCTCGCCTTTAGCGCTCATTTCCGAGTTTGAGCAAATGATACCGGCAGCGCCCATATCCTGCATACCCACAACGGCGCCGGTCTTAATTACTTCTAAAGTAGCTTCCAGCAACAGTTTTTCCTGGAAGGGGTCGCCTACCTGTACAGCCGGCAAATCGTTCACCGAATCTTCGGTAATATCTTTCGACGCGAAAGCCGCGCCATGGATACCATCCTTACCTGTAGCCGAACCCACAATGTAAACCGGGTTGCCCACACCATATGAGGTAGCCGAAACGGTCTCGCCTGCCTTAACAATACCGGCCGAGAAAGCATTTACCAGGGGGTTGATGTTGTAGCAATCGTCAAAAAACAATTCGCCGCCAACGGTTGGGATACCAAAGGCGTTGCCGTAGTGGCTGATACCTTTTACCACACCTTTTACCAGCCATTTGGTTTTATCCAGGCTCAGATCGCCAAAGCGCAGCGAGTTTAGTTGAGCGATAGGACGGGCACCCATGGTAAAAATATCGCGGTTGATACCGCCAACACCTGTTGCAGCGCCCTGGTAAGGCTCTAAAGCCGAAGGGTGGTTATGCGATTCTATTTTGAAAGCGCAGCCAACGCCATCGCCAAGGTCGACAAGGCCGGCATTTTCCTCACCTGCTTTAGCCAGCATGCGCGGGCCATCTTTAGGCAAAGTTTTTAACCAGGTGATAGAGTTTTTGTACGAGCAGTGTTCGCTCCACATTACCGAGAAGATAGATAGTTCGGTAAAATTTGGCACGCGGCCCAGTATTTCATTTATGCGATCAAATTCGGCAGGCAATAAACCCAGATCTTTAGCGGTTTCGACGGTGGTCAATTGTTGATTGTCCAATGTATGACGTGTTTGGTAAGACTTGCGCAAAAGTAGGAAAAATGTGGTGTAATGTGTGGTGTTTTGTGAATTTATGTGTGAAGAAGTACACCTAATTTCCCACAAACTTCACAATAATTCCCTCAATAAAGATTGTAAGGATAAATACAAGCAGGCGACTTAATGCTGTATTTAATGGTTTTTTCAAAAATGAACGTCAGTATTTCATCGCGCCCGATAGCCCCGCTTTCCCTCCAGGTTTTTCACGGCGCACAATTCCGGCCCCGGCAAAAGCTTTCTGCACAATCGGGTTTCGGTTTAACAGCTGGCAAATTTGGCTAAAGCCATTTTTCTGAAGCTCTTTACCCGCCCCATAAATGGGACGGCAATGAATTACACTCTGTAGATTAATCATCTGTTTCATTGCCGTTTGGCTTTAGCCAACGGTGTTAAACAGGCAGATAAAACTGGCTTTAGCCAAAATGGCGAACTCAGTTAAACAACACCTATAGCCACGTTTCTTCACCTCTCAGCATTTCAACCTTACAACAATAAACCCTACTTTTGCCACGCCCCTGCCAATTATGAAAACCCTTTATAACAAATACAAACCGCATTATCGCGATAACCTTAAACTGGCCATACCGGTAGTGATATCGCAGGTGGGCCACGTACTTACACAGGTGAGCGATAGCGTAGTGATAGGCCATTTCGCGGGCACTATTCCGCTGGCCGGGGTGTCCCTTGGGAATAATATTTTCATTGTGGTACTGGTGATCGGCCTTGGTATCAGTTATGGTATCACTCCGCTGATCGCACAACATAACGGTCGTGGTAACCATGCAGAGTGCGGGCGTTTGCTGGCCAATAGTCTTTTCATCAACATTATGTCCAGCATTATTTTCTGCGCGCTCATCATCTTTGGTGGCGAGTTGATATTGCCGCATTTAGGTCAATCGCCGCAGGTTATCGAACAAGCTCAGCCATTCCTTAATTTGCTTGGCTTATCATTTATCCCCATGTTGATCTTCAACACCTTTAAACAGTTTACCGAGGGATTGGGCTTTACCAAACAGGCTATGCAAATATCAATTTGGGGCAATGTGATCAATATCGTGCTGGGCATCACGTTTGTTAAAGGCTTATTCGGCATTACGCCTATGGGTATCCGCGGCGTGGGCTATAGTACACTGATAGACCGCTGCATTATGGCCGTTGTGATGGGCATTTACGTATTCCGCTCGCCAAACTTCCGCCGATATTTAAGTGATTTTAAACTTAGTTTTATTGAAAGGGCACGCAGCATGCAAATATTAAAGATCGGCATCCCCGTTTCCTTACAATATGTATTTGAAGTGAGCGCCTTTGCCGGGGCCGGTATTTTGATGGGCACCATCAGTCCGGTGGCACAAGCAGCACACCAGGTAGCACTTAGCATGGCATCCATGACCTATATTATGGCCAGTGGCGTAGCATCGGCAGCGGCTATAAAATCAGGCAACCATTTCGGTGCTAAGGATCATGATAACCTGCGTTCATCAGCCATATCCAGCTATCATATCGTTATTGTATTTATGAGCATTACGGCGGTAATGTTTGCCCTTGGCAACCAGCTTTTGCCGTGGATATATACTTCAGACAAAGCCGTAATAGCCATTGCAGCACAATTACTTATCATCGCAGCGGCATTCCAGTTATTTGATGGTACACAGGTAATTGGCCTGGGTATTTTACGTGGTATGGGCGATGTGAATATCCCGGCATTCATCACTTTCCTGGCTTACTGGATATTGGGGATACCGGTTGGTTATCTGCTGGGCATCCGTTTTCATTTAGGCGCTATCGGCATATGGTACGGGTTGACTTTGGGGTTGATGGTCGCATCGTTATTGTTGTTTATCCGTTTTCAGGGTATCAGTAAGAGGTTGAAGTATCAGGAAACGGCGATTATTGAGCGGGATTAGAAACCTATTCGTCATCCAGAGCGATAGCGAAGGATCCCCGGTTAGCAGAGCGAAAATGCATTGTTTGGGATCCTTCGCTATCGCTCAGGATGACGTACTTTTCTGATCAAAAATACAACTCATCCGCCACCCGGAAAGTATTGCAATGCGCCTCTACAATATCCTTTATCTGCGGCGAATATCCCCCGCCCATGCTTACTTCAACGGGTATTTTATATTTGATACATTGCTCAAATACAAAACGATCACGGGCTTTGCATTCTTCAATAGTTAGGGATAATTTGCCCAGTTTATCGGTAGCCAAAACATCTACTCCCGAAAGGTAAAATATAAAATCAGGCTTTTGTTGTGCTATCAGATTCGGCAGGGTATCGTACAGGATGCGCAAATATTCCTCACCATTTACGCCATCCGGTAAAGAAATATCCAGGTCAGACTTTTCTTTTCGGTAAGGAAAATTATTAGCCCCATGCATGGAAAAAGTGAACACCCGCGGTTCGTTCTCAAATATCTGCGCGGTTCCGTTACCCTGGTGCACATCTAAATCAACAATTAAGATAGATGAGGCTAATTTATTATGCAATAACCAATTAGCTGCCACCGCCTGGTCGTTCAGCATGCAAAAGCCCTCGCCCCAGTTAGTACCGGCATGATGCGTACCACCGGCCGCATTAAAAGCTACGCCATATTTGATGGCATACTGACAAGCGTTGATAGTCCCCTGCGAGATGCGGCGGCAACGTTCTATTAATCTTTCTGATAAGGGCAAACCGATACGGCGTTCTTCCAGTGGGGATAAAGTGAGGTCGCGTAAACCTTTCCAGTAAGCGGCATCATGCGTCCACAGGATAATTCCTTCGTCCACCATTTCCGGTTCGAAAAGGTTTTCGGCGGTGATCAATCCTTCGTGCAGCAATTGCTCGGGTATCAACTCATACTTCAGCATCGGGAAGCGGTGCCCTACCGGCAAAGGGTGCGCGAATACGGTGGAGTAAGCGATCTTGAGCATTAGTTCATAGTTGATAGATCATAGTAACCATACTTGATCGCTAAAACAATTGATCGGCCGCTTCTGATAGTAATTTACCTGTTCGGTACACATCCATAAATGTATTATAAAGCGGCACCGGGCTTAAGCGGATCACATCTGGTTCGCGCCAGTCGCCTATTACGCCGTGTTCGGACAGGTAGTTGAACATCGCTTTACCGTTCTGCTTGCAGATGATGGATAACTGGCAGCCGCGTGCCGATGCTTCAGCCGGTGTAATGATCCTGAATAGTTCTCCGCCTTTCCGTTCATTGATACCATTGATCAGAAACTCCAAATAAGGCGTAAGGAGCAAACTTTTTTCACGAAGCCTATCTATACCAGCCGACTTGCCAAAAACGCCCAGGGCGGCTTTATGTGCAGCCATAAGCAATATTGGCGCGGTACTTACCTGCCAACCATCTGCTCCCGGTTCGGGATCGAAGCCTTTGGCCATTTTAAATTGAGTGGCTTTGTTGTTGCCCCACCAACCGGCAAAGCGGTTTAGCTTGTTATTGCCAAAATGTTTTTCGTGCACAAATATCCCACTGATACCGCCCGGCCCCGAGTTCATGTATTTGTACGAACACCAGCAGGCAAAATCAACATCCCAGTTGTGCAATTGCAGGGGCACATTTCCTGCGGCATGCGCCAGATCGAACCCTGCATATACACCCACGGCGTGTGCGGCCTTAGTAATGGCTGGCATATCGAAGAATTGCCCTGTGTAATAATTTATCCCCGCAAACAGCACCAGGGCCAACTCACTGGCATTATCGTTAATGGTTTTAATGATATCTTCGGTACGCAAAGTATACTCGCCTTCGCGTGGGAAGATCTCTATAATGGCATCATCCGGTTCGAAACCATGAAAACGCACCTGGCTTTCTATCGCGTACTGATCGGACGGAAAAGCACCCGCTTCCATCAATATTTTATACCTTTTATTATTTGGCTGATAGAAACTTACCATCAGTAAATGAAGATTTACTGTAAGTGAGTTCATTATGGTTATCTCTTTTTCGCCTGCGCCCAATAAGCCGCCAAGCGTGCCTTTTAACTGCTGCTGATAGGCCAGCCATGGGTCGCCGCCATCAAACCAGCCTTCTACCCCTTTACTTGCCCAATTCTGCATTTGCGCGGCAATGCTATCCGCTGCCGCTTTGGGCTGCAAACCAAGTGAATTACCGCACAGGTAAATAGCATCCTTGCCACGATGCTGCGGTATAATAAACTCATCGCGCAGATGTTTCAGGCTATCCTGATCATCTAACTGCTGTGCAAATTCGGGAGTGTTCTGGAAGTTCATCGGGGCCAATATTACATTTTTAAGCTGAAAGGTAAAAGGCTAATCTTTAATCAGCGATTACTGATCACGACCTGGGCTTACTTACATACGGGTTGCCCTTTACATAAAAGCGATACGGCAGTAAAGCATCATTACCAGCATAATCTACACCTACACGTGGGCCTGCTACAATGGCTTCACCAGGAAAGGTTAACCCCTGATCTTCTATCCACAGGGTATCACTTTGCAAACTGATGGCATTTATTTTACGCGATATACCCAAAGCCTTAGCCACCGAGCCGGGCCCCATAGTAATATTGGGCTTAATGACGGCCATATTGCGCCGGGCCTGCATTACAGCTAAACCAATAGTGGGGTTGATGGCACGGATAAGGATAGCATGCGGCTGTCCTTCTACCGAGGTTACCACGTTCAGCATTTCGTGAATACCGTAACACAGGTACACATAAGCCACCCCGCCTTGCATAAATATGGTACTGGTGCGCGGCGTTCGCCGGTTACCATAAGCGTGCGAAGCCCTATCGATAATGCCATTATAAGCTTCTGTTTCAATAATGTATCCACCGGTAACTAAACCATCAATACAGGTAAACAGGTATTTGCCGATCAGGTCGCGGGCCAGAGCCACGACATCATTGCTGAGGTAATATGAGGGCTGTAATTTCAATTATTAATGATCTGTTTTAGTATGTCGTTTATCTCGCGCGCCCGGTCGAATATCATGATGTGCGTACCGCCTTTGATGATGGTTGCGCCTTTTATTTCACGGTAGTTGAATACCTGGTCATGGTCGCCGGTGATATGATAAAGGTTTTGCGGGATGGTTTTGTTTTGCCAGTGCAGGGCAGCGCCCATGGCCCATTTAATAAAAACCGGCGAGGTATTTTGCAGCATACTGTTGAACATGTAAGCATCTACCGAATACATTTTACCGAATATGGGCGCTATCAAACCACCCATTTTGGCAAACAGGCCGCCGGGTATCAGCCGATGTACTGGCAGGTATTTGAACAGTTTAAAATAGAACGGTGCTTCATTGATGGACTTGATACTGCTAATCAGTATCACCTTATTTAACTTTACTTTATTGGCTATCTCTACTCCCAGCATCCCGCCAAGTGAATTACCGATAACGATATCATTATCCCTGATATTATATTTATTAATAAGCTGTTGCGCATAATCACTTAAAGTATCACCGCGCGATGGTTCTATCCAATCGATATAGATCAGTTCATCATCGGGGCCGCCGGCTTTGATATTTTTGTAGATACGTTTATCGGCGCCTAGACCGGGAATCAGAAAGATGCGGGCCATTAAAAGTTAATCAGTTTGATGATTTGCGCCAGGTATTGCGCGTCAGTCTCGTCGAACAGATCAAGTTCTGACGCGTCGACATCCAGCACACCAATTACCTCGTTGTTTTTAAATATGGGTAGTACAATTTCAGACTTGGATAACGAGCTGCAGGCAATATGACCGGGGAATGCTTCTACATCGGGCACGATCAGCGTTTGGGCCTGCTCCCACGATGAACCACAGACTCCTTTACCTTTGTTGATGCGTGTACAAGCCACCGGCCCTTGAAAAGGGCCTAATACCAACTGACTATCCTTTACTAAATAAAAGCCCACCCAAAACCAGTTGAACTGTTCTTTTAAAGCGGCGCATACATTGGCCATATTGGCTACTAAATCGGTCTCGCCGTAAAGCAATGCTTCAATTTGCGGGATGAGTGATTGGTATTGTTCGGCCTTGCTGGTCGATGTGCTGATGCTTAAATCTTCTGCCATAGTATTACAGCTATTTAATATATTTAACGCAAAAATACGGTTATGGAAACAATCCTTAAGCAACGAAGATTTATTGTGACAAAATTATTTGAATTAACAGACAGGTCGCTAAAGGTTACTGTTTCCACACTCACAAGTTCTAATGCCATAGAGATTGATTTTGAAAACATAACAACAAAAATCAGCCACCAAAAAGGGCCTAAACGTATACCGACTATTTTTACCGGACTTTCTTTGGCTGGACTAATTATATGTATTTTATCGCACTTCCTTGAAAAAAACGGCTCCAAAACAGAAGATGTTTTATTCTATTTTGT
The DNA here is from genome assembly GCF_013283875.1 of Mucilaginibacter mali. Taxonomy (NCBI): domain Bacteria; kingdom Pseudomonadati; phylum Bacteroidota; class Sphingobacteriia; order Sphingobacteriales; family Sphingobacteriaceae; genus Mucilaginibacter; species Mucilaginibacter mali. The sequence goes on from NZ_CP054139.1 coordinate 2,355,471, forward strand.
AGTATTTGTGGCGTGCGCCCTGATAACATACCTGAGTTATGAAAATGAATTGAATCTCCTATTGATACACGGCACAAAGCTTACCTTCTTCGCAAATTCCCCTACTAAAAAAACGGTTGAGGATTTCTTATCATTGATAAAAAAACATCAAAAGGAATACCTTTTAAACCGTTATGCAACTGCAGATGACCTTTTATCGCAAGAGCAACTGGCAACTAATTTACGCTGGTTATTAGAACGTAACATTATTGACAGCGAAGAGTGTGAAGTTTTAAAACAAAAGCTAATTATTCCCAAAACTGAACACGTCAAAACTGTTGGTTTTACTTTTGGATCTAATTAAGAAACATATACATGAGAATAATTGCCGAACTGCCACACCCCGATTTTAAGATCACCATTATGAGCATGAACCAAAAGTTTATTGTGAAGATGGAGAAGGGGGTATACGAACAAATATTTAAAGTTGCCGAAATGGATTTAACCGACGGCGTAAACAGCGTATTTGAATTGCTGGACGAAGCGTTCCTGGCCAAAACAGGCGAGCGTTTCAGGGAGATGCATAATGATTACCGAGAAGCGTATGGGCGGTATAATTATTAGATGCAACTATCTATATTACAACGCATTACTATCATAAAAACATCAAAACAGAATTTTATTTGGCAAAATCAATACCAAAACACGCTATCATGCGCGTTATTTGAAGTTATTTTTCCTTTTTTTGATACTTATATACTGAAATATAATTAGTTATAAAGTATTGAAAAATTATGTTCGGTGGGTAAATATGCCAAATATGTGGGAGGTTGTGGGCTAAAACAACATTTTGTCATTGCGAGGAGCGTAGCGACGCGGCAATCCCATAGGCAGGGCCACATTGCTTGTCCTATGGGATTGCCACGCTATCGCTCGCAATGACAGGATGCCTATAACGGCAGCAAATCACAATACCAAAACCCGCTCCTGCGCTCCGGATCATCTTTCGCAAGGCAGGTATCATCGGTATCTTTAGGGGCTTTATATTCTTTAAATACCCGCTCCCCTGTTTGGTATTTTATCTCGTTTTTAAATATCGGGCCTTTAAAGGCATAGGTATGAAACTCGCCGTTCTCGCCGCAAACATCTACATCGGGTGGCAGGGCGGCTATCAGTTCGGGGGTTATCTCCTGCCCTGCCAGGTGGCCTAAACGCTCCTGCGTGCAGGCTATTACGGTGCCGAAGCCAAGGTTAAGAAACTCATTGATCAGTTCGTGCGTATCACGTTTCCATAATGGATAGATACCGGTTAGCCCAACTTCGGCCAGGCGCTGGTCGCGGTAGGTTTTCAGGTCTTCCAGAAATATATCGCCAAAAATAGAATGGGTTATCCCCTCGCCTTTTAAGTGCATTAGGTGGCCGCGCATGGTCTCGTCGTACTCCTGCATACCCGGCATCTCGGGAAGGCGCACCTGGTAAAGCGGGATGCCGATTTCTTCGGCCTGGCGCAATAACAGTTCTTCGCGTACGCCGTGCATCGATATACGGTTCATGGCATCGTTAACCGTGGTGAGCAGGTACTTTATTTCTATATCAGGGTTTTGCAGGCAATGGTATAAAGCCAGCGCGCTGTCTTTACCGCCGCTCCAGTTGAAGATGCATTTCATAGTTAGAGATTAGGAAATAGCCAATTTCTGTCAGGTGCGAAATTATAGAAACATCTCCCATTTGTCATCAAATCCTAATCTTTTTTAAATCGGAATGATTATTCCAAAAACAGATCTACATTTGCGGAACGATTGTTCCAAAAATAAAAAAAACAATCACCATCACAATGAAAAAGTTAACAGAAAAAGTAGCAGTAGTAACAGGCGCATCAAAAGGTATTGGTGCCGGTATAGCAAAAGGTTTGGCAGCAGAAGGTGCCGCGGTAGTGGTAAATTACTCGTCGGATAAAACCGGAGCCGAAAAAGTAGTAGCCGATATTGTAAGCAATGGCGGCAAAGCGGTAGCCGTACAAGGCAACGTATCTAACCAAGCCGATGTAGATAAGTTATTCGCCGAGGCCAACCAAAACTTTGGCGGTGTAGATATATTGGTTAACAATGCCGGTGTTTACCAATTCGGCGCTATTGAAGATATCACTGCCGACGAGTTCCACCGCCAGTTTAACACCAACGTATTGGGTTTATTATTAGTAACCCAGGGCGCGGTAAAAAGCTTTGGCGATAAAGGCGGCAGCATCATCAATATCAGCTCTACCGTAACCCGCATCACGCCTCCGGGTAGCTCTATCTATACCGCAACCAAAGGCGCTGTAGATTCGATCACACAGGTATTATCAAAAGAATTAGGCCCTAAAAACATCCGTGTGAACGCTATTAACCCGGGCATTGTTGAAACTGAAGGTACCCATACCGCTGGTTTTATTGGCAGCGATTTCCATGCTGAAGCTATAAAGACCACGCCGTTGGGCCGTACCGGTCAACCGGATGACATTGCGCCTATTGCTGTGTTCCTGGCATCAGAAGATTCTAAATGGTTAACCGGCGAGACCATGATTGCCAGCGGCGGCATGCGTTAATTGCTTAAAAACTAACGCTTAGGTATGCAAGCATAGGCGCTTAGTTTAATTATTGACCCAAAAAATCAATAGCTTTGCCCTTTAATAAAGGGTAAAGCTTTTTTATTATGGCACGCACAAAGCTTTTTGACGAGGACGAGGTACTGGATAAAGCGATATGCCTTTTTTTGCACAAAGGCTACAATGGCACATCTATGCAGGATTTGGTAGATGGCCTTGGCATTAGCCGCTCAAGCCTGTACGATACCTATGTAGATAAGCATACCCTGTATGTAAAGGCGCTGGAGCGTTATCAAAGCGCCGGGGGCAGCAAAATTTGCAATATTGTAAGTGATGATACGCCTGCTAAAGAAAAAATCAGCCATCTGCTGAAACTATTCACCGGTAATTTATTGAATGATGCGCCGCAAAAAGGCTGCTTACTGGTTAGTGCCGAACTGGAGATGGCCCCGCACGATCCGCTGATTAACGAGATGATCTGCAAGAACGAGCAGCTATTGGAGGATGCCTTTCTTCGGGCTATACAAAAAGGCCAGGAAAGCGGCGAGATCAGTACTAAGCAGGACGCTAAGGCCCTCACCCGGTTCTTTTTAACCACTGGTAAGGGATTGCGGGTATCTACGCAGGAAACCGACCCTGCTTTTTTTGAGAATATTATTCAAACGGCGTTGCTGGTTTTGAATTAAACAAAAAAGGCCCTGCAAATGCAAGGCCATATCCACTAAGGGATTGTTTTGGGTAATTGTGAGGGTGATATCTTATTGCTTGAAATGATTAATGATCAAGCTGGCTAATTCAGTTCCGATACGTTCCTGGGCCTCGTTGGTAGCCGCGCCAATGTGCGGCGTTAACGAAATTTTAGGGTGTTTCAGCAAGATCTCATTAGGGGTTGGCTCGTTATCATAAACGTCCAGACCGGCGAAACTTACTTTACCGCTATCTAAAGCTGCCACTAAAGCAGCTTCGTCAATCAGGCCACCGCGCGAGCAGTTTACAATGGCAACACCTTTTTTCACTTTCTCAAATTCGGCAGCGCCCAATATTGGTTTCTCGATGAATGGCGTGTGCAGGGTAATAAAATCAGAGTGTGCGATGATCTCTTCCTGGGTAGCGGCTTTAACAGCTACATTTACTTTAGTGCCGCCACAACCTAAAACAATCTCTACTTCAGGATTGAACGGAAACAGGTCGTAAGCCAAAACATCCATACCTAAGCCAATGGCAATTTTTGCCACCTCGCGGCCAATACGGCCAAAGCCCAGGATACCGATGGTTTTGCCACGCAGTTCGATACCTTTTGCATAAGCTTTTTTCAGGTCGTTGAATTTGGTAGCACCTTCAACCGGCATTTTGCGGTTGCTGTCCTGTAAAAAGCGGATCCCGGTGAACAGGTGCGCGAACACCAGCTCGGCTACGGATAATGATGATGAAGCCGGGGTATTATAAGTAGGGATGCCTTTTTCTTTAGCATACTCCACATCAATATTATCAACACCTACACCACCACGACCGATAACTTTCAGGTTAGGGGTAGCATCAATCAGGGCTTTACGCACTTTAGTAGCGCTGCGTACGGTAATTACATCGTACTCGTTTAAACGTGCAGGCAGTTCATCCTGCGGGATATTGTTGGTATCAACAGTAAAACCTGCTTCTTCCAGCAGTTTTTTACCAATCGGGTCAATACCGTCGTTAGCTAATATTTTGATCATTTCATTCCAGTTATTAGAGATTAGAGATTAGAGATCAGGCTGAAACCTACTAATCTCTAATCTCTAATCTCTGGTCTCTAATTACTTATTCTTCTCTGCAAATTCCTGCATGGCTTCAACCAGTACGTATACGCTGGTAATTGGCAACGCGTTGTAAATGGATGCACGGAACCCGCCTGCGCTGCGGTGGCCTTTAATGCCCTCAATACCGCGTTCTTCGGCAAATTTCAGGAATGGCTTTTCGTGCTCAGGGTTTTCTACCAGGAAACAAACGTTCATGTGCGAACGGTCTTCTGGTACGCAAACACCTTTGAATAATGGGTTACGGTCAATTTCTTCGTAAAGTACGCGGGCTTTTTCCTCGTTCTCTTTTTGTATGGCCTCAACACCACCTTTAGCTTTTAACCACCGCAGGGTAAGCATCGATACATAGATGGCAAACACCGGCGGGGTGTTATACATCGAGCCACCATCGATCTGTGCCTGGTAATTAAACATCGATGGTATCTTACGGTCAGCTTTGCCCAGTAATTCGTCTTTAACTATCACCAAAGTAGTACCGGCAGGGCCCATATTTTTCTGCGCGCCGGCGTAGATCAAACCAAAATCGGCAACGTTAACCTTGCGGCTGAAAATATCCGACGACATATCGCAAACCACCGGTATCGGCGATGCAGGGAACTCCTGTAACTGCGTACCGTAGATGGTATTGTTTGATGTAAGGTGCAGGTAAGCGGCATCGGCAGGTACGGTAAAATCTTTAGGGATATAAGTAAAGTTTTTATCCTTAGCAGTCGCGATAACTTCTACATCGCCAAAGTATTTAGCTTCTTTTAGCGCCTTGTTGGCCCATACGCCGCTTTCTACATAGGCCGCCTTGCCGCCTTCCGGCAACAGGTTGTATGGTACCATAGCAAACTGGGTGCTGGCACCACCCTGTAAAAACAGTACAGAATAACCTTCCGGCACGCCTAATTCTTCTTTAACAAGTTTAACAGCTTCGTTTAAAACACCCTCAAACTCCGGCGATCGGTGCGATATTTCAAGGATAGATAAACCAATTCCGTTGAAATCCAGCACGCCGGCGGCGGCTTGTTTTAATACCTCTTGTGGTAGGATGCCCGGTCCGGCACCAAAATTATGTTTCATGTTATAATTGATTAAATGATACCCCTATTTTAGCCATAGGGTTTCAAGACGCCCCGAAGTTAAATAATTGTAATATAATTTTGATGATAAAATATCCTATTTGTTGCAAAAAAATCAGAAATGTGGATAATTTTATAAGTCTTTCATAATTTAACATCAAAATACCCACTATTCCAGTCGGCATTATCGAATATTTTGCCATATTGATAATTTTTTCCACATCGGGGTTATTCCTTCACAAACAACATTCAAATGATATATCAAAAGGGCGGTAAACCTATCTTTGTTTCAGATGTTATCCCCTATCCAATTATATAAGCAAGCATATTCCGGTCTTTCCATTAATAGCTGGTACTTGTCGCTGGTTATCCTTATTAACCGAAGCGGCACCATGGTTATCCCTTTCATGACCATTTATTGTACACAGCAGTTACATTTCACAATTGTACAAGCCGGTTACATTTTGGGGATATTCGGCTTAGGTTCCATCAGCGGCGCTTTTTTAGGCGGTAAGCTCACCGATAAATATGGTTTTTATGATGTGCAGGTAGGCGCCTTGCTATTAGGCGGCTTGTTGTTTATTACTTTAGGATTCCAGCGTACATTTCCTACACTGGCTGCCTTCACCTTTATTCTAAGTCTTTGTAACGAAGCTTTTCGGCCGGCAAATTCTACGGCTATCGCCTATCACAGTTCGCCTGAGAATAAAACGCGGTCCTACTCGCTTAACCGCTTGGCTATTAATCTGGGATGGTCGGTTGGTGGCGCAATCGGCGGCTTCCTGGCATCAATCAATTATCATTTGTTGTTTTGGGTTGATGGCTGCACCAATATACTGGCGGCCATATTTCTATTGAAGCTATTGCCACGCTCTGGCTTTACAAAAACCACCAAAGTGGTATCCGGCGAAAATATCCCCACATCGGCCTATCGGGATAAAATATACCTGGCCTTTATAGCCATGGCCATATTATACGCCACCTGCTTTTTCCAGCTGTTTACTATACAACCCTTATTTTACAAAACCGAGTGGCACTACAGCGAACGCTTTATTGGCGGGTTGATGGCATTGAACGGGATATTAATAGCCTTGTTCGAGATGGTGATCATCAGCAACCTTGAAGGGAAAAGGCATCCGCTGCGTTATATTATTATAGGTGTTATGGTTACCGGGATAGCTTTTTTAAGCCTTAATTTATTACCGCCAGTCGTATGGTCTGGCATAGTGGTATTGGTAGTAATTACCGTTGGGGAGATGATGAGCATGCCATTTATGAACGCCTTTTGGATAGTCCGCACATCCGAGCATAACCGTGGGCAATACGCGGCGCTATATTCTATGTGCTGGTCTATGGCACAGATACTGGCGCCTACGGTTGGCAGCCAGATCATTCTTTATGGGCATTTTACTGCGCTTTGGTGGGTGCTGGCCAGTATGTGTTTGATCTCGGCCTGTGGGTTTACGGTATTGTATCGATATATTGATAAGTCTTAAGTTAGTAGTCTAAAGTCCTAAGTCAAAAGACTTAAAACTTTAGACTCCCGACTTAGAACTTACCGGGTAATTTCCATTTTATCAGCAAAGTGGGCGCAATAATCGCGCAAGTCTTCGATGATATTTGTTTCGCCTGTAGCCTTCAGGAAGCTATCGCCCAGGGTTAACAGGGTTTCGTGGAAGAAGCGTTTCATCTCATCAACCGGCATGTCTTTGGTCCACAGGTTAATGTGCATGGTGTTTTTGTAGTTATGGTCCCACACAGCCAGGTTCATGGCTTTTACAGGGACAGCATCTTCGTTATTTCCATCGGTTGATTGCCAGGTGATCTGCTCGGGCATATTCTGATCATCAAGCGTTACAAGTAATTTTATTTCAGCAGTTTTCATTCGTTTATTTTCGTACAAGTAAAAATATAATAACAGCCAGGGCCATAAAGCTTAGCTCTATCACCCAAACCTTTTTAGTATCAGGGAAAAAGTTGCGGAACATCAGGTCCATCACAAATATCACAAAGGCAAACAGCAGAAAAATCCAAACGATCTGGTTGCCTAAATGCAACTGCTGATATTGAACACCGGCTATGCCTGCTCCGTACAACCATATATATACGGCCAGGAATACAAAAAACGCACTGGCAAAGTTTAACGGAGTAATTCTGAATTTCATTTTATGGTGATGGCTTAGCGTTTTTTCTTTTGTCGTTTTGCGGCTTTGGCGTGTGCGGTACGTGGATCAGCCTTTTTCTTAGCCTCGTCAAATTTCTTGCGTTGGTTTTGCGTCTTCTTCTCGTGAAAAGCCCCTTTAAAATCAGGATTTTCCTTACGCTTTTGCATATCTATCTCGCGGTCCTGGTTTTGTTTTTCCTCGTAAGGGGTTTGTTCAACAAATACACCATCCGGTATCGGGTAAACATCCACCGTTTGACGGATTAGTTTTTGGATCTTGCCCATATAATAAACCTCGGCCGGGTTGCAAAAGGTTATCGCCTCCCCGCTTTGCAACGCGCGACCGGTACGCCCGATACGGTGCACATAATCCTCGTAAACTACGGGCACATCAAAATTGATCACATGGCTCACGTTGCTTACATCTATCCCCCGCGATGCCACATCGGTTGCTACCAGTATCTTCACCTCATCCTCTTTAAAAGCATTGATGGAGTTAATACGGGTGTTTTGCCCCTTATTGGCATGCAATACCTTAACCTGTTTTTCATCGTACTTACGGGCCAGGTATTTGTAGATATCCTCGGCGACTGTGCGTGTTTTGCAAAATACAATTAGTTTGCTGATGGCGTTCTCCTCTGCATCAAGCAGGCTCCTCAGCACGTTGATCTTGGTTTTGATATTGGGAACGTAATACAGCTTTTGTGTGATGGTTTGCGCAGGGGTAGCCTGCGGTGTAACCTCTATCACGGTGGGGAATTCAAGAAAATTCCCGGCCAGTTGATGTACTTTATCAGACATGGTAGCCGAAAACAGCAGATTCTGCCGTTTACGGGGTACTATTTCCAGTATACGGTTAATTTGGGGCATAAAGCCCATATCCATCATTTTATCAGCTTCGTCAAGTACCAGCACCTGCAGGGTTTTGGTTACGATATTCCCGGCCAGGTAGATATCCATAAATCGGCCTGGAGTGGCGACGATAATATCGACACCTTTTTTGATATTCTCAATTTGCGTTTTTGGGCCGAGGCCACCGTATAGCACAACAGTACGCAGGTCGGTATATTTAGAATAAGCCTTGATGTTTTCCTCGATCTGCATAGCCAACTCACGTGTTGGCGATACTATCAAAGCGCGCGGATGTTCGCCCTGGGCATATTTCAGCTTCATGATGATGGGTAACACGTAGGCCGCCGTTTTACCGGTACCAGTTTGCGCAATACCCATTACATCCTGCCCGTTCAATATCGACGGGATGGCTTTTTGCTGCACAGGGGTTGGTTCGGTATAGCCGGCATCGGCTATGGCGTTTAATACCTGCTTATTAAACTTAAAATCATCAAAGGCTGCTGCCATAGGCGGCAAAGATAGGGTTTTTGATTGAGGTGAACGGTAAAAGCTGAAAGGTGGAAGGGTTTACTCTTGTTTTTATGAGGATTAGTTGACAGTAAATTTCAATTCCAACATAAATTCTTTAACCCAATCTGTACTCCCCTTCATAATGCATGTCGGGGTTATTAGTATATATGGCTAATAAACTCAGTGCAAGCATTACTATTCCAATAATCAAACAAAATAAAAATATATAGGGTATTTTTTCCTGATTATAAATGATACAATTTTCTGGATCGCGGGGATCATATATCACATTAACGGTATCAGCCGTAGTATACTTTGCACCATCGGGCGCAATAATATTTGTCTCTTTGATTATTTGTCGGCAATCACCAGTTGTAAACTTTACTACAAGAAACATTTTTTCACCGATGTCTTCTCCGCCATCCCGCTTAACTAAATCGCAAATGTTGCCCTTTATCCTGATGCCCGATTTTTTTAACTTAACAAACCTCGTCAATTGATAAAGTCCGGCGCATAAAAACAGAGTGCCAATTATTAAAACAAGATAATCAGTATCTATACCCATTTGATAATAAACATTATTGTAAATATGGCCTTAATATAATCGTTATCAATTATAAGATGGATGTCAAAATAATCGCAGCCATAATTACGTCTGAATTATCCCCACATTAAAAGCCTTTTCTATCGGTGCATGATCGGCCGCTTCTATCCCCATCGATATCACCTTGCGCGTTTCCAGCGGATCGATAATACCATCTACCCAAAGCCTTGCAGCGGCGTAATATGGCGTGGTTTGTGAATTATAACGTTCGGTGGTTTGTTTCAGCAGTTCATCTTCCTTCTGCTGATCGATCCCTTCGCCTTTGGCCTTTAAACCGGCCGACTGCATTTGTACCAATACTTTGGCCGCCTGCGTGCCACCCATTACCGCTATTTTTGCCGATGGCCAGGCATAGATCAGCCGCGGATCGTAAGCTTTGCCGCACATGGCGTAATTGCCCGCCCCGTACGAGTTGCCTACCACAATGGTAAACTTGGGCACTACCGAATTAGCCACCGCGTTCACCATTTTGGCGCCATCTTTAATAATGCCGCCCTGTTCGCTGCGGCTGCCTACCATAAAGCCAGTAACATCCTGCAAAAATACCAGCGGGATCTTCTTTTGGTTACAGTTCATAATAAAGCGGGTAGCCTTATCGGCCGAATCGGAATAGATAACACCACCAAACTGCATCTCCCCTTTTTTAGATTTCAGCACCTTACGCTGGTTGGCCACGATGCCTACCGCCCAGCCATCTATCCGGCCCAGGCCACAAATAATTGATTGCCCATATCCTGCCTTATACTCCTCAAAGTCCGAATTATCCAGCAAGCGATAGATGATCTCCATCATATCATAAGGTTTCTCCCGGTTATCGGGCAGGATACCATAGATCTCTTTTTCATCTTTTGCCGGCGCGGCAGGCTTTATCCGGTCGAACCCGGCTTTAGGCGAATGCCCGGTCATGCTCATGATATTGCGGATGCTATCCAGGCACGCCTGGTCGTTGGGGTGTTTATAATCGGTAACACCCGATATTTCGCAATGGGTGGTAGCGCCGCCCAGGGTTTCGTTATCCACATCCTCGCCAATAGCCGATTTTACAAGGTACGAACCTGCCAGGAACACCGATCCGGTTTTATCAACTATCATGGCTTCGTCGCTCATGATAGGCAGATAAGCCCCACCTGCCACACACGAACCCATAATGGCCGAGATCTGGACGATACCCATGCTGCTCATCTGTGCGTTATTGCGAAAGATACGGCCAAAGTGCTCTTTATCCGGAAATATCTCGTCCTGCAAAGGCAGATAAACTCCCGCCGAATCGACCAGGTAAATGATTGGCAAGCGGTTCTCCATCGCTATTTCCTGCGCACGCAGATTTTTCTTGGCGGTGATGGGAAACCAGGCGCCGGCCTTTACCGTAGCATCATTAGCCACTACCACACACTGCCTGCCCGATACATAACCAATACCGCATACTACCCCTCCTGATGGACAGCCACCATGCTCGGCATACATGCCGTCGGCTACAAAAGCACCAATTTCAAGCCAGGGTTTATCTTTATCAAGCAGGTAGGTAATGCGTTCGCGGGCCAGCATCTTGCCTTTTTCTTTTTGCTTGGCCGCGGCCTTCTCGCCGCCGCCTTTGTATATCTGCTTTAAACGTGTACTTACATCAAAAGAAAGGTGCTTATTAACGTCTTCGTTCTTGTTGAATTCGATATCCATAATTGGTTTTTAGCTTGCCCAATGTTAAACAAAATATCGCAAACAAATACTATGCACGCATAGTATTTGTTTGCGATCGGATTTAATTTTCAATTAATTTTTTATTTTGTATAAAACCTGTTACATTTGTTATATACTCATCCTGCCGAAAAGCAATCATTTATTTTTTTTTAGAATGTAACGCGTTGCAAGCCTACGGCTTGTTTGGCATAACATTTGAAAAAAGGTAACGTATAAAAGGGACTAATTGATTAAACTATAAATAAAGATTGCGATGATTATTTTAACTGTGATGTATTTGTGCAAGCGATTTAACCTGATCAGGTTCTTCAAAAAGGCCCCAATTGTGGCTACTGTTTAAACTCCATTTTTTATTATTGTCATTCTGAATATAGTGAAGAGTCTTACCTGTACAGGTTTATAATGCATAAAATAGATTCTTCACTTTGTTCCGGAATGACAAGCAATATCTAAGTCAAATTCCTGTCCCTGAACCAAACTTCGTCTGGTTTAGCTATAAAGTTGCTCATTAAGCTTACTAATTCCACCGGATCGGCCGAAGTGATAACCAGGTCGCGGTTAGCTTGTTTTAGGAATCGTTGCTCAACCATTACGTCCATTTGCTTCAATAGGTTATCATAGAAACCATTTACGTTCAGCACACCAACGGGATGTTGATGCAGGCCCAATTGCAGCCAGGTCAGTACTTCAAAAAATTCTTCAAGTGTACCAAAGCCGCCGGGCAGCATAATAATGCCATCGCACAAGTCGTTCATCATCTGTTTGCGCTGGTGCATATTTTCCACAATATGTAACTCGGTGAGGCCGGTATGCCCCACTTCTTTGTCCATTAAAAATTGCGGGATCACGCCGATGGTCTTACCACCATTAGCAATCATAGTATCGGCAATTAAACCCATTACCCCCACTTTGCCGCCGCCAAATACCAGGGCAATATCACGGGCAGCCATTACTGTAGCCAGTTGTTCAACAGCTTCTTTTAATACCGGGTCGCCATTAAAGTTGGCGCCGCAAAAAACACATATCGCTTTCATATAAATTTCCTCATCTGTAATACTTACAACTCCTGTAAATATAATTTTTTGAATAAGAAATCGGGGTGATTTCTTTTAACAAACAGTGGTATTAAATATTTAAGTATATGGCTGTAACTATTACCATACTGCTATCTCTAAATAAAAAACATATATCTGAATATTATGAAAAAGTCAATATTACTGGGCCTGTTATTTTCAGGCCTTTCTATAGCATCATTCGCGCAAACAAAACCGAAAGCTAAAACAAAAGCTACCGATTCTGTTGCTGTTATATCCCAACCGTTAAAAGATCTATTCGGAGAGGCTGGTATGATGGGCATGATGAATTCGTTTGGCCCTATGGTTTCTAACATGGCCAAATCTATGATGGACGCGCAACTGGAGTATTATAAGCAGCCGGGTAAGCTGGAAGAAATTGCCAAACTAAACAAGCAATATTTTGATGCGCTTGTAAAAGAGGGTTTTACTGCCGATCAGGCGTTGAAGATCGTTACATCCGACAGCTTTTTACCCAAAGGCAATGGAGTGAAGTAAGGTGTTAGAGATTGGAGACCGGAAGTTGGAGATTAGTTAATATTTCCTGATAACAAAAACGGCGATGAGTATTCATCGCCGTTTTTTATTAATACTTAATCTCTAATCTTTTATGCTAATCACTAACGCGTATAATTAGGCGCCTCTTTAGTAATGGTAATATCATGCGGATGGCTTTCGCGGATACCCGAAGCGGTGATGCGCACAAATTGGGCCTGCTGCAATGCTTCGATATCTTTAGCACCGCAATAACCCATACTGGCACGTAAGCCGCCAACGTATTGGTACATTACCTCGGCCAGGGTACCTTTGTATGGTACGCGGCCAACTATACCTTCGGGAACCAGTTTTTTAATATCGTCCTCTACATCCTGGAAGTAACGGTCTTTAGAACCCTGCTCCATCGCTTCGATTGATCCCATACCACGATACGATTTAAAACGGCGGCCTTCGTAAATAATCGTTTCGCCCGGTGATTCCTCTACACCTGCAAATAACGAACCTGCCATAATAGTGCTTGCACCCGCGGCAATAGCCTTGGCAATATCACCGGTATGTTTAATGCCACCATCAGCAATTACCGGGATGCCGGTACCTTTCAATGCCTGGGCACATTCGTATACGGCGTATAGCTGCGGTACGCCTACACCGGCAATAATACGGGTGGTGCAGATAGAACCGGGGCCGATACCTACCTTAACCGCGTCGGCACCTGCTTGTGCCAATGCGCGGGCAGCATCACCAGTGGCTATATTACCGGCAATAACCTGCAGATCGGGATATTTGGCTTTTACTTCTTTTAATTGATTGATAACGCCTTTAGAATGCCCGTGAGCGGTATCTATAGCGATCACGTCGACACCTGCCTTTACCAGCGCGTCTACCCTATCCATAGTATCAGCTGTAACGCCAACAGCTGCTCCCACACGCAGGCGGCCATGCTCGTCTTTACAAGCGGTTGGGTAGTTTTTTAATTTTTGAATATCGCGGTATGTGATCAGGCCTATTAGTTTGCCTGCTTCATCCACCACCGGTAATTTTTCAATTTTATGGCTTTGCAGTATTTCTTGTGCTTGCGGCAAGGTGGTGCCTTTGGGCGCGGTGATCAAATTTTGGCTGGTCATCACACCACTGATGGCCAAAGTCATATCTTTTTGAAAGCGCATATCGCGGTTGGTGATAATGCCCTTCAATTTGCCGTTATCGTCAACCACGGGGATACCACCAATGCTATGATCGCGCATAATTTTAAGCGCATCGGCCACAACGGCGCTTTCGTGCAAGGTAACGGGATCCTGGATCATACCGCTTTCCGAACGTTTTACCTTACGCACTTCCTCGGCTTGCGCTTTAATGGTCATGTTTTTGTGTAGCATGCCAATACCACCCCCTTGTGCTATAGCAATAGCCATTTTAGATTCGGTTACAGTATCCATTGCCGCAGATATGATGGGCACGTTTAACCTGATCTTTTTAGTAAGTTGTGATTGGGTATTTACCTCGCGCGGTAAAACTTCTGAATACGCCGGAATAAGCAATACGTCATCGTACGTTAAACCTTCGGCAACAAATTTTGAGGAATCTGGTGGGTGCATAGCAAATAATTTGAGATTGATTACTTGCCGGGCAAAGGTAGGATTTTATTTTGGATTTCGGAATTTCGATCTCGAATTTATGGGATATGACAATGGATTGATGAATTACCAAATAACTTTCAATCCCGCAGACTTGTACTGGCCTATACTTCTGTCCTTGCTTACCAAAATCAGGTTTTGTTGTATTGCTTGCCACATCAGCATCCCGTCAAACGGATCGCGATGCCCGGTTGCTGTAAATTGATGGTAGGTAGCGCTTTCTGCCGGAGATAAAGAGACTAATTTAAAACCAATTTCTGTAGCGAGCCCGGGCAATTGATCGGGCAAGAATCCCGTAATATTTAGCTTTCCGATTGAGTACTTCAACGATACTTCCCAAAAACTAATCGCACTTACAAAAATGTTATTCCTTCCGTTTTCAAGTATTTCTATTACAGTGTCTGATAGTTTGTCTTTTTCGGTTATTGCCCAAAGCAATACATGGGTATCTATCAGATAATTCACGACCTTAAAAACTCGTCTTCACTCATCTTAAAATCATCAGCAAAAGTCACACTTGCTTTACCCTCTAAAATTCCCAATTTACGTTTAGCAGATATTTGTTGTAAATCTCCTGAAAAATAGCCTACAACCTCTTTGCTTTTACCGAAGGTTACCTCTATTTTCTCACCAGCTTTTACCTGGTCTATTACTTCAGAAAAATGAGTTTTAAACTCGGCAACTGTCATACTTTTCATCCTTTGTTTATTTGCTTATATAAAGATAAAAAATACTTGTCAAGTTGTCAAGAAAGAGTGCTATTAATATTTCCCAGCCACTGTTTTATAAAATTTATCGTAATCCAAATATTGATTAGCCAGTTTCAATAACTGTTCGGCGGTGATGGTTTTTATGGTTTGGGTATAGTATTCATAATAATCGTAACCAAGGCCAGAGAAGTAGATATTTTTAAATTTATCGGCATGCGACATGACATTCTCCAAACTTCCCAACAGCGAACCCAGCATGTAGTTACGTACCAATGCCAGTTCTTCTTCGGCAATCAGTTCAGTTTTAAGCAGGTTTACTTCCTTTTCAATTTCGGCAATGGCGGCTTTACATACATCAGCCCCAACTTCTGTAGCGATAAAAATGGCACCGGTTTGCTTAAACGATGACATGGCCGAACCAATGCCATAAGTATAGCCCTTATCCTCACGAATATTGGCCATCAGTCTTGAGCCGAAGTAGCCCCCCAATACAGTATTTAAAACTTGCAAAGCCGGAAAATCTGCATGCGTGCGGTTAATGGCCGGCATGCCCATCCTAATGGCTGATTGCAGGGCGTCCGGTTTTTCAATAAAGTAAAAACGTTCATCCGCAGGCCTAATAAATGGCTGCGATGTATCGGCCTTGGCCTGATTGTCCTGCCAGTTAGCGTCAAATGTATCGCTCATTAAACCAAGCAAAGTATCATCAACCTTACCCGCAACAATAATTGTACAGTTTGATGGCTGATACATTTGCTTAAAATGCGCCAGCATATCATTGCGGTCAAGCGCTTGATAATCGGTTATTTCAGTGCTGTAACCATACAAGGTAGCGCCATATAAAGCCCTGTTAAACGCCCGGCGGGCCAATACATCATTTTTCTTAAGGCCCACCTGTAGTTTTTGCTGCTGCGTTTTTTTAAACGTGGCTACTTCCTTTTCAGGAAAGGAGGCGTTGTTTAAAATATCGTATACAACAGGCAGTGTTTTATCCAGATGCTTATTTAGAGTGTATAGTGTCAGGTTTGAGTTGTCATACCCATAATCAACCTGCAAAAAGGCACCGTAATAATCTACCTTATCGGCTATTTGCGCCGCCGTCAATGTAGTAGTACCCTCGGCAAGCATCGAATTAACCGCTAAATTTAATATTGGTTTTTCGGGGTTAAAGCGCAGGTTACCGAATATCCATTCTATCCGCACCAACTCCTGGTCGCCGGAATTAAAGTGAAACAAGTTGCAGCCATTGTTATATTTAACATGGCCGGGTTTTATTAAATTAATATGATCTACCTGTTTAAAATCAGGCGCTGTAGTTCTGTCGAGCATTGTATTTCTTTAGTCCGGAATTCCGCGTAAGTCGGAAAGTCCGAAAGATGTTCCTTAATTAACTAATTCCTCTATCGGACTTTCTTCCGCCAGATAGATCATCGTTGATGAATTTTCCCTCCTGAATAACTTATTGGCCTGTTGTTGCACTTGCTGAGCGGTGACCTTTGTATAACGCTCAGCTTCGTGATTCATCAGTTCGGCGTCGCCAAGCAGTTCAAAAAAGGCCAGGTTCATGGCCTTATCCAGCAGGCTCATTTCACTAAATACCAGGGTCGATTCGGTTTTGTTCTTCACCTTGGTTAGTTCTTCGGCAGGTACCGGGTTGTTTTTCAGCAACTCCAGTTGTTCCCAAATGGCAGCTTCCGCCTCTTCGGTGCTTACCCCTTCTATTGGCTTACCCTCTACAACAAACATCGCTTTATCAATACTACCTGATGAATAGGCGCTGATCTCGCTGAATAACTGCCGTTCCTTTATCAGCGTACGATGTAAGCGGGATGAATTACCACGGGCAAGTATATCTGACAGCAGATCGGTAACATAATAACTATCCGATGCGCGCTCATCGGCCTGGAAGGCTACATAAACCGAGTTTAACGGTACTTTACCGGTAACTACCTCACGACGTTCGTCGGTTTGTTCGGGTTCCTGTGGCAAGTCGCGGTGGTACTTCTCGCCGGCAGGTATCGGGCCGAACCATTTTTCGGCCATTTGCTTTATATCTTCGGTTTTGATGTTACCCCCTACTACCATAATGGCATTTTGCGGGTTATAATGCTTTTTAAAGAAGGCTTTTACAGCATCGATCTGTGCATCTTCAATATGTTCCAGCTTTTCGCCGATGGTGGCCCAGCGGTACGGGTGTTTTTTATAAACCAGCGGACGCAACTTCAGCCAAACATCGCCATAAGGCTGATTAAGGTAGCGCTGCTTAAACTCCTCCATCACCACGTTGCGTTGCACCTCAAGGCTTTTCTCGCTAAAGGCCAGGCTCAGCATGCGGTCGCTTTCCAGCCAAAAAGCGGTTTCCAGGTTCTCGGCGGGCAGGGTGATGTAGTAGTTGGTAATATCGTTACTGGTAAAAGCGTTGTTCTCGCCCCCTACACGTTGCAAAGGTTCATCATAACTGGGGATGTTGACCGATCCGCCGAACATCAAATGCTCGAACAAATGCGCAAAGCCGGTTTGTTCCGGTTCTTCATCGCGGGCGCCCACATCATATAATATATTCAGTACAGCCATCGGCGTGGTATCATCTTCATGAACCAGTACACGCAGGCCGTTATTTAGTGTAAATCGGTTGAATTTAACCATGTATCTGTGTTAAAAAATAGTGAACAAATGTAAGGAAAGTAGGCAAGTACACAAGTTTATAAAGGAATAAAGGAAAGTGAAATGACAACGGGATACGATACCGGAATATCCTTATGTATATTGCAATAAAAATATGGATAATACCGAACTGATAGAGAAACTGGCAAACACCATGGGCAAAACCAAAGTGCTGAAGCTAAGCAATATGCTGGCCGAAGATAACTTCGATATCGCGCAGTTGATAGGCCTTACCTTTCATCCCGAAAAAGTGATCGGTTTCCGTGCTGCCTGGTTGTTAGAAAATATGTATCCGCAAGATCAGGATAGTTTTATTCCGCACATCCCTTTGCTCGTCAGCAAGTTTAAAGAAGTTACAAACCCCAGTTGCCAGCGGCATTATGCTAAAATACTAATGCAGTTAACAGATCGTAAAGCCCCTAAAACCATTAAGGAAAAAATAGCGGAAACAAACCTTGAACCGGCAATTGAACAATGCTTTGACTGGCTAATAGATCCTGAAGTATTGGTTGCCGTAAAGGTACATGCGGCTGAAGCTTTATTTAACGTACGCATGCGTTACACATGGATAAATGACGAACTACCCGAGCAATTGCAATTCCTGATGCGCGACGGTACTATGGCCATACAAACAAGGGGCAAACGCCTGTTAAGTCAACTGAAGCCTGTAAAAAAGGCCTGGTAATCAACAGGTGTTTGCCCTTCTCTTATCGGCTAAAATTAAGCCGTGGGCCTGTCAGACCCGTGCAAATTTTTACTTACCTGGTAATGATGCAATTTGGCTTGCACGGCCGAATCGCTATCATCGGCATAAGTACCGTAGGCGTTTACTAACGCTCCTTTAAGATTATACTTTGGCGATGATATGGCATACAGGATAGACATATCCGAGGGATTGCTTGCCCCCTCAAAACGGTAAAATTCATCTATTTCAAAATCCTCGGCACCCATATGTACGTCGGCCGATTTATCGTCGATGGTATTACCGTCCATACTTAAATTGGCGGTATACCCTCTTTTATTCAGGTCGTTTAAAGCATCGACCAATGTTTCGTAGTTTTTCATGGCTCTGATATTTTAGGTTAATAGATGTTTCTATTTAATTAACCTTTTTACAGGGCCTGTTGTTTTAATAAATAGTCATTGCATACCAGGCAATGGGTAGCGAAATGATAGCAGCAACCAGTACTAACTTTAAAAAATCCTTTGATAATTCTAACACGATTTGTGGCACGCTGGCACCTAATACCTTACGTACACCTATCTCCTTAAAACGTTGCGAAATAGTAAAGGCCGATAAGCCGAACAAGCCTAAGCAGGCGATAAATATGGCTATGCAGGCAAATATGGTGAAAAGGCTGCCCTGCAATTGTTCGCTGTTATAAAGCTGTTCAAACTTTTTATCCATAAACGTATAATCAAAGGGCACCTCAGGCAGGTAATGATGCCAGGTGGTTTCGATGGTGCTGATGGCCGACCGCATATTGTTACCATCGACCTTGATGGACAGGTTATTATAATAGCCCTGTGCCGGCAAGGTAAGCAACAGCGGGATAATTTTTTGATGCAGGGATTCGAAGTGAAAATCGTTCATCACCCCTATTACCTTACCTTTAACGCGCCCATACATCATATCCTTACCTATAGCATTTTGCGCGTTTTTCCAGCCCAGCATTTGCACCGCGGCTTCGTTAATTATAAAGTTTGAAGTATCGCTTACATAGCTACGCGAGAAATTGCGTCCGGCATCAATATGGATACCATACGCCGGGATAAAACCATAGTCGGCGGTAACATATTTCAAATCGAGTTTGATAGGTTGCAGGGAATCGCCCTGCATTACAGAAGCGTTCTGATCATCCAGCAAGCGCCCGGAGGGTACGCGCGATGACCGGCCAGCCTCTTTTATAGCAGGGTTCTTGAGCAGTTCATCCCTGAAGGAATCGAAAGATGGATTTAAACTGCGATAGTAACCCATATTCAACACATAATCCTTATTAAAGCCAAGCGATTTGTTTTGGATAAACTGCAATTGCTGAAATACAACCGTAGTGGCCACAATAAGTACAATGGAAATAGAAAACTGCAATACCACCAGTACTTTACGGAATGACAAGCCGCCGGCCCCGGTTTTTATCAGCCCCTTTAATACGCGTACCGGTTTAAACGACGACATGAACATGGCCGGGTATATCCCACTAATTAAACCAACGATAAATGGCATGGCGATGATAAATCCTAATATCTTCCAGTTCAGCAAACTAAATATCGACAGTGTTAAGCCAGATACCTTATTAATGTATGGCAAAGTCAATGCCGATATAATTATGGCCAATACTAAAGCTATCCAGGTGATGAGTACAGACTCGCTTAAAAACTGCCGGATGATCTCCTTCTGTTGCGCGCCGACCACTTTCCGGATGCCGATCTCCTTAGCGCGCAGCATAGAGCGGGCAGTCGACAGGTTCATGTAGTTGATACAGGCGATCAGTAATATAAACAGGGCGATGACCGAAAAGATATATACCCGGGTGATATCTCCGTTGTTTTCGATCTCATCATCCAGGTGCGAGCGCAGGTGTATATCGGTCAGTTTTTGCAGGGTAAGCTGGGTAACATTTGATGTTTTGATGTTGGGCGGCATCCCGTTAAAGTGTACATACTTATCAAGAAACCAGCTTAACTGCGAGCCGACTCTTTCGGCATTGGCCCCCTTTGGAAAAAGCAGGTAAGTATAAAAGGAATTATTACCGAAGTTGGTGCGTAACTGCTTTTCGCCATACACTAACGAATCTTTTAAAGTGTTGAACGAGATCAGTATTTCGGGATGCATGTGCGCATTGACCGGGAAAGGTTTAAATACGCCGGTAACCTTATACTCGTGCTTATTGTTATCCAGCGCTATGGTTTTATCGATTGGATCAGCATCGCCAAAGTACTTATGGGCCATGGCTTCGGTCAGCATCACGGTGTAAGGCTCATTCAGCGCTGTGCGTGAGTCGCCTTTGGTTACATCAAGACTGAATACACTGGTAAAGTTCTCATCGGCGCAAAAGGCATTATTCTCATTAAATACCTTTTCCTTATAGTGCACCACGGTAGATCCGTTAGGCAGCACCCGCGTCATCTTCTCTATATCGGGAAATGCAGTTTGCAACAAAGGCCCGAAAGGTGGCGCCACCGCACTCAGGTGCAGCGATTCTACTCCTTGCTGCGTATAGAATATCCGGGTAACACGATAGGTACGATCAGCCTTTTCGTTGAATTTATCGTAGCTTAATTCGTTAAAAATATAGGTAATGATCAGCAGGCAACAAGCCAGGCCAACCGTTAAACCAAAGATATTAATGAACGATATAAACTTATGCCTCGTGATATTTCGCCAGGCACTGCGCAGGTAATTTTTGATCATATATCCCTCCTAACCTCCCCTTTGTGGAGGAATTTAAATTGTTAATGATAAATACAATACCCTCTATTTCTATCCCTCCCCAAAGGGGAGGTTAGGAGGGGTTATTCGCTCCGCAAACTCTTTACCGGATTCGCTACCGCCGCCTTAACGGTCTGAAAACTCAATGTAAACAGCGTGGCCACCACCATTACCCCGCCACCTAAAATAAATATCCACCAACTGATGGACGTATGATCGGCAAAGTTTTGCATCCATTTGTGCATGGCATAATAGGCCACGGGGCTAACTAATACAAAAGCAAGAAGGATCAGCCATAATAACTCGGCCGATAGCAAAGCTACAATTTGCGTTACCGACGCACCCAGCACCTTGCGCACTCCTATCTCCTTGGTGCGTTGGCCAGTGGTATATATTGCCAGGCCCAGCATCCCAAGGCAACTGATCAGGATGGAAAGACCCGTAGCCCATGATAGCAACGTGGATGTTTGTTGTTCGCTCTCATAAAAACGAGCAATGCTTTCATCAAAAAAATGATATTCAAAATCGTCTTCAGGGTAAACGCTTTTCCAGGCTTTTTCTAAGCCGGCAATCGCTGTCTTCCATTCGTTACCTCCAGCGGTTTGCGGCTTTAGGGCAATGTGAAAGGTACGGTTCCAAAACTTCCGCTCTCCCGGGTGTAAAATGGCGAGCGGTTTTATCACCGAGCGTAAGGACTTTTGATGAAAATCTGCCACTACACCTACGATCTCCTTCTGCTTTTCAAAATGCAATATCCGTTTACCAACAGCATCGTTTGGATTGCGGAAGCCTAATAGTTTAGCATATGTATTATTGATTATTAAACCGGTAGAACTGTCCTGATCGGCCAAATTATGCCCGGCCAATAGTTTCAGGTGATAAACCTTCAGGTAATTTGCATCACCATATTTTTGTTCGAGATCCATCTTGATCTCCTTTTTGCCATCGTTATAAACCGCCACAGTACTTTGCGCGCCGCCAGACGATGGCGGGTTCCCACCAACGCTGATCATTTCAATCTGCGGTAGTTGCCGCACTAAATCCATAAACACCGGCTGCTTATTGGTAAGCATTAGTTTGGTTGGCGTAGACAGGTAAACAATAGCATCTTTTTTAAAGCCCAGATCCTTGTTCAGCATGTAATGGATCTGTTTGCTTACCAGAATGGTGGCCATGATAAAAAACTGGGCGATAACAAACTGGGTTACCGTTAACGATTTTCGCAACACCGCGTTACGCGTTTTGTTGCTATTGCTTTGCGCCTGGTTTTTTAATACACTCACCGGTTTATATCCTGATAATATTAACGATGGATAAAAGCCTGATAATAAACTAACCACAAGTGTTAACAATAGCAGAAATACAATTAAATTAGGTTGCTGCAACAGGCTAAACTCCACACCCGGCGGAATAAAACCTGCAAACAGCTTCAAAATAACAGGCGTTAACCCAACTGATATGATAACCGCAAAAAGGGTGATCAGGAAAGTTTCGCTAAGAAACTGGAAGATGAGTTGACGGCGATTACTGCCCAAAGTTTTGCGGATGCCTATTTCCTTTGCCCTTTGCGATGCCTGTGCTGTGGTAAGGTTAATAAAATTGATACAGCCCAGTAACAACAGGAACACGGCTATACCTAATAAGCCATAAAGTGTTGTCTTATCTGCCGATCGAACATTATCAAAATTGTAATACTTGTTATCAAAATGCAGGTCGCTTAGTTTTTCAAGCATCAGGTCTTCGCTATTACCCGGGCGGGGCTTATCGTGCTTGTGCAGCATCGTGGTAAGTGCCTTGTTTACAGCAGCAGGTTCAGCGGCTTCACCCAGCTTTACAAACAATTGCGATTGCGAGTTCACATTGTTCCATTGCATCCTGAAGTTATCCTTCAAAATACTGTTGGTTAACCCGGTATTGTACGAGATGAAATCGTGAAAAACAAAATCGCTATGCTCTTTAAAAGGTTCAACAATACCGGTTACGGTGGTTTTTATCGAATCATCGTATATCACCTGGCGGCCGATAACCTGATCGTAAGATAGTTTGGGGAAATATCCTTTAGCCTGGTTGGTAGTTAATACCACCTGGTTGGGTTGATTAAGCGATGTTTTAGCCGAGCCTTTTAACCATGTATAGTTAAACATGGCAAAATACCTTTCATCGGCACAGATCATTTGCCCATCGTTCTTAATGGTTTTTGGCGCGTTAAATTCATTGTTAACAACAACCTTGGTATCGTACATGGTAAAAAACGGTGCGGACATAACTATACCCGGCACTTCTTTTATCACAGCATCACCGGCAGGCGTGGGCACACCACTATTGTAACCCGGTTCGCCCTGAAACGAGAAATTGGTAACGATACGATAGATCCTGTCGCCATCCTTATGAAACTTATCGAAAGTAAGGTCAAAATGCGCGATCAGGTAGATCACTATCGAGGCACTGATACCTATTGATAAACCAATTATATTAATAAACGTAAATAGCTTATGCCTCCAAAAGCTGCGAAATGCTGTTTTAAAATAGTTTTTTATCATTTATTGGGTCATTGGTCAATAATCATTAATCATTGGTCTAAGCA
This sequence comes from Mucilaginibacter mali, assembly GCF_013283875.1. Classification (NCBI taxonomy): domain Bacteria; kingdom Pseudomonadati; phylum Bacteroidota; class Sphingobacteriia; order Sphingobacteriales; family Sphingobacteriaceae; genus Mucilaginibacter; species Mucilaginibacter mali. The sequence continues at coordinate 2,379,312 of NZ_CP054139.1, forward strand.
TTTACACTAATCACCATTGACCAATGACTAATTACAGGTTATTCACTTCTTAAACTTCTCACCGGGTTAGCTATCGCCGCTTTAATTGATTGGAAACTAATAGTAACAAAGGCTATTAAAACTGCCACACCGCCAGCTACTGCCAGTATCCACCATTGCATATTTACCCGGTATGCAAAATCCTGCAGCCATTTTTGCATTACAAACCAGGCAATTGGTGATGCGATCAATATGGCGATGAGCACCAGCTTTATAAATTCCATCGACAGCATATTTACAATGGTTGATACGCTGGCGCCTAAAACCTTACGGATACCGATCTCTTTATTACGTTGCTCGGCAGCATAGGCAGCCAACCCGAACAATCCTAAACAGGCAATTAAAATAGCCAGCGTGCTGAACGATATGAATAGTTGCCCTACACGCTGCTCCGACCGGTAAGTGGCATCAAAATCCTCGTCCATAAATGAATAAGTGAACTGCTGATTGGGCGAAAGGCCTTTCCACTTATCCTTCATCTGTGCCATCAGGGCGGTCAAATTAGCTGTTTTTATTTTGGCGGTTATGGCGCCCCTGTCTTCGTTATAAACCAAAGCAACAGGCTTGATGGTATTCTTTAACGAACTGTAGTTAAAATCCTTAACCACACCTACAATATGATAAGCCTGCAGGCCAAAGCTAAACCGATAAACGGTTTTATTCAACGAATCTTTAAAACCAAAGCGTTTTACAAAAGCCTCGTTCACAATAATGGCCGATGAATCTGTAGCCAGCTGATCTGAAAAATTACGACCTGCAATCAGTTTTATGCCCAAGGTATTGATATAATCAGCATCTACAGGCCAAAAGTCTGAAAGCACATCTTGTTTAATATCAATTGGCAGTTGCGGAAACAGGCCCGTAATATTGCGTTCGTCGCCTGTTGGCAAATAGGTCGACATGGTGGCGTTGATGACACCAGGCAATTGCTTTATTTCTTGTTTTAACAATTTTGCCTGCTTGCCCAACGCATTGGTGTTTTTGATCACCAGCATCTGGTCGCGGTTAAAGCCCAGGTTTTTGTTTTGAATATAATGTAGTTGGTTGTAAATAACCAGCGTACCCACTATCAGGAAGATAGATATCGAAAACTGGAAGACCACCAGGAAACTACGCAAAAATCCGCCTTTAAACCCGGCAGATAATTTACCTTTCAACACTTCAATTGGCTGAAATGCCGACAGGAAAAACGCCGGGTACGAACCGGCCAGTAAACCAATTACCAGTACCATTACTATTAATGATGGCATCAGCCACAGCATTGTGCCGGTGGTAAATGCCAGGTTCTTAAACGCCACCTGGTTAAACAGTGGCATTAATAACCAGGCAAGTACAAGGGCAATAATTGTTGATATTAGTGTAACAAGGATGGATTCGGTTAAAAACTGGGCCATTAAATATTTACGGGCTGAACCTAATACTTTGCGCACCCCAACTTCTTTGGCACGGGTTGATGACCGGGCAGTAGACAGGTTCATAAAATTAACGCAGGCTATAAGTAATATAAAGGCGGCTATCAGCGAAAAAATGTACACGTATTGCATACTGCCACGCTCCATTAGGTCGTACTGGCTATTGCTGCGCAAATGCAGATCGAGCAGAGGTGTTAAGGTATAAAACAGGTAATTACCGTTGGTATGCATCGATGCAGGGTAGTTCTTATAGGCGATGGCCTGCATCTGATCCTGTATACTTTTCAGGTTCGCGCCAGGTTTTAATAATACGTAGGTATGCACACCACCGTAACCCCATCCCCCGGCTTTGTATTCGGGGATGGATGAATAGGATAAAAATATGTCGTAGTTAAAGTGCGATTGCGCCGGAACATCCTTTATCACAGCGGTAATTTTATACTGGCTGGTATCATTAATGGTTAAAATCTTACCAACGGCATCTGCATTATTGAAATATTTTTTGGCGATGCCTTCACTAATTACAGCAGTGTGCGGTTCATTCAAGTCGGGTTTGCCGCTTATGACCGGCAGCGTAAACACATCAAAAGTGGACGATTGGGTATAAACGATCTTTTTCTCCTGCACATTATTCAACCCCTTCCGTACAAAAAACTTTTGCGGCGACAAGAACAATGAGTTTACCGGGATAAAACTCGCGGTTTTTTCCACCTCGGGGAAGTTACTCATCAACTGCATCCATGGTTTCTCTGCACCGGCGAACGATTGCAGGTTAGCGTTCAGGTTGGCTGTTGATGTAATGCGAAATATTCTGCCGGCTTTGGTATTGTATTTATCGTAGCTTAATTCATCGGCCACATAAAATACAATTAACAAACAGGTGGCAATGCCAACCGACAGGCCCAAAATGTTGATAGCCGTAAAGCCCTTATTCCTTTTAAGGTTACGGTAAGCTGTTTTGATGTAGTTTTTGATCATTACACTTCGTTTTAGTCCGGAAGTCGGTAAAGACCGAAAGTCCGGAAGAATATAGCCTGGTATCTTCCGGACTTTCGGTCTTTACCGACTTCCGGACTTTCTTACTCACTCCTTAAACTCTTAATCGGGTTGGCCATGGCCGCTTTAAGCGATTGATAGCCGATGGTAACAAAGGCGATAATACCGGTTAATGCCGCCGCCAGTACAAATATCCACCAGCTGATATCTACCTTGTAGGCAAAGCTTTGCAACCATTGGTGCATGCAATAATATCCCAGCGGCATGGCTATCAGTGTGGCAATCAATACCGGTTTCAACAGATCTTTAGCCAACAGCAGTACCACGTTAGGTACAGATGATCCCAAAACTTTGCGCACCCCTATCTCTTTGGTACGTTTGGCTGCTGTGAACGATGCCAGGCCGAACAGACCTAAACAGGCAATAAATATGGCCAGGCCCGAGAATATACTGAGGATGGTTTGCTGGCGGATATCTGCCTTATACATATCGCCAAACTTTTGATCGAGGAAGGTATACTCGCACGGGTACACCGGCGCTACAGATCGGTAAGCGCTTTTAACCGCGGCTATACCCTGGTTTAACTGGCCGGCTTTTAGCTTGATGACCACTACCCTGTTATCTTCAGCAGGCGAAACTACCAGCGCGTCCATATTTTCTTTAAGCGACAGGAAGTTGAAGTCTTCCAGCACACCTACAACCCGACGTTTAATGCTATCCCTGAACTTATTTTGCACCCATTTGCCTACGGCTTGCTCTGGAGTGAATCCCAGTTTGGTGGCCGCGGTACGGTTGATCAGTACCGATTGCGCGGTATCCGTTTTAAACTCAGAAGAAAAATTGCGGCCGGCAATTATCTTCAGGCCAAGGGTTTTTACATAATCAAAATCAGCAAATTCGGTACGTGGTCTGAATGGTTCACGCTGACCCTCGGCATCGAAAACAAAAATATCAAAGAAGCCCCCCGGCTCGCCCGACATCATGGATACCGAAGCGATACTGCTGTTATTTTGCAGCATGGTTTTAAACGTGTTCCGGTGATTGTAGATATCGTTATTGTCGATGGGGATCACCAGCACCTGTTCTTTATCATAGCCCATTTGCTTGTTCTTCACATAACTCATCTGGTTCATGATAACAATGGTACCGATAATGAGTAATACCGAAATGCTAAACTGCACCACCACCAGTGATTCCCTGAACAGCGTACCGCCCTTGCCCAGTTTCAGCTTACCCTTTAAAGCCTGCACCGGCGAAAAAGCCGACAGGAAGAACGCCGGGTAACTTCCAGCCAAAAAGCCTACAACCAATATCACGCCTACTAAAAACAGGTAAATAGGCAAAGCATTCCACGATACGGTTAAGCTGTAGCCTAACAACTGGTTGTAGTAAGGCATCAGTAGTAATAACAAGCCAAGTGATAACACACAGGATATCAGCGTGAGCAAAAGCGATTCGCCAATGAATTGCATCACCAGGTGGTCGCGCAGGGCGCCCATTACTTTACGCAAACCCACTTCTTTAGAACGCTCTACCGCGCGGATAGTGGCCAGATTAGTAAAGTTGATACAGGCGATCAGCATGATGAGTATCGCGATGGAAATGAAGATATAAACCACCGTTTTGTCGCCATGGCGCACATTATCAAAAGCGCCATGCGGCTCAAAATAAATATCGGTGAGCGGGGTGAGCGAAAGGGTGAATTTGAAGCCAAACTTCTTCATATCATCGCCCATATATTTTTCCATAAACGGCCCGAACTGGCTTTCAAGGTGTTTGGTGTCAGTATGTTCGTTCAGCAACACATAAACAAACATGCTGTTGTTTACCCATCTTTTAAAACCATCATTATTAATATTATGCGTAATGGGTATCACCATATCAAAATCAAGGTGCGTGTTTGATGGCAGGTTTTTAGCTATACCGGTCACCTTTACACGCATGCCCTTATCCAATTGCACTACCTTGCCCATCGCATTTTCAGGCGTGCCAAAATATTTCTTAGCTGTTTTTTCGGTTAGCACGATGCTGTTAGGGTTAACCAACACATCCGCCGGATTACCCTTTAACAGCGGGTATGAGAAAAGTGTAAAAAAGCCCGGATCTACATCATACACCTTACGCTCCGAAAAAGCCTTATCATCAAACGATACCAGGTAATTGTTCACCTGCACCCGTACGGCGCTTTTGATATCATTAGGAAAATCATTCAGCAAAGCCGGCGCGTATGGCCCCGAAACGTAAGGGACGCTCATTTTCTGCTTATCAAAATAGCGCATCACCCGGTAGATCTGCTTTCCGTTCTTGTGGTATTTATCCACGCTGAACTCGTTCATGATATACAGGAAGATCATCATGCATACAGTGATGCCGATGGTTAGTCCAAGTATATGGATCAGCGAGAATGCTTTACGCTTGTAAAGGTTACGCCAGGCGATTTTGATGTAGTTTTTGATCATTGCCCCCTCCTAACCTCCCCAAAGGGGAGGAATTAAAATTGATAATTATATATACCCTCATATTCCAGATCCTCCCCTTCGGGGAGGCCGGGAGGGATTTTACTCACTCCTTAAACTTTTAACCGGGTTAGCCACAGCGGCTTTTACCGATTGGAAACTTACTGTCAGCAGGGCTATCACTACCGTCAACCCGCCAGCCAATGCGAATACCCACCAGCTGATCGCGGTACGGTAGGCAAAATCCTGCAGCCACATATTCATAGCATACCAGGCCAGCGGGAACGCGATAACCGATGCGATGATGACCAGCTTCAAAAAATCTTTCGACAGCATTTGTACTACGTTTTGTACCGACGCGCCCAATACCTTCCGGATGCCGATCTCTTTGGTACGACGTTCTGCTGTATAAATGGCCAGCCCTAACAGACCTAAGCAGGCAACTGTTAACGATAAAAAGGTAAATACGCTAAATACCTTGCCCATAGTTTGGTCGGCGCGGTAAAGGGCATCAAATTCGGCATCAAGGAAGCTGTATTCAAATGGAGTATCCGGCAAAAAGCTTTTCCATTTGCTTTGCAGTTGATTTAAAGTTGCCGAATAATTATCGGGCTTTACCTTGATTAGGATATAAGACGAACGGATGCGATACGTTTTTGATGTAGTGTAGAACAAGGCGAACGGGGTTACCTCAGCATGCAGGGACTCGGTATTAAAATCCTTCACTACGCCTACCACCGTGAATTTCTGGTTAGCATTGCCGGGATACACCAAAGTTTTACCGATGGCGTTCTTCCACCCTGTTTGTTTAACCGCAGCTTCGTTTAAAACTACTGATGCTGAATCGGCGTAATTTTTAGAGAATGCCCTCCCGTCAACTATCCTCATACCCAATGTTGGCATAAAAGACTCGTCAACCAGGTATGATGACAATGGAAGTGTATTTTCACTTCGTTTAATGTTTCCGGGATCGATTTCCGGTGTATAAAAATCACCAAACGAACCACCCGATGGGATCCCGGTAGTTATGGTAGCGTTCACAATACCCGGCATCTTTAAAATTTCCTGGCGCATGCTCTCTTCACTTTGGCCTAAGCGGTCGGCGTTGTTGATGATCACAACATTCTGCCTGTCGAGCCCGATATCCAGCGTGTGGCTGTACATTAATTGCTTATAAACTACAATGGTGCAGATGATTAGGAACGTAGAAACCATAAATTGGAACACCACCAGCGAGTTGCGTGCCAGGAAGTTACCACCCGTTGTTTTAAACAACCCGCTTCCCTTAAGCACCTGGACAGGATTGAACGACGTGAGGAAAAATGCGGGATAACTACCTGCCAGTAAACCTGTTATGGCAATTACCAAAAGCAGGCTTGCCCAGGTAGATAAGTTATAGAAAACGCTCAGATCAAGCGCTTTACCTGATAGCTGATTGAATGCCGGTAAAGCCATGATCACGATGCCCAGTGCAAGCACGGCGGCAAATGCGGTATAAACCAGTGCTTCTGCAAAAAATTGGCTGATGAGTTGCCCGCGCGGCGAACCAAGCACCTTACGGATACCAACCTCCTTGCCCCGCTTACCCGATTGCGCGGTAGACAAATTCATGAAGTTAACACAGGCCAACAGCATGATAAACACAGCCACTGCCGAAAATATGTATACATTCTTGATATCGCCCTGCTCGAAGTAGCGCGTAAAAATATTGCCCGAATACAGGTGAACATCCTTTAAAGGCTGCAGGTGCAGATCCCAATGGTTGCCCTTCTTCTTCATTTCATCCAAAGGCTGGCCTACACGGATAAACGCGCTCGCGGCCTGCTCCTGCATCATAGCCGGAAATTTAGCTTCGAGGCGTTTAATATCGGCTATTTCGTGAGGGACGCCTGCCTTTAGTTTAACGTAGGTACCCATCTGCAGCCACACCCAACTCCATGAAAATCTTTTGATTGGCGGCATACCAACGTTAGATTGCAACACATCAAATTGCAAAGACGATTGCGTAGGAATATCCTGCAAAACGCCGGTAATTTTAAATGGCTGTTTGTATTCATCAAAAACCAATGTTTTGCCCATTGGGTCGGCATCACCAAAGTATTTTTTTGCGGCCTTTTGCGTAAGTACTAAGGCGTTGGGATCTTGTAAACAAGTAGCGGCATTGCCGGCCAATAATTTATAATCAAAAAATTGCAGGAAGTTGCTGTCTACCGATAGCAGCTTTTTTTCGGTAAGCGAGTTCTTTTGGCCTTTTATGGTGAAGTGAATTACCTCGTCGCCAGGCCTAAAAATACGGGTATAGCTTTCAATCTCCGGAAACGTTTTTGTTAACGCGGCGCCGGCAGGCGGCGGCGTATGGCCGGCCACCGCCTGGTCATTACCCACCTTTACATCAAGATTAACGCGATAAATGCGGTCGGTATCTTTAAAAAAGCGATCGTAGCTAAACTCATCCTTAATGTACAGGCCTATCAGTATCACGCTGGCCAAACCGATGGCCAGGCCGCTGATATTGATCATGCTGCTTACCTTATTACGCGTTAAATTTCGCCAGGCTATTTTGATGTAGTTCCGTATCATGCCGATATGTTTATAAGACTGTATTACAAATATTTTGGTTACATCAAATTACTACAGAATAATACCAAACAATTAACTATCTATATTTCAACACATTATATCTATTTATAATAATAAACCTGTACGCTTATGTACAGCAACCGTTCGGTTATGATACAGTAATTACTCGCTACGCAAACTCTTAACAGGGTTGGTAGTGGCTGACAACATGGCCCTGTATCCTACTGTTATTGCCGCTATAGCAAATGTTGAGGCAATGGATATCAGGAATATGCCCGGGCCGATATGGATGCGATAATGGAAATCCTGCAAATAATTATGCATTACGTACCAGGCTATGGGCGCGGCTATTACAAAGGCGATCAGCAGCAAACGGGTAAACTCTTTACCAAACAACCATAATACACTTATTAAATTAGCGCCCAGCACCTTGCGCACACCAATTTCTTTGGTTTTACGCACAGCCATAAACGATACCAGGCCGTATAAACCTAAACAACCAATAATGATGGCAATTGCCGCGAACGCCTCCACCAGGCTGAGCAAAATATTGTCCTGATCGTAAAACTTGGCTATACTGTCGCTCAGGAAGTTGTAAGAGTATAACTCTTCGGGGAAAGTACTGCTCCAGGTTTTTTGTATGGATGCCAGTGTTGTTTTGGCAGTACGCATATTGATCTTTACCGCGCAGTTTGAATAATTTTTAACCGCGGGCATAATGCATATCGGCGCTATTTCCGTATGGAACGAATAATTGTAGAAATCCTTTACTACACCTACTATCGGCCCGTGCGATGTTTTGCCATTCACTGCCAGGTTTTTACCTATTACATCCTGTGGTTTTAAGCCCAGTTTGCGGCAAAATGTCTCATTCACTAAAAACTCGCGGGTGGTATCCGATGCGAACAAGTTACGACCGGCAACCAGTTTGATATTAAAGGTGGAAAGGTAATTGGCATCGGCAAACTTCATATTAATGCCCCAATGCTCTGGCTCGGGGCGGTTATCATAATTAACGCCGGTGGTACTGTTTGACCCTGATGCGGGCGGCGCGTAGCAGAATGATACGTTTTCAATACCCGGAATTTCGCCGAGCTGCGCCTTCATGCTGCTAACGGTAGCCTTATCATTTTTAGGCATCGGGAACATCACAATTGCGTTTTTATTAAAGCCCAGGTCGGTATTTTGCGAATAGCGCAGTTGCGATATCACGATGATAGATCCGATGATCATGATCTGTGATATGGCAAACTGCGTAACAACCAATACCCGGCGCAAAGAGAAACCACCGATATCCTTTTGCGATAACTTACTTTTCAAAGCCAATATTGGCTGGAAGCGGGCCAGGACTAAGCCGGGGTACGATCCTGATAGGAAGACCACAATCACCGCTGTAACCGTAATAAACAAACTCAGCTCCATCCAATGAAACTGCATTTCGGAATGGAATAGCCCATTGAGCAGCGGCAGTGTCAATTCAGCTAATACCCCCGCTAAAACTACAGCAACAAAAGTAATGATAGCGGTTTCGGCAATAAACTGCCAGAATAAATGACGTGGCAAACTCCCCATTACCTTACGAATGCCCACCTCCTTCGACCGGTTTAATGCCTGAGCCGTAGCCAGGTTAACAAAGTTTACACAAGCGGTAATGATCAGGAATAAACCAATAAAGAACAGCGCCCAAAGGTATTTTTTATCAGCATAACCATCCAGCTCCGCATTAAAGTGGATATCATTAAGTGGCTGCAATTTAAATTGCCATACTTTTTGATCGCGACCTTTAAAATTCTTATTTCTTAGCTGGGCCAGCGCTGCTTCGGCCTGTGCCTTGCTTACCCCTGTTTTTAACAAAATAAATGCTTCGCTGCCGCTGTACACGCCGCCCCAGTTATCTTCAAGGCCGCCACCTGTATAGGTTTTAAAATCGGCATACGAAAGGTAGATCTCTTGTTTGCGGTCGGTATTGATAGGCAAATTCTTCAGTATGCCGGTAATGGTAAAACTAACCTGGTTATCCAGCCTGATCACCTTGCCCATAGCATCCTCTTTACCAAAGTATTTTTCGGCCAGTTTTTGGGTGATGATGGCTTGTCCCGGCTGCTTCAAAACGGTATTCTTATCACCTTTTATCAGCGGGAAGTTAAGAATATCAAAGTATTGCGGCTCGGTAAAGGCCACGCCATTTTCCTCTCGGAACTTTTTCACTTCCTTACCATCGTTAAAGGTGATTAGCGTCCGTTCGTAACTAACCGTACGCCCCACCTTTTCGCCCAGCGTAAAATTGGAGCGGAATGCCTTTGCAACCGGCACCGGTACCGCGCTCGATTTATCCACCTGTTCGTCGTGCCATTCGGTCACAAAACGATAGATACGGTCGGGGCTGTGATGAAAATTATCGAAACTTAAATGGTAGGTAACCAGCGTGAATATCAATATCCCGCAGGCCATGCCAAGGGCCAGGCCAATTACGCTGATGCTTGCATAAGCCTTGTTGCGCTTCAGGTTGCGCCAGGCAATTTTGATGTAGTTTTTAATCATTTCGCTTCGCTTTAGTCCGGAAGTCCGCATAAGTCGGAAAGTCCGAAAGATGTAAGTTTTTATATTTATTCTTCCGGACTTTCGGTCTTCCCGACTTCCGGACTATTTTTACTCATTCCTTAAACTCTTTACCGGGTTAGCCACGGCTGCTTTTATGGTTTGGAAGCTGATGGTGATCAACGCTATGCCGATGGCAATGATGCCGGCCAGCACAAACACCCATACGTTCACATCAACCTTATATACAAAGCTTTGCAGCCACTTATTCACCGCCCACCAGGCTATTGGTGATGCCAGTACAATGGCGAACAACACCAGCTTTAAAAAGTCCCTTGAGACCAGGCTGATGATGCCGCTTACACTTGCACCCAGCACTTTACGGATGCCGATCTCCTTGGTCATCAATTGCGCGGTATAGGTAGCCAAACCAAACAGGCCGAGGCATGAAATTACGATAGCGATCACCGAAAAAATATTGAACAACAGGCCACTCCGCTGATCGGTACGGTATAGGTTATCATACTCCTCATCCATAAAAGTATACTCGAAAGGGAAGCCTGGATTATATTTATCCCATTGGCGGCCGGCTACTGCTATAGCAGTAGCCGCATTTTTGCCGGTGGTTTTTACATATAGCGAGTTGCCGGCAGGTTCGTAATAAATAACCGCAGGTTCAATGCGTTCTTTAAACGAAGCGGCGTTAAAATCCTTCACCACGCCAATGATCGTCCCCTCCGTTTCCTGGTATTTAAAACGCTTGCCGATGGGGTTTTTAATGCCGGTCATTGCTACCGCGGTTTCATTCAGGATGAAATGGGTAGAATCGGCTTTGGTGCCCGTAAAATTATGCCCGGCAAGCATTTTCATCTTCATCATCGGGATAAACTTTTCGTCCATGCCAAAATGATGGATCACAAACATGGTGTTTACATCCTTACCATCCCAATCAACCCCGCCGGTGGTATGGCCGTTGTTCACCAACCGGTTATCTGATGTACTGACCGCTATAATACCCGGCTGGCTCCTTAGTTCGGCCATCACGGCATCTAAATGGCTACGCATTTGCCCTACCCTGAACGAGAACACCTGCGAACGGTCATAACCCGGATCCTTTTCCCTGATATACTTCAACTGCCTACCGATAACAAGCGTTATAATGATCAGCAACACCGAAAAGGTGAACTGCGTAACCACCAACACTTTACGAAACGAAGCATTTACTATACCCAAGGATAACTTGCCTTTTAACGCCTTCAATGGCTCGAACGATGACAGCAGTAAAGACGGGTAGATTGACGAAACAATAAGTGTTCCGACAAAGGTGATGCCTACCACCTTCCATAGCCGCAGGTCCATCAAATCTAAGTGCAGGTGCTTGCCCGATATTAAATTATAGTATGGCAACAATATTGCCATCAGCAAAAAGGCAAAAACTAAAGACAGGCAAAAGAATACCACCGATTCGACAATAAACTGTATAAACAATTGCTGCTTCTGCGCGCCGACGATCTTGCGGATGCTTACCTCCTTTGCGCGGAGCATAGACCGCGCAGTTGACAGGTTGACATAGTTGATACAGGCAATTAACAGCGTAATAATGCCGACCATTAAAAATATCCGAACAGTTTGCATCCCTGTCGAACTGCCATCAGCAGCGTACAAGTGGATGTTTGATATATTTTGTAGTTGATAAGCATTCTCCTTTACGTTCACCTTAATATGCGGCGCGTTCTTCATTTGTATCAGCAGCAGCTTCTCGCCTACCTGCTTTAAATTGGTGCCGGGCTGTATATCAAGATAAGTAGTGTAACCAAAATTCCCCCAATCGGTATCCAGCGACTTCCAGAAATCCTTACCGGTATACCATTTGGCGCAGATATTCATAGAGAACAACATATTGTAGTTAATGCTGGAGTTATCCGGGAAATCGGCAATTACACCACTCACGGTATAGTTGTCCTTATGATTTTCCTGCAACACCTTACCCATTGGGTCTTCATCGCCAAAATATTTACGCGCGGTGCTTTGGGTAATAATAACCGACTGATCGTTAGGGAAGGGATCGTTCCGGTCGCCCGCCAGCAGTTTAAAGTCAAACATCTTAAAAAACGACGGATCGGTATAAGCCGCATTATCTTCTTTAAGTTGCTTATCCTTATAATTATAGATATTACCGCTGTTGGATGTAATGCGCACCGCGGCTCTAATCCCAGGTACTTCTTTCAAGGCATACGGTGCGATTGAGCCCTGAGTAGTATTCCAGATCCTACGGCTTTGGCCGGTGCCTAAAAACGAGTTTACCCTGTAGATAGTGTTTGCCTTACTGTGAAATTTGTTAAAGCTAACCTCATCCTGCACCCATAACAATATCAGCATACCAATGGCTAAGCCAAGGGTTAGCCCTGCGATGTTCACCACCGAATAGTACTTGCTTTTCAGCAAATTACGCCAGGCAATTTTGATGTAGTTTTTTATCATTTCGCTTCGCTTTAGTCCGGAAGTCCGCATAAGTCGGGAAGTCCGAAAGATGTAAGTTTTTATATTTATTCGTCCGGACTTTTGGTCTTCCCGACTTCCGGACTATTTTTACTCACTCCTTAAACTCTTAACCGGGTTGGCAATAGCCGCTTTTATAGATTGAAAGCTAATGGTTACGAACGCGATCAGTACCGCCGCTAAACCCGAAAGTGCGAACATCCACCATTGCATTTCAACTTTGTATACAAAATCTTGCAGGTATTTGGTCATTGCATACCAGGCCAGCGGCACTGCTACTACAATGGATATGATAACCAATAGCAGGAAATCCTTTGATAGCATAGCCGTAATATTGGTTACGCTTGCGCCCAAAACCTTGCGTATACCTATCTCTTTAGCTTTTACCTGCGCCGTATACGTAGCCAGGCCGAATAAGCCCAGGCATGATATCAGAATAGCCACGGTGGTAAATATGCTGAACAGCGATGCCGAACGCTGATCGGACTTGTACATGCTATCGAAGATATCATCCATAAAATCATACTCGAACGGAAAATCGGGATTGTACTTCTTCCATTCGGCCTTTACCGATGCAAGGGCCTTGCCAGCTTCCGCTCCTGTAGTTTTTACAAACATCAGGTAGGGCGCTTCGCGATAAGCAAATATCATTGGCTCTATTCTTTCCTTAAACGATGCAAAGTGGAAATCCTTTACCACGCCGATTATAGTACCCTGTTTATCGTGCAGCGAAAAATGTTTACCTATCGGATCTTTTATACCAGCCTCACGAATGGCAGTTTCGTTAAGAATGTAATGCGCCGAATCGGCACCTTCGCCCCGGAAGCTCTCACCAGCAGCCATTTTTAATTTAAAGAAGCTGAAGAAACGTCCGTCCACATTCAACGGGTGGATCAGGAACTGGCGGTCCTTGTCTTTGCCGTCCCACTGGGTATCGCCGGTGGTATTACCCATGTTCAAGATATAATCATTAGCGCCGGTGATGCCATGTATGCCCGGGCTATTCAGTAATTCGGAGCGAACACCGTTATAATTTTTGTGCATATCGCGCATGTTGAACGAGAATACATGCGTGCGATCATAACCCAGATCGTGCTCGTGTATATAACTAAGTTGCTTGTTGATAATGAGCGTAGAGATGATCAATCCAACCGAGAACACAAACTGGCAAACCACCAGCGCCTTGCGGAACGCGGCGTTGCCAATACCCATAGAAAGCTTACCCTTTAAGGCATTGATAGGTTTAAATGATGACAGTAATAATGCCGGGTAAATACTAGCAGCAGCCAGCGTGGCGATCACCGTTATGGCTATTACCTCCCAAACACCTGCATCAAACATACTAAACTGGATCTGCTTGCCGGCCAGGTTATTGTACGATGGCATTAGCACCTTGATAGCGATAAACGCGATAGCCAAAGCAATGGTAAAAAACAACGCCGTTTCAACAATAAACTGCATAAACAGCTGTAAGCGGGCTGCACCGATGATCTTACGTACGCTAACCTCTTTTGAGCGCAGCATAGCCCTTGCCGTTGAAAGATTGATATAATTGATACAGGCGATCACCAATATCAGCACTGCCACAATAAGGAATACGCGAACAGTTTGGATGCCCGCATCAGCGCCATCGGCAGCATACAGGTGTACTTTTGTTAAGGGCTGTACCAGGTAATGCCCATCTTTTAATGTGGTGCCCTCCTGGTGTTTGATGTGGATTTGGGTTAGTTTGTCCCCAACTACTTCGGCCGATGTACCGGGTTGCAATTGCAGGTAGGTAGTGGCATAATAGTTACCCCAATCTGCATCCATCGATGGCCAGTAGTCGGTTTTTGAATATTGCTTTTTGCGAACTTCTATCGAGAAAAGCATATCAAACTGCAGGCTCGAATTGCCGGGCATATCCTTCACTACGCCATTCACCACATAGTTATCCTTGTTATCGCAATTGATCACTTTACCCATTGGGTCATCGCTGCCGAAAAACTTTTCGGCCATGCTTTGGGTAATGATCACCGAATTATCGTTGGCGAAAGGTTTATTGCCATCTCCCTTCAGCATCACGATGTCGAACATTTTAAAAAGGGGCGGATCGGCATACCAGGTGCCGTTCTTGCCGCCTTTTAAAACCTTATCGCTATACTTAAAGGTCGAATAATAATTTTGCACCACACGGGCGGCGTTCTTAATGCCGGGCACTTCCTTTAAAGCAAACGGAGCAATAGGCCCCTGCACCCCACGCCATATCTGTTTAGTATCGCCCGTGTTCATCAGGGCGCTCATTCTGTACAGATTATCGGCATTTTTATTGAATTTATCGAAACTCAATTCATCCTGTACCCAAAGCAGGATCAGGATACCCACTATCAACCCGGTAGTTAAACCGATGATATTGATGGATGAATAAAACTTGTTGCTGAGGATATTACGCCAGGCAACCTTTAAATAGTTTTTGATCATTGACCCCTCCTAACCTCCCAAAGGGGAGAAATTAAAATTGATAATTATATATGCCCCATATTCCAACACCTCCCTTTTGGGGAGGCCGGGAGAGGTGCATTACTCACTCCTTAAACTCTTAACCGGGTTGGCCACAGCTGCTTTTATCGATTGGAAGCTGATAGTAACCAACGCTATAAATACGGCAGTTAAGCCGGCAATTACAAATACCGATAAATGGATCTCGGTGCGGTAGCGGAATTGCACCAGCCATTTATTCATTACCCAATACGCCAGCGGGAATGCCAGCACGCAGGATAAGAATACCAGTTGCAGAAAATCCTTTGATAAAAGGGTTGCCAGCCCGGATACGCTTGCGCCCAATACTTTGCGGATGCCGATCTCCTTGGTGCGGCGTTCGGCAGTGTAAGCGGCCAGGCCAAATAAGCCCAAACAAGATATAATGATAGCCAGTGATGCAAACACGCGCGACAGTTTGCTGATCAGCGTTTCGCCGCTGAACAGGCGGTTAAATTCATCATCAACAAAACGATAATCGAACGGAAAGGCCGGGTTATCCTTTTTCATAATGGTTTGGATGGATGCCACCACTTTTTCTACATCGCTGCCCGGTTTATAGCGGATATACAGGTAATTGGCACGTTCTAAAGGTAATCCTAAGAACACCACCGGGTCTGATTTGCCATACATATTACCATATACATAATCTTCAACCACGCCTACAACCCTGTTTGCAGTACCGTTACCCTCGTGCCTGATGATCTTACCGATGGCGCTGCCCTTGCCCATCATTTTTTCCAGCGAACGGGTGATCATTACATCCGAATTATTGGCGGTATCCAGGTTAGTCAGATTATGGCCCTCGGCTATCTTCATGCCCAGCGTATGCAGGTATTCGGTAGAAATATAACGGCGCGAAATCAGCACATCGGCTTTGGTTTCCTTACCCTCCCAGGTGTAACCGGCCGTATTGTTGCCATCGTACAAGGTAGAATGGTTGGTCATTGCCGCATCGTCAACATAACCGGTACTGAGCAGGTCCTGCTTTATTTGTGTAAAGCTTTTTACAATCTCGCCCTGCGCGTCCATCACAATAAGGTTGTTACGGTCGAAGCCAAAATTGCGGCTTTTGATATGCTGGATCTGCTGATAAACAACAATGGTACAGATGATCAGTACAATAGAAACCGTAAACTGTGTAACCACCAATCCCTTACGGATAAATGCCGCGCCGCTATCCTTCAGTTTAATACCCTTTAATACCGATACCGGGTTAAACGATGACAGGTACAGCGACGGATAACTCCCGGTCACTAAACCACAAATAAGGGCGATGGATAACAGGCCCAGCAAATGCACCGGCTTATCCAAACCAATAACTAATTGCTTTTGTACCAATAAATTAAACTGCGGTAGCAAAAGCGCTACTATAATAGCGGCGATGACTGCCGACAACAAAGCCATAAACAATGCCTCGCCAATAAACTGGCCGATCAGCATTTTTTTACCGGCGCCTAATACTTTGCGTACGCCAACTTCACGGGCGCGCTTTTCGCTGCGGGCAGTGGCCAGGTTCATGAAGTTGATGCAGGCAATAAACAGGATGATCCAGGCGATGATACTGAACAAGCGGACGTTTTGGATCCGGCCCTCGCCGGTTTGCTTGCCATTCATAAACACATTGCGCAGGCGCCAGTCCTTCATCCCGAAAAGGAAGACGTGGCTGATATTGCCGGGTAATTTTTTATCAATAAAACTATAAAGTTGCTTGTTTACCGTTTCCTCGCTAACACCAGGTTTTAACTCTATATAAGTATGCAGGGAGTTGTTTCCCCAGCTTTTCAGCCATGGCGATTGATCAAAAAACACCTGGAACGGCATTACCCATTCAAATCCTACCGATGTATTGGCCGGGAAATCTTTGATCACACCACCTATCACATAATCCTGTTTATTATCTACACGGATAGTTTTGCCCAACACGTTAGCCTCATTACCGAAGAATTTTTTAGCGGCGGCCTGCGTAATTACCAGCGAGTGCACCTGTGATAAAGCTGTAGCCGCGTTACCTTCCACAAAAGGCATGGTAAACATACTGAACAATGATGGCTCGGCGTAGATGCCCGATGCGTAAACGCCTTTACTTCCCTGCCCGAACAGGAACACCTGTTCTTCCGAAGTACGGCAGGTATTGGCCACGCCCGGGACTTCAGCTTTAACGGCAGGCCCAAATAAGCCGGGGGTTGATGAATGCGTGAAGATATGATCTACATATTGCTGATTCTCTTTAGCAATATAGATCCTGTCCATCTTTACGTTTACCGAATCGTAGTTCAACTCGTCCTCTACCCATAAAAAAATGAATGCCGCGCAGGCAATGCCTATGGCCAGGCCAAAAATATTCAGGAAGCTGTAAGTCCGGTTTTTAAGCAGGCTGCGAAACGCGGTTTTGATGTAATTTTTAAGCATAGGTATGGCCGTTTATCCAACATTTGGCTCTCTTCCTCGGGGAAGAGAGCCGCTGATGGCACATTAATTAACTGATATATATTATATAGTTCGGCTGTATATTATATCATGATGTTCTCCACCACGGTCTGCCCGTCTAACAGGCGGATAATGCGGTGGCTGTAGCGGGCATCATGTTCAGAGTGGGTTACCATTACGATGGTTGTGCCCTGTTCGTTCAGGTCGGTTAGTAGTTCCATTACATCGTTACCGTTGCTGCTGTCCAGGTTACCGGTAGGCTCATCTGCCAGTATCAGTTTAGGTTTGTTAACCACCGCGCGGGCAATAGCCACACGCTGTTGCTGACCACCCGATAATTGCTGCGGATAGTGGTTGCGGCGATGCATGATCTGCATTTTATCCAGTACTTCCTCTACCCTTTTCACGCGTTCGGCGGCCGGTACACCGGTATAGATCAACGGAAGTTCTACATTTTCAAATACAGTCAGCTCGTCGATCAGGTTAAAGCTTTGGAATACGAAGCCGATGTTATGCTTGCGCAGGTCGGCCCGCTTGCGCTCGTTAAAGCCGGCCACCTCAATATCATTAAACATGTAGCTGCCGCCATCCGGGTCGTCAAGCAAACCCAAAATGTTCAGTAAAGTTGATTTACCGCAACCCGATGGGCCCATGATGGCCACAAATTCACCCTTTTTAACTTCCATCGATAAGTGGTTCAATGCGATGGTCTCTACTTCCTCGGTGCGGTAGAATTTTTCAAGATTTGTAATTTTTATCATTTGGCCTCCCAAAGCCTTTTCGGCTTATTTAGTTTTTTATTGTGATTGTTTGAATTCTTATCGTTTTTAGCCTCACCCCAACCCCTCTCCAGTGGAGAGGGGCTTTAGGATGCTTTCTGCTTTCGCCTTTCAGCTTTTACCTTTTTTTCCTATTTCAACACCAACTCCTGTATATCCCCATAGGTTTCATAACTACTGGTAATTACTTTATCACCCGGCTTCAAGCCTTGCAATACCTCGTAATAATCAGGGTTCATACGGCTTAGCTGAATATCGGCGCGATAGGCTGTTTTACCATCGGCACTTACCTTAAATATCCAGTTACCACCTGTTTGGTTATAAAAACCACCGCGCGGAACTAATACGGCCTGTGTTTCATCGCTCAGCGCCAGGGTAACCTGTAAGGTTTGTCCGCGGCGTATGCCGTCAGGTACCTTGCCAACAAATTGCATATCAACCTGGAATTTATTATTTGTAACCTGGGTATACACCTTTTTTACCACCAGCTTATAGGTTTTATCACCCAAAGCAAAAGTGCCCGGCGTGCCTGCGTAAACCTGCGATATATAATGCTCGTCGATATCCACACGTACCTTATAGCCGGTAATTACGTCTATCTGCCCAAGATTAGCACCTTTAGCCTTGTTCTGACCGATCTCGGCATCCAGTGATGTCAACTGACCATCAACCGGGGCTACAATGGTAAGCCCCTGCACCTTTTTACGCATCAGTTCTAAAGTACTTTTCATGTGCGCGTATTGCTCTTTGGCCTGCTGATCCTGCTGCTTGCTTAAAGCGGTATCCTGCTGTAGTATCTGGCGGGTAAGTTTTTGACGGTGTAACTGATAATTATAATCGTTCTCCGCTTTTCTAAACTCCTGTGCGCCTATGGCTTTTTGCTCAAACAAATGCTTATCTAATTTATAGATCCTTTCGGCTTCTTTAAACGCGTTGTCTACATCGGCCATTTGGTTTAATTTACCAATGGTGCCCTGCAAAGCGTTGGTATGCGAGATCTGCATTTGGGTCAATTCGGCAAATACCGAGGTTTCCTGGTTGGCCAGGGTAAGTTCCAGATCGGTGTTTGATAGTTTTAATATTGGCTCGCCCTTTTTCATCATGGCACCGTCTTCAACAAATTTCTTTTCTACACGGCCACCTTCGGCAGCATCAACATAAATGGTGGTGATGGGCAATACAATACCATTTTCGGGGATGGTAACCTGGAACGGGCCTTTGTGTACCTCGCTAATGGTAATGCGCTCTAAATCAACATTCAGTTTACTTTTACCCATGCCCGAACGCACAGCGAAGAATATTAATACAGCTATAGCAACCGTACCGCAAACGATCATGATCCGTTTGCTGTTCCATGTCTTTTTCTCAATTTTTCTGTCCACGTAATTATATATATTTTGGTATAGGCTAATACAATCCCATGCCACAAATTAATTTATTGTTTATCAATACATTATACAAATTCAACTACTGTACGCCGTACGCTTCTGTTACATCAGGTGTACGGTTATGATACAGTGTTTTTAGCGCCCTGTGCCTAAAAATACTGTTTATCAGCAAGTTGGCAATATGGGTATTAAATTAGCTATTTATGGCATAGGTACAAGTATGTTATGCCGATGATTTAACCACAAAGAACACAAAGAAAAGAGTCACAGAGAACACAGAGTTATATGACTTAATTTCTTTGTGACCTTTGTGAAAGCCTTAGTGCACTTTGTGGTTAAATTTTCAGCCCTACACTTAACCAAACATTTTTAACTACTTTAACGGTTTCAATCTATCGTATAAAATGATACTTAAAAAAGCGAACGTTTTAATTGTTGATGACGACACCGACGTACTTACGGCCGTAAAGCTATTGCTAAAAACCGAAGCCCAGGAAGTGATCACCGAGAAAAACCCGGAGAACCTGAACTGGCTGCTGCAGCGTAACCAAATAGATTTGGTATTGCTGGACATGAACTTTAACAGCGCCATTAACACCGGCAACGAGGGTATTTACTGGTTACGTAAGATTAAAGAATGGAAGCCCAACGTTTGCGTGATCATGATCACCGCTTATGGCGATATCGACCTGGCAGTGCGTTCGTTGAAAGAGGGTGCAAATGATTTTATTGTAAAGCCATGGCACAATGAAAAGCTGATTGAAACCATAAAAGACCTGCTGGATAAGCAAGAAGGCGTAAAAACGGTTAAGTCGCCCGCTAAAAGCACGGCTGGTTCTACCTCGATACTGGGTGAATCGGACGCGATGCAGGATATTTTTCATAAGGTAAATAAGATAGCCCCTACCGATGCCAATATATTGATATTGGGCGAAAACGGAACTGGTAAGGATTTGATGGCGAAGGCCATACACGAACGATCGATGCGGGCCAATAAACCTTTTATTAAGGTGGATGTAGGCGCGCTGACCGATACCTTGTTTGAAAGTGAATTGTTCGGCCATAAAAAAGGCGCTTTTACTGATGCCCGCGAAGACCGCCCCGGCCGCTTTGAGGATGCACATGGCGGCACGCTTTTTTTAGATGAGATTGGCAACATCAGCCTGCAACAGCAAGCCAAACTGCTTACCGTGTTGCAAAATCGACAGGTTACACGTTTAGGTACCAATAAGCCGATAGATATCGATATCCGCCTGATCTGCGCTACTAACGTGCCCTTACAGGAATTGGCTAACGAAAACCGCTTCCGTAAGGATCTGATCTACCGTATCAACACGGTAGAGATCACCATGCCGCCTTTGCGCAAACGTAATAACGATATTGTACTGCTGGCCCGTCATTTTGCTAAATTGTATGCATCTAAATATGCAAAGCCGACCATGGATTTTGAGCCGGCAGCCCTCACCAAACTAAAGCAATATAACTATCCCGGCAATGTGCGTGAGTTGCAATACTCGATAGAGCGTGCAGTGATTATGGCCGATGACCATATCCTTAAAACCGACGACCTGATCTTTTCATCGCTGGAAACTGCCGTAGAGACTGTGGAGATAGATGATAATATCCCGCTGAGCGAAATGGAGAAGAACGCTATTTTACGCGTGATTGATAAGCATAACGGCAACATTACCCGCGCCGCCAAGGAACTTGGCCTTACCCGTACCGCCCTTTACCGCAGATTGAGTAAATATGATATATAAACGATACGAGTGGCGCTTTTTGGTGCGTGTATTCGCACTGTTTATTACCTTAACGGCAGCGGCGTTTTTGGTTGTTGGGGGGCTTTTTATTTACCTGGTATTCGCGGTACCATTGATCGTTTATCAAATGGTAGACCTGATCCGCTTTCAGAAAAAAGCGCAGGATGAGGTAAGTCAGTTTGTGGAATCGATACACTATCGTGATTTTTCACGCCATTTTGATGAGCGCCGCGCCCCTACAGAGTTGAAGCCACTGCGCAAGGGGTTTAACGAGATCAACAGCACCTTTAAACTTATCAGCCGCGAACGCGAGACCCAATATCATTACCTGCAAAAAGTGTTGGAACTGGTGGATACCGGCATCCTGTCGTACGATTCGGAAACCGGTGAAACTGGCTGGATCAACGAATCGTTTAAAAAGCTGATGACAGTCCCTTATTTAAAAACTATCCATTCGCTGGAAAAAAGGGAGCCGGCGCTGTATGCCGAGGTGATTAACCTGAAGCCTGGCGACAGTAAAGTGGTATCCATGACCCGCAATCAGCAACTAATAAAGGTATTGGTTACAGCCAGTGTGTTGCGTAGCGATGACCGTTTGTATAAATTACTCGCCTTCCAAAACGTAAGCGAAGCGCTGGACGAAACTGAATCGAAGGCATGGCAAAAGCTGCTGAACGTAATGACGCACGAGATCATGAACTCGGTAGCGCCTATCTCATCACTGGCCGATACGTTAAAAAACCGGCTACAAAGTCCGGAGATTGCCAACAGCGCGGTAAGCAGCGAACTGGAGGACTTGGAATTAGGTATCGATACCATTAAGCGCCGCAGCGAAGGCCTGCTGAAGTTTACCGAAAGCTACCGTAATTTAAATAAGATCACCAAGCTTGATCTTAAAAAGGTGTTGGTCCGTAATCTTTTCGAGAACCTGAGTAACCTGATGCAACCAACGCTTGAAAAGAAGCATATCGAACTGGAGATCATTCTGCGCGACCCGATGCTGGCCATCGAAGCGGATATTAACCTGTTGGAGCAGGTAGTGATCAATCTGCTGGTAAACGCAATTGAAGCGGTGAAGGACCGTGAAGAGCCACGCATCACCCTATCGGCCGAGTTACAGGCAAATAATAAGACGATTGTAAAAATTGCCGATAACGGCGTCGGTATGCCGCCCGAGCTTTTGGATAAGATATTTATTCCGTTTTTTAGCACCCGCAAAACGGGCAGCGGTATTGGGCTTAGCTTATGTAAACAGATCATGCTACTGCATAAGGGCAATATCCAGGTGCAATCGGTAGAGGGAAAAGGATCGGCATTTTTGCTACAGTTTGCGCCGTAAGTCATTCATAAAAATCACGTCATTGCGAAGAGTGAAACGACGTGGCAATCCCCGGTATGCAAAGCCGCTCTGCATTTTGGGAATTGCCACGCTACCGCTCGCAACGACGTACTTTATATAAGCAAATGAGTAAAACAATATTAGCCATATCGGGCAGTTTGCGCGATCGCTCATCAAATACGCAAATATTAAAACTCATCGGTACCTGGTTACCTGCGGATATCAGCTATGATATTTACGATGGCATGGGCGACCTGCCCCACTTTATTCCGGCGGCCGAGGATGAAGCATTTCCGAAAGCGGTACAAAGCTTGCACAACCAATTAGATGAAGCCGACGCTGTGATCATCTGTACACCCGAATATGCCTTCGGCTTGCCGGGTTCACTAAAAAACCTGCTCGACTGGACAGTCGCCACCGGAAACTTTGTAGATAAGCCGGTAGCGGTCATTACTGCTTCATCGCAGGGCAGCTACGCGCACCCATCGCTATTAACAACGCTTGGCGCATTATCTGCAAACATAGTTGATGACGCGACTTTGCTTATCCCCTTTATCCGCGCTAAAATGGATACAAACGGGAATATTACTGATGAAGCTACAGAACGGGAGCTACACACAGTAATTGATAATTTATTACAAGCCATTACGTAAATTTGCCACATGGCCGAACAACCCAATAACCCGCTGCATGGCAAAACGCTGGAAGCTATCCTAACCTTCCTGGTAGAAAAATATGGCTGGCCCGAACTGGGTTACCGCATCCGTATCAATTGCTTTTTAAGCGACCCGAGCATTAAATCGAGCCTGAAGTTTTTACGTAAAACGGATTGGGCACGGAAGAAAGTAGAAGAACTTTTCCTGGAATCGATATAAAGTTTATTTCTTACACTCAACCGGCATAAAGCGGAACTTGCTTTTTGAAAAATCTATAGGCGTTTTAGGGTCGAAGTAAGTGCGGCCTAAATATTCGTAAATCCGTCCGCGGCCCATCACTAAGGTATCGCCCTTGTGTAATAAGGCAACCGGGTTGGCATACTTTTCCTTACCGGTTTTGCCGCTCTTAAAGCTATAATCAGCAAACAGTGTATCACCCCTAAATTCGCCCTTGATCAGATCCCCCGCCGTATTTTCGCGCGAAGCTACGGCGCTGTCGGCTTTTTGGTAGTTGATGTTCAACTGTCCTTTTATACTACCATACTTATCAATGTCAAACGTTAATGTGGCCGAATCGCCTTCTAACGCAGCTACATAACAATGTTTGCCTTCTGATAAATGGCCCATATTTATCGCGTTGCTTTTTTTACCCTGGCCACAACTAAAAAGGAATATTGAAGCAACAAACGCTAAGGTGTATATTGGTGTTTTCATACAGTAAAACTAACTATATAGTTTTAAATATACTAATATTTATAAAATGCATAGGTTTGGGGGCATCACCATGTGTGTACCGGTTTTACATATACATATTTGTTCAATATGCTCCGGCAATAAAAGCATACTACCCTGCTTTGGCTAACAGTGGGTTTGTGCTTTGTAGTAAGTATCCTTACACGCGATGTGATTGGCCAGTTGCTGGCAGGTATTTTTATGGAGTACGGCTATAATCACCTGACTAATGGTTTTTGTGGGGGTGTTAATTGTGATGTTTGGATATCGGGAAAAGGTTATTAAAACGGTTTAAATTTAAGGCTATTGCCACCAGATGCGCTGCTCTTCTTTTCTTGCTTTGATGGATATTGGCTTTTCGGAATTTGCATCACGTAAGGTTTGCCATCCAAACGGCAGATATTTTTCATTAGGCGAGAACTCCCCTGCTCCAACATCTAAATTTCCTGAATTGGGTACTCTATAATCACCCCAATTACATATTTTAATCGATTTCGTTTTATTATCTGTCCATATACCTACAAATTCATTATTAGTATAACCATCGGCATCCATTTCAGTATTATCGTAGTGCACCCTATTATCTTTAGTTAAATAAAAATCAGTCTTAAATACACCGCTAAATACCCCCGAAAAGGGTTCTGCATTATCTTCAATTAAAATATACTCGCCAATTATGGTATAATTACCAACAATACCTTTGCTTTTATACTCATTATCTACACCGTAACTTATGGATTTGTATTTTCTGACGTTTGAAACAACAATACTTCCTTTAAAGGAACATTTGTTATTGCCAACCATCGATTTACCATAAACCGCATAGCTACCAGCACTATCTTTAGTTACATTGATAAACTTTATACGTATGCGCCGATAGTTATCACCAATAAATCCATACACAAATTTATTTTCCGTTTTAGTCCACAATTGCGAAAAATCATTATCGGTAAACTTGCCTTTCAATTCGACAGTCGAAAGGTGCACATTTTTTAATTTCGATGATTTAAACTTTTGTGATTCGGGTTGACAGAAACTTAATTTTGATAACAATATCAAAACCAGCAAAGGCATATTGATTTTCATTGATAGCAATATAGAAATTTTAGCAATAACATTTCTATATTAATCAATCTGCCAATTTGACAAGCCCCCACCCTTTGGTACACGCATTGATATTGCACTGTTATACAATCAAAAAACAACAATCAAAAAAATATAACAGATATGACGCAAGAAAAAGGCACCATTTCGATACACACCGAGAACATCTTCCCTATCATTAAAAAATTCCTTTACTCAGATAACGAGATCTTTCTGCGCGAACTGGTATCAAACGCGGTTGATGCTACCCAAAAAGTAAAACGTCTGGCATCATTAGGCCAATACAATGGCGAACTGGGCGAACTGCAGGTTGAAGTAGCTTTCGATGAAAATGCAAAGACCATTACCATCTCCGATAACGGTTTAGGTATGACCGCCGACGAGATCAAGAAGTATATCAACCAGATCGCATTCTCGGGCGCTACCGAGTTTATGGAGAAGTTTAAGGAAGCCAAGGATGCGAACGAGATCATCGGTCGCTTTGGTTTGGGCTTCTACTCTGCCTTTATGGTGGCCGACCGTGTAGAGATACAGACCCTAAGCTACCAGGAAGGCGCTGAACCCGCCCATTGGACTTGCGATGGTAGCACCGAGTTTGAAATTGGCGAAGGTACCCGCACTACCCGCGGTACCGATGTGATATTACACATAAATGCCGAAAGCGAAGAGTTTCTGAGCAAATACAAATTACAGGAGATACTGGATAAATACGCCAAATTCCTGCCTGTCCCCATAAAGTTCGGTACCAATACCGAGCAGGAGCCTGATGGCGAAGATGCCGATGGCAAGCCAAAAACAAAGGATGTGGAGGTTGATAACATTATTAACGATACCAACCCCATCTGGACCAAGCAACCATCTGAATTAAAGGATGAGGACTACCTGAATTTCTATAAGGAATTGTATCCGTTCAGCGAAGAACCTTTGTTCTGGATCCACCTGAATGTGGACTATCCGTTTAACCTCACGGGTGTATTGTACTTCCCTAAGGTGAAGAACGATTTTGAGATGACCAAAAACAAGATCAAACTGTTCTCGCGCCAGGTATTTATTACTGATGAGGTGAAGGATATCGTTCCGGAGTTTTTGATGTTGCTGCACGGGGTTATCGATTCACCGGATATCCCGCTAAACGTATCGCGCAGCTTCCTGCAGGCCGATAGCAACGTGAAGAAGATCAACAGCTATATCACTAAGAAAGTAGCTGACAAACTTTCAGACCTGTTTAAAGCCGACCGTGCCGCTTACGAAGAAAAATGGAGCGATATTGGCCTGTTTGTAAAATACGGTATCATTAGCGAAGAGAAATTTTACGACAAAGCCAAAGATTTTGTATTGCTGACCAGCACCGAGGACAAAAAGAACTATACCCTTAACGAATATAAAGATAAGGTGGCCGATGCACAGACCGATAAGGACGGTCAGCTGATCTATATCTACACCAACGATCCGGCCAAGCAGGATGCGTTTATCCAATCGGCCAATAAAAAAGGTTATGATGTGTTGCTGATGAACTCACCGATTGATAACCACTTTATCAGTCACCTGGAGCAGAAGCTGGAAAAAACATCGCTGAAACGTGTTGATGCTGATGTGGCCGATAAACTGATCAAAAAAGATGATGCCCCGGCACACATCCTAACTGAAGAGCAAAGTGGACAGGTGAAAACCATCTTCGACAGCGCTATTAACAAACCGGCCTTTAAAGTTGAACTGGAAAGCCTTAACCCCGATGAACTACCGGTAACCGTAACCATGGACGAGTTTATGCGCCGTATGAAGGATATGGCAGCTATGGGTGGTGGCATGGGCTTTTACGGCAACATGCCCGATAATTATAAAGTGGTAGTGAACGGTAACCATAAACTGATCACCCGTATATTGCAAACCGAAGATACAGCCGAGCAAAGCCGCTTAGCCAAACAGGCATTTGACCTGGCATTATTGTCACAAGGTTTATTGACCGGTGCAGATTTAACCGAGTTTGTGAACCGTAGTGTGAGCATGATATAAAGAACCTCACCTAAACCCTCTCCAACGGAGAGGGCTTACAAAAGCCACCCGCCATAAACCGGGTGGCTTTTTGTTTGTTTAAACTATTACAGGTAAATTAGTTCTAATAATATATTGGTAAATATTTCTTTTACGTTTTATGGAATATGGCTACGCCTTACATCATACGATAAAAATTATATGATCATGAAAATATTAAAGACCACATTACTTGCGCTGACCATTGCACTGGCCGGCACAAGTGTAAGCCAGGCACAAAGCCGGAAGGATAAAGTGGCTGCAAAGGAAGCCGCGATGCAAAAAATCTTAGAAAGCAAAAACTTCACATTTACCGCACAAACGGCAAACCCCATGCGTGGCGGTAACGTCAATTTAACAGCGGAATATGATGTGCGCATAACGGGCGACAGCGTAATATCATACCTGCCGTACTATGGCCGCGCCTATGTGGCGCCGATGAACCCGACACAGAACGACATGCAATTTACGTCCACAAAATTTACTTACGCCAGTACCGCCAAAAAGGGTGGCTACGAGATTGTTATTAAACCCACAGATACTAAGGATGTAAGGCAAATGATATTGAATGTA
This sequence comes from Mucilaginibacter mali, assembly GCF_013283875.1. Taxonomy (NCBI): domain Bacteria; kingdom Pseudomonadati; phylum Bacteroidota; class Sphingobacteriia; order Sphingobacteriales; family Sphingobacteriaceae; genus Mucilaginibacter; species Mucilaginibacter mali. The sequence continues at coordinate 2,407,141 of NZ_CP054139.1, forward strand.
TCTAACAACGGCTACGGCACCTTAAGCGTAACCAACCTTAACCGCGACCCGATATCGTTTTATGGATTTATAGAAGAAAACAAAAAACCAAAGCAGTAAGCTGATTTAGCTTTCGATATAAAGTTCGCCGGTAGCAATGCCGGCCAACTCCTGCAGATTGTGGCTTACAATGATTACCGTAGTTTGCAGTTTATCCCAAAGTTGTTTAAGGTCGGCTAGTAAGCCGGCCTTTGTTTTTGCGTCGAGGGCAGAGAAGGGCTCGTCCATCAGCAGTAAAGCCGGTTTATTGGCCATGGCCCGCAAAATAGCCAGGCGTTGCTGCTGCCCGCCCGATAGGTAATCGGGTTTACGGTCGGCCAATCCATCCAGGCCACCTATTTTTAGCAGTTCAGTTATCCATAATGCATCACTTGTGGCATATTCCAAATGGCGGCGGACGGTCATATTGGGAAACAGCGCGTAGTTTTGAAATACAAAGCCGGCTTTGCGCTGTTGCGGCAACAGGTTGATCCCGTTTGCTGTATCCAGCCAAACCTGATCGTCGATTACAACAAGGCCCTGATTCGCATGGGTCAATCCGGCAATAATTTTCAGGAAGGTTGTTTTACCTGCTCCTGACGGGCCGTGTATAACCGTGATACTGCCTTTTTCGGCCTGCAATTTCACTTGCAGGTCAACTTGCCCATGGCCGGCCGTTAGTTTTTTATGGATCTCGGCTACTATCATTCCAGTGGACTTTTGGCTTTGTTACGATTAAAAATAAATACGGCGGTTACGATAATAAACGTAAAAGCAAATAACAGCAGCGAGTAATTATTGGCCAGATGGTAATCCATACTCTCCACCGAATCGTAAATGGCGATGGATGCCACTTTAGTAACGCCGGGGATATTGCCGCCAATCATCAGCACCACGCCAAACTCGCCCATGGTATGCGCGAAGGTCATGACCATGGCCGTTAATACCGATGCTTTGATATTAGGCAGCAAGACCTGCAAAAAGGTTTCGCGTTCGCTTTTACCCAGCGTGTACGATGCCTGCGCCCATGAATGCGGCAAATGCTGTAAAGCCGATTTGATAGGCCCGATCATAAAAGGTAAGCTGTAAATAACAGAAGCGAGTATCAATCCCGGGAACGAGAACACAAACTGAATATTAAACGTATCATGCAGCCACTTCCCCACCCCATGCTGCGGACTAAAAGCGATCAGCAAGTAAAACCCCAATACCGATGGCGGCAATACCAGCGGCATGGTAATCAGTGCTTCAAGCAACACACGCAATACCGAACGGCCTTTGCTTAACCAATAAGCCAGCGGCAAACCGATAAGCAGCAGCAACAAGGTGGTGATACTTGCCAGCTTTACAGATAACCATATGGGCGACCAGTCCATGTTAGTTAGGGTATGATATAACCATATTTTTTTAGGATGCTTTTGGCAGGAGCGCTTAACGTGTATTTATAAAATTTTTCGGCATTGACTTTATTGGTCGCTTTTTTAAGCAGTACCATGCCTTGCTGTATCGGCGCGTAAGTTTTAGTGTCGATACGCTGCCAGTTGATTTTGGTGGTATTGGCCGGATCCATCACCAGCGACTGTGTGGTGAAACCTACCGAAGCCACTCCTGTAGTAATGTAGGTATTCACCTGCGATATGCTTTCGCCGTAAACAAGTTTCGGTTTTACTTTATCCAGCAGGTTCAGTTTGGTCAGGGTCTCTTCCGCCGCGCGGCCGTAGGGGGCTATCGCCGCATTGGCTATAGCTATTTTGCCCACCTGATCGGTAGTAATCAGTTTATCCCAATTTTTAAGACTGATGTTTTGTGTGGTACAAATGATCAGGCTGCCCAGGGCATAAACTACCGGGGCTTGTTCGGTAAGTCCCGCATCCGATAATTTCTGCGAAAATTCCATATCTGCCGAAAGAAAAACATCGTAAGGCGCGCCGTTGGCGATCTGCGCTACCAGTTTGCCCGATGAACCGACGATAGGTTCGATAGTAACACCGCTGCGCTTTTTAAAATCATCGCCCAGTACTTTTATTACCGATTGCAGGTTGGCCGCGACTGCCACTTTAATGGTTTGGCCAAAGGTATTTATACTGACAATCAGCGCAATGACCGATACAAGAATATGTTTCCGGCTTGTCATTATATTGAGTGGTTTGCAGCACTAAGGTAAGGTTTTAATGATCGGCTTCAAAGCCATGGTGAATGCATCCTTAACGGAGGATAAAAAGAGTCCGAAAAAAGGTTAACACAATGTAACACAATTTGGGTAATTTTTTAATTCAAAACACTGATTATCAAATAGTTAAATAAAAAAGCAATCAAAAACATGTTACACGGATATTTATGCTGTTTTAAACACAGTAAAAATGGATGATCCCCCATTCACGCCCCATGTTTCCTGATCTTGATATAAACCAATTTACTTGTAGGCGTATTGCTACCCTCAGCTACGCTGTCTATCGGTACCAGCACGTTTGCTTCGGGAAAATAGGTAGCCGTATTACGTTCAGGGATATTGTAAGATACAATAACGAATAAGCGCGCAACCCGCTCCTTGCCTTTAAAATAGCTGTACAAGTCTACCTTATCGCCAGCCGTAAAACCGGCTGAAGCAATATCCTTAGGATTCATAAATATTACCCGGCGTTCCTGGTGAATGCCGCGGTAGCGGTCGTCCAGTCCATAAATGGTCGTATTAAACTGGTCGTGGCTGCGGATAGTGGTCATGGCGTATTCGTCATCGGCCATATTGTTTTGGGGCAGTTCGTTTACAGTAAATGCAGCCTTATCGCCATATTTTGCCGTCTTAAATTTACCATCGCGGGCCGCATTGGGCAGGTAAAAGCCCCCGGGTTCGCGGATGCGTTTATTATAATCCTTAAATCCCGGGATCACCTCTTCAATATCTGTCCTGATATGGTCGTAGTTTGAAGCATACTTGTCCCAATCTACCACCGACTTATCGCCCAGCGTGGCTTTTGCCATCCGGCAAACGATATCCGTTTCGCTTAAAAATTGATCGGACACCGGCTTCAGCATTCCCTGGGATTGCTGCATCACCCCCATCGAGTTTTCGCAACTGACGATCTGGTCTATACCGCCTGTGGTGTCCTTATCGCTCCGGGCAAAGGTGGGTAGTATCAGTGTTTCTTCGCCATGCACCAGGTGCGCGCGGTTTAACTTGGTTGATACGTGCACTGTCAGTTTCAGTTTACGCATAGCTTCGGCAGTGTAAGTGGTATCCGGCGTAGCCGACAAGAAATTACCGCCCATACTGAAAAAGAACTTTAGTTTACCTTCGTGCATGGCCTTAATGGCTTCCACTACATCATAACCGGGTTTACGCGGGGGGTCGAAACCAAAAAAGTTTTTTAGTTTATCCAGCTGCTCTTTTTTGGGTTTGTCCCATATCAGCATGGTGCGGTTGCCCTGCACATTGCTATGTCCACGTACCGGGCAAAGCCCTGCGCCTGATTTACCGATGGCCCCTTTCAATAAGGCCAGGTTTACTATCTCCTTAATAGTGGCCACACCATTAACATGCTGTGTGATACCCATTGCCCAGCAGATGATCATCTTACCGGCATGGCTTATCATGTTTGCCGCTTCCTGTAGCTGACTTAAGGGCACTCCGGCCTCATTTGCCAGATCTGCAACTTTATATTGGTGCCAGCTATTGACAAGTTCGAGGTAACCAACCGTATTTTCTTCGATAAACTTTTTATCGAACACCGTTCCCGGGTTTTCCTGCTCAGCTTTATATAGTAGTATCTCCAAAGCCTTAAGCAGGGCCATGTCACCGTTTATTTTTACCTGCAGGTACAGATCTGCCAGCGGCGTACTGATACCTAACAAGCCTTTTACCGTCTGCGGATTTTTAAAGGCGGTCAAACCGGCTTCGTGCAGAGGATTTATGGCGATGATCTTTGTCCCCCGCTTTTTGGCCTTTTCCAGCGCGGTAAGCATCCTCGGGTGATTGGTACCCGGGTTTTGCCCCATAATAATGATGATATCCGTATCGTAAAAATCATTCAGCGTAACAGTGCCCTTGCCAATGCCGATCACTTCGGCCAGGCCGACGCCCGTAGATTCGTGGCACATATTAGAGCAATCGGGCATATTATTGGTACCAAACTCGCGCGCAAACAACTGGTAAACAAACGAAGCCTCGTTACTGGTACGCCCCGATGTATAAAATGCGGCCTCATCGGGAGATGACAAGCCATTAAGGTTCGCAGCTATCTTTTTAAAAGCATCATCCCAACTGATGGGCTGGTAATGTGTACCACCTTGGGGCAGGTAAACAGGCTGCGCAATGCGGCCGGTCTTGCCCATTTCAAAATCATTCATCCGGGCCAGATCGGCGATGGAGTTTTTAGCGAAGAATTCGGGCGTAAGCTTTTTATTAGTGGCCTCCCAGGCAAGCGCCTTGGCGCCATTCTCGCAATATTCGGCTATGGGCGAGCGGTCATCATCCGGATCGGGCCAGGCACAGCTTGAGCAGTCGAAGCCTGCTTTTTGGTTCATGTGCAGTAAGGCGCGCATACCGCGCACAGGATTTTCTTCCTCCAGTACATCCTTAAAGGCAGCCAGCACAGCAGGGATACCCGCGGCCCATTCCTTAGGCTCGGTAACCTTTAACCCGGTTAATTCTTCGGGGTTTTCGGCGTTGGGCTGCTCTTTAACTTTACTCATGGTTATGTACCGCTAATGGATTGGGGTAATTATCGCTCTGATCCTCGGCCACATTATCCAAACACTGGAAATCCTTTTCAATAAACAGGCTCAACTCGCCGGATACATTTTCAAAGCCTACTCTATCGCTAAGCGTCCATTCGGTAGCCATGTTTTGGGGCATCAGCAGCGTGATGGTATCATCCTCAAAGCTGGCCGTAATATTTTCGGCATCGGTTTTCTGCAATACATAGCTTAATACCTTATTACCAAAGTGGGTTGCTTCTTTAATCATACCATCGATACCAAAACGCTCCACCTCCGACCGGGTTAAACGGTAGCGTATGCTGTTTCCTTTAATGCGAATCTTCATATACAGGTTAGGTTAATACAATGCGGTGCGGCGATGTATAAATATTAAAGCGGTGCCCGCGTAAAAAACCGCAAAGGGTAATATCAAACTCCTCGGCCAGTTGTACCGCCAGTGTGGATGGTGCACCAATGGCTGCAATAATATTTATCCCGGCCATAGCTGCCTTTTGCACCAGTTCAAAACTGGCGCGGCCGCTTAGCAGCAGCACCTTATCGTTTAGCGGCAACAGGTCTTCGTTTAGCGCGGCACCAATTAGTTTGTCTAAAGCGTTGTGCCTGCCCACATCCTCGCGCACTAACAGCAACTCACCATACGATGAGAACAAGGCCGAGGCATGCAAGCCGCCGGTCTGCGCGAATATTTCCTGTTGCTCGTGCAATTGCTCGGGCATATCATAAAGCGTGGTAGCACTAACACAATTATTATCATCGGCACCGTCATATTGGTTTACCGTGCGGATGGAATTGATAGACGATTTACCGCAAACCCCGCAACTGGATGTGGTGTAAAAATTCCGGTCGGCAGTATTTAAGTTGGGGACGATGTTTGATCGCAGCGATACCTGGATCACATTCTGCCGGTTCTCGTTACAGGCAAAGTTATGCCGGGCAAACAACACCTCGCTTACTGAACGGATGATGCCTTCGGTAAACAGGAAGCCAACGGCCAGTTCGGCATCATTACCGGGCGTACGCATAGTAACCGAAATATTCTTCACCTCGCGATGGAAATCAGGGCCGTGTTCCAGGCGGATCTCCAAAGGTTCCTCGGCAGCTAATTCGTCGGTGGTATCGGCGCATTCCATAGCGCGCACTTTAATAACCGGTATCTCGTCTATCATGTGTATTGGCATAATAAATATACAAACAAAATACAGGGTTTGTTTAGATTTTTGACGGCGACCTTTGTGGTATTTAACCACAAAGGACACAAAGAACAGAAACACTAAGATCACAAAGTAATTTCAGTATCCGCTAAAATATAAAGGCCACAAAGACCCTGTTTTACAACAAGATCTTTGCGGCCTTTGTGGCTTTTCCTTTGTGACCTTTATGGTTAAATTGCCACTTATCAGTCTATCACTAATTAATGATGGTGATGACCATCCGGCCCATGCGCGTGGCCGTGCGCCAGTTCTTCCGGAGTTGCCGGGCGAACGTTTACGATATTGCCTTTAAAGTGTAGCGCCTGGCCGGCCATTGGGTGGTTCAAGTCTACGATCACGCCGTCTTCGGCAATTGATACTACCTGGCCCTGGAAGTGATTGCCCTGGTTATCCTGCAAAGGTAATATGCTGCCAATTTCAGGCAGGTCCTGGCCCTGGAACATTTCCTTTGGCAGGTTAGCAACGGCTTCTTCATTAATTTCGCCGTAAGCATCTTCAGCAGATAAACGAAAATCGTAAGCATCGCCGGTTGATAGGGTGCTCAGGTTTTCTTCAAACTTAGGCAGCATTTGGCCTGCGCCGAATAAAAAGGTAAGGGGTTGTTCAAGGGTGGCGCTTTCTACCAGTTCCTCGGTACCCTGATCATTATTAACATACAGATCGTAGGTTAAAGACACTACGTGTTGGGCTTCAATCTTCATAATTGTGGGTTATGTTTTACTAATATAATAGCCTTAGCGGCCTATTTGTTTTAGTGCTTCATCCACCGTTTCCGATGGTAATCCGCAGGTTTTATCTTTACAAATAAAGATACGCGTTTGCACGCCTACCCTGTTTTGCAGCAAAGGTAAGTTTTCTACGTTACCGCCCAACATTATTTTATTGGGAATGTAGTTTTGTTCCAGTTGTTTACGTACAGCTGATACATCGGCCCCTGTAACAGCTATTTCATTAATGCCCAATACCTCCTCCTGCAATAAAATGGCCCAGTTTGAGTAAGACGAACCATACTTGGCGATCAGCGGGAAGATGTTCCTGAGCAGTTGCGATGATATCTCAGCATACCGCTCATCATCAAAAAACAGCGACAGTTTTTTAAGGTTACGCGCCATTACCGAGTTTGAAGATGGGATCACCCCATCCATGATCTCCGATTTACGGGCGATCAGTTGCTCATCGCCATCGCCGGTATAAAAGAAGATGCCGTTAGCTTCATCATAAAAGTCGGCGATGGTGATATTGGTTAGGTCTTTTGCGCGGGTTAACCATTGCACATCAAAAGTAACTTCATAAAGCGCTATGAATGCGTCGATCACATTAGCATAGTCATCTAAAAATGCAATGCCTTCGGCGGAGCCTTTTTTATAAACACGTATCAGTTTATTATCTGATGTGATAAGATCTTGGGTGATAAACTCCGCATTCTTCAATGCCAATTCCAAATATTCCGGGATATCAAAAACACGATAAGCATCGCACAAACCCTTCAGCATTAATCCATTCCACGAAGCCAGTATTTTATTATCCAGTCCGGGCCGTATACGCTTGCTTCTTTCAGTCAACACCTTTGCTTTAGCACGATGAATGATGGCCTGCAGATCGGCCGTACATAATCCCAATTTTTCGGCCAGCAGGTCATCATCATTATTCCGGAAGAATACGTTGGTCTCCTCTTCTTCCCAGTTGCCGTGTTCGGTTACATTATAATAGATGCAGAAGACATCGGCATCTTCACCTAAAAGATCAACCAATTCGGCTTTGCTGAAGCTGTAGAACTTACCCTCTACCCCCTCGCTATCCGCATCTAAAGCCGAGTAGAAGCCATATTCGGGCGACATCAGTTCGCGCTCGGTAAAGGCAATGGTCTCGGCGACAATGTGTTTGTATAGCTGATCGGGCTGCCAGGTGTAGGCTTCGGCATAAACGCTTATTAGCTGTGCATTATCATACAGCATTTTCTCAAAATGCGGGATGTGCCAGCGCCTGTCTACTGAATAACGGGCAAAGCCGCCACCAACATGATCATAAATACCCCCATAGGCCATCTTCCTTAGCGTGAGCTTTACAATGTCGGTAACCTTTCCATCGCCCATTAAATAAGCGTACCGCATCAAAAACAGCCAGTTATTGGGCATCGGGAATTTTGGTTCGCTACCCATGCCGCCCTCAAGGGTATCGAAATAGCGCATCCAGTTGCTTACTATCTTCTCCAAATCGACTGTTGTGTATGCCGCCTGTTCCTTCACAAAACTTACTGATTCATATTGCTTAATGCCCGCAGTTAGCTTATCGGCATACTCGGCTGCCTCAGCAGGTTTGTTCCTGTAAAAATCGGCCAGGTTAAACAGCAGGCTTGTCCAGTCGTTCTTGCGGAAATAGGTGCCACCATATATCGGCCGCTGATCGGGCAGGCAGATACAGTTCAAAGGCCAACCGCCTCTGCCGGTCATGAGTTGTACGGCGCTCATATAGATCTGGTCAACGTCGGGGCGTTCTTCCCTATCTACCTTAATACACACAAAATACTCGTTCATTACGGCCGCTACGCTTTCATCTTCAAAACTTTCGTGCTCCATTACATGGCACCAATGGCAGGCCGAGTAGCCGATACTCACCAGGATCAATTTATTTTCGTCCCTGGCCTTTTGCAATGCCTCTGGCCCCCAGGGATACCAATCTACCGGGTTGTTGGCATGCTGTAATAAATATGGCGATGACGAATTAGCGAGATGGTTCATTGATTTTTATATTGTAGATGTACCTTTGTGCAAATGTGCAGATTATTTTAAGAAGCAGATAAAATTTCGGCTTTAATAATTACCTTTGACGTTAGTAACGTATTGCAATACTATGATTACTTCTTTTGGCTCTAAAGACACAGAAAAAATATGGAATGGTGTCAGAGTGGTTAAACTACCTATTGAAATACAAACAATCGGTAGAAGAAAGCTTAGAATGATCAATAACTCGCAAAACATTCAGGATTTAACTATTCCGCCATCAAATAAGTTGGAAAAGAAAAAGGGTGATCTAAAAGATTATTACAGCATTAGGATTAACGATCAATGGCGGATTATTTTTAAATGGAATAACGGAAATGCCAGTGATGTAGAAATAATAGATTATCACTAAAATGGAAAAACTACCTAACATCCACCCCGGAGAAATTTTAAGCGAGGAGTTTTTAATCCCGCTGAATATAACGGCTTACAGGCTGGCTAAGGAAACCAAGATACCACAAACCCGGGTATCAGAAATTATTAAAGGCAACAGAAGAATTACCGCCGATACCGCTCTGCGGCTAAGTAAGTTTTTCGGCAACTCGGCGAAGTTTTGGCTGGGTTTACAAGATGATTTTGATTTGGAAAACGAACTCAACCAAAATAACGAGGTTTTACAACTGATAAAGCAGCACGTGGCCGCCTAATAATTAAAACTTATTATTTTAAGAATAATAAGCCGCCTGATCATAATTGTTATTTTGCTTACCTTGCGCAAAACAAAAACAAACTGATCATGCGTTTTCAAAAACTAAACACCATTGCGGGTGCTTGTTGTTTGCTGCTATCGGCAACAAATATACACGCCCAATCCAAACCCGATTCGACCAAATACAATAATTACGAACTTTTTGGCCCTATCACCTGGCCCTCAAACGGTTCGGAAATGCGTTCGCCGGCGGGTAAACCCGGGCCCAAATACTGGCAAAACCGCGCCGATTACGTAATTCACGCTACCATTAACGAGCTGGCAAAGGATACCACCATCAGCGGACAGGTAACGGTAAACTATACCAATAACAGCCCGGATAAAATGGATCACCTGTGGATGCAGTTAGATCAGAACATGTTTGAAAAAGGTTCGCGCGGCGATGCGACTACCCCTATCGAGGGTAACCGCTTCGGTCAGCCTTATCCACGCGGTGGTTATCATATCGGTACCGTAACCGTTACTTACAAAGGCCAAACTTATACCGTTACACCGGTAATCAGCGATGCGCGTATGCAGGTACGCCTTAAAACTCCGCTTGGTGCCGGTGGCGATAAGATATCGGTAAAGGTTAATTACGATTTCTCTATCCCCTTTTATGGCGCCGACCGTATGGGCCGCAAAACCTTTAAGCAAGGCGTAGTTTACGAAATTGCACAATGGTACCCGCGCATGTGCGTATATGATGACGTGGAAGGCTGGAACACCCTGCCTTATATGGGCTTAGGCGAGTTTTACTGCGAGTATGGCGATTTTGATTACTACGTAACCGCCCCCGCTAACATGACTGTGGTTGGCTCAGGCGACCTGCAAAACCCTAACGAAGTGCTTACTCCTACCCAGCAAGCCCGCATGGCTAAAATGCGCGCGAGTGATAAAACCGTAAGCATTATCACTCCTGAAGAAGTTGGCCAGGCGTCGGCCCATGTGGGCACCAAGCCTTTAACGTGGCACTTTAAAATGCTGAACACCCGCGATGTATCATGGGCTGCATCAAAAGCGTTTATTTGGGATGGTGCAAGGGTTAATTTCCCGTCGGGCCGTAAGGGCATCTCTATGTCGGC